>CBDUQI010000103.1:0-19738 GCA_965369325.1 uncultured Gammaproteobacteria bacterium
ACCCGCCACCGCTCGCCAAAGGCTTTACCATCGTGTCGGACGAAGCCTGGGACCAGACGGCGGTACGCCAGGTCTTGCACACCTTCGCCTTCGCCAGCCAGGCCACCGATGCGCAAATTGCCGAGTGGGCCGACATGCCCCCGCAACTGGCGATTCTGGAGATCTTCGATCCCGCCGAGCACAATCTGAAACTGGCCCAGGCCGACCCCGCCCAGACCGATCTGCACCTGCGCGAGGCATCACTAAGCGCGCTCGCCGAGTTTTGGCAGTCGAACGACCCCGCCAACGCCACGCCCGAGGCGGATCGGGCGCTGTACGATATTGAAGCGCGTCTGCAACTGGTGTGGGCGCGTGCTGCTGCCAGCCCAGGGCTGAACCCGCTGCGCCACCGCCTGGGCTTGTGGGAAACCAACTACCACATGGCAGTGAACCTGGGCATTGCCAGCAAACAGCAGGTCGCCACCTATTACGAAGACATTCTGTCCGGCTACGCCAACCGGCTGCCCTACCACCGCATTGTGACGGCTGCAGCTACCTCCGCAGCGATCGCCACGCAATACGGGCATCGCAAGAACGTTTTTGTCAACGGCGAATGCCGGTGCAACGAAGACTTCGCACGCGAGTACTATCAGTTGTTCTTTGGCATCTTCGGCGAATACGATCCGCTCGGCCACGAGACCACCACCGTCAAGAACACCGCCAGCGCGCTTTCTGGCTTAAGTGTGCAAGTGGATGAGAACAGCGGGCTGCTATCCGACCAAGTGCACTTCTCCACCGAGGAGCACGCCCCCGGACAACTTCGATTGCTGGAACGCAGCGTCGGCGGCGTCGACGCACTCGAACGGATCGAGCGCCTGTCGCCCATCGCGGTGGAGCACCCGGAGAGCGTGCAGAACTTCCCCGTGATGGTGGTTCGCGATCTGGCCGATGACAACCTCACCGAGGCCAAACGGCAGGTGCTACGCGAGGCCTGGGAAGAGAACAGCGCCAAAAATCTGCTTGAGTTCATCAGCGCATACGCCATCTCCGACACCTTCCACTCGCCGGACAGGCACAAGTACTGGAGCAGCATCGAGCGGCACATGATTATCACCAACCGGATGATTCACAGTGCCATCGAATCTGATTTAGATTTGTATGATGTCACGCGCTTCCAGCGGGATGAGGTCAAAATGTTCGAGCCGAGTCACGATGTATTTGGAAGCCAGACCGGGTTGCAGGCCTCAGCAACATCCATCGTGTTCAACAACGCCTTCGCCCGCCACACCGATCAATACGGCCTGTATGGCGAACCGGACCGGGAGATTAACGGCGTTACCTGGACCAAGGACTGGGGCGCGCACATCCCCGCCGATGCGCAAGGGCGCCATGTTGTGCAGGCCGTCGCAGATTACCTATGGCAGCGCTTCATCGCCGATGGCTTACGCGATTTTGGTGTGGTCGAGCGAGCGCATATTTACGCTTTCCTGGCGGGCGATGACGATTTTCTTACCCTGGCTTACCCAGACGATCTGGATCATGTACTGAGTTCCACCGAACTTAGCAGCGACCTGCGCTTGAGCGGACTGCTGAACGATCTAGCGCAGACAGAGGTCTTGTTAAATGATCCGGACCCGGTGAAATTCAGCACCGCTAACCGCCGCGTAGGGCTTGCGATCAACTTTATTCTCGCGACGCCTTATGCCTTTGCCCAGGAGGGCATCTAACGTGAACCGACGGGACCTGTTGCGACTGTCACTGGCAAGCGCCGCGCTGTACGGCGCCAGCCCGTTGCCGAGACTATCGGCAGCCCGGGCGGCACCGGCCGCGGACGGCTTTCCTTTGCTTGATCAGCGCACGCTGGTGCATATCACTCTCAACGGCGGGCCGGATCTGCGCTATTTGCTGCCGCCGGCCTTCAACGCGGATGCCTCCAGTTACGGCTACCGCTACTGGCAGTCGATGGCCTCCGCCCACGGGCTGGCCGACCAGCCCAGTGCCTGGGAAGGCCGCTGGCAAAACAGCTACCTGCCACAATCCAACGGCGAATTCGATTTTGGCATCTTGAGCAATTGCGGTTGGCTGGAGCGGATGTGGTCCGACGGCAAGCTGGCGATTATCTGCAATGCATTCGGGGCCTCCACCCGTGACCATGCGCACGGGCTGGTGGTGATGCACCGGGGCGATCATCTGGCCCAGCGCCTGGACACACGCTATTCCGGTTGGGGCGGGCGCCTCGCGATGCAGACCGATGCCAATGTCCTGGCCCTTAACAAGTTGCCTTTGCAGTTTGCCTTTGTGCCCGAAGCTGAGGCGGATCAGCCACGCAGTAATACGCGACTAATCTCTGCGCCGGACACGCGAAATATCTCGCTGTTCGACTCGCCGTCTGATGCGCAAAGAGAACGCCTGGTGCGCTCGCTGCGCAGTTACTACCAAAGCAAACGTGAGCAAGTGCCGACCAACTCAGTGTATCGCCGCATTGTGGATTTAGAGCAGCAAATTCGTGAGTTTGGTGAACCGATTGATGCACGCCTCGCGAACATCCCGGTACCGGAGGCTATTTCGGCCCTGTACCAGGGCGATACGCCGACGCTGTTTAATCCGCAGTTTGGCGAGCAGATGCGCAATCTGTACGACAGTTTTGCCTGCAGCGACATCCTCAACCCACGGGTGATGTCATTGCAGTACGACGGCTTCGACACACATGACCATCAACTGGAAGAACTCGAACCCAGGCTGACCGACCTGTTCGGCACCCACATGGCCTTTGACGCGCTGACCAGCACGCTGCCGCAAGATGTGCAGGACAACACAGTGTTCATGCTGTCAGGCGAATTCGGGCGGCAAATTCGCGCCAATGGCGATGGCGGCACCGACCACGGCGAGGGCAACATAGCGCTGCTGTTTGGCAACAGCGTGCGCGGCGGTATCTATGGCGACATGTTCCCGCAATCAGAACTTACGCGGCTGGCGGATGAAAGCCCGGACGTTGAAGGCTTAACCAGTTTTGAGCATATCTTTGGCGCGGCGTGCGAGTGGGCCCAGGCCGGCGCAGCCGATGCCGTCTTCCCGTTTATGCAGGACACACCGCTGGAGGCGGGGCTCAACCTGGAATCGCTGTTTACCTGAGGGCGAAGCGAGAGGATTCACCGCGAATAGGCTCGCCTGAAAACACCCGGTTCTCGGGAGACAGATCCGGGTCTTCGATCCGTGCCACCAGTATTGAGACCGCCGCTTCGCTCATTCGCCCCACTGGCTGCCTCACTGTGCTTAGATGATAGGCGGCGTAGAACGCCGGGCCAGCTCCGTCAAACCCCACCACTGACATATCCCCCGGCACCTTCAGCGCGAAGCCTTCGCGCGCCTCGTCGATGCAACCGATCGCCGTTACATCGTTCACGGCAAGCACCGCATCCGGCACTTGGCTTGTGTGGCGTGCAATCTCGGCAAACGCGGCCCGCCCGCTCGCATATCCATAATCACCGCGTACCACCCGAACGTTCTCCACCCCCAACTCCCACAACCGCCGTAAGGCGCTTGCAGTACGCAGGTCGCTCACCGGCGAGTCCTCGGGGCCGGCAATGATCGCGTAGCGTTCGTGCCCAGCCGCATGCAACTCATTCACCAGCCAGCGCGCCCCCCCTTCCTGGTCGCAACACACCGAGTTCACCGCAGCCGCCTCCAGTGATCGGTTAAAGAAGACTAACGGAATGTGTGCGTTGTGGATGGTCGCCACCTGTTCGGGCGACAGTCGCGCTGCGGCCACCATGCCATCAACGCGGTACTGAAGAATATGCTCCAGCATGGAATCCACCCCGCCCTCGTGCTCGGGCGTAAACAGCAGCACACGTATGCCTTGCTCGGATAAATGCCGCTCCAGATGCAGCAGTACCTCCGGGTAGTACAGGTTGGTCTGTTGGGAAATCACGACGGCCACCATGTTGGAGCGCTGTGTGATCAACCCCCGGGCGATCGCGTTGGGTCGATATCCGAGTGTATTGGCTGCCGCCAATACACGTTCACGCATCCTAGCCGAGGCGCTGGCCCCCTCCTGAAATACCCGGGAGACGGCCGACTGCGACACGCCCGCCAGCTTCGCTACGTCATACGAAGTTGCTCGCTTGCGTAATACCCTGTCGCTTTCTGCCTGCATCGCGCCTATTTTCATCAATGTAACTTCTCATAGCATAAGAATTCCTATTGATAGTAGAAACAATTGCTTCCGGATGTAAGCCCTGATCGAACAAATCAGCTCGATAAACAGGCTGATTCCACCAGTTTCTAACGTGTTTTGCGGGAGACTGCCCTGCACCGCGTACTTATGGTCATATCGACACCGCCAAATCGGCCAGGCATCACGCACGGCGGGCGTGATGTACAAGCGCGGATGCCCCCGCCGGATCGCCGGCCAACGCACCGGCCGCGGGTCAGGTGCGCTGATCGATCACGCGCACCGCTTTACCTTCTGATCGGGTAATGCTGCCGGGTTGTAGAACATTGACGATAGTACTCACACCTACGTGGGTTTTAATCCTGCCACGAAGCGCAGCAGCCGCCTGCTCTGCGGCCCTGGCATCGCCGGCCTGCGCAAGTTCAACGTTTACGGTCAGCACATCCATGTTGCCACTGCGACTAAGTTCAAGCTGGTAGTGCGGGCTGAGTTGCTCGGCCAGAATGTGCTCCTCAATCTGGCTCGGAAACACGTTAACGCCACGGATAATCATCATGTCGTCGCTGCGACCGGTAATCTTATCCATCCGCCGCATGGTGCGAGCGGTGCCCGGCAACAAACGCGTGAGATCGCGGGTACGATACCGAATGACGGGCATTGCCCGCTTGGTTAACGAGGTGAACACCAACTCGCCATACTCCCCGTCCGCCAGCACCTGGCCGGTCAACGGGTCGATAATCTCTGGATAAAAATGGTCTTCCCACAGCGTGGGCCCATCTTTGGTCTCAATGCACTCGCTGGCCACGCCAGGGCCCATCACCTCCGACAGCCCGTAGATGTCCACGGCATCCATACCGCAGCGCTGCTCTATCTCTTTGCGCATGGCATCGGTCCATGGCTCTGCACCATGGATGCCCACCCGCAGTGAGCTGTCCGCCGGGTTCATGCCCTGGCGCTCAAATTCGTCGGCAATATTGAACATATAGGATGGCGTGCACATGATGATCTGCGGCCGAAAATCGCAGATAAGCTGCACCTGCTTTTCAGTCTGCCCGCCGGACATGGGAATCACCGTCGCACCAAGACGCTCAGCACCGTAATGCGCGCCCAGGCCCCCGGTGAACAGCCCATATCCGTACGCCACATGGATGATGTCTGCCGCGGTGCCGCCAGCCGCCCGGATAGAGCGGGCGCAAACCTTGGCCCATACGTCGATATCGCTTTGCGTGTACCCGACCACGGTCGGCTTACCGGTGGTACCGCTGGAAGCATGCACTCGAACCACTTGCTCCATCGGCACCGCAAACATCCCGAACGGATAGTTCTTGCGCAGGTCTTCCTTGGTGGTAAAGGGGAACGTCGCCAGGTCCTCTAACCGCTTCAGGTTGTCCGGGTGTGCGCCCACCTTCTCGCATCGGGCGCGGAACTCGGCAACGTTCTGGTAAGTGTGCCGCAGCGACTCGGCCAGCCGCTCAAGCTGCAGTGCACGCAGTTCATCAACGCTTGCTTTCTCAATCGGCTCCAGACTGGCCGGGGCGGCGCCCTGACTGCTCATCCGCAATGCTCCTGCAATAAGATTGTTTAGGGTGCCGACACGGAACGGGTGTAGTCGGCGCTGGCCGCGCGCGCGGCGGCGGCAACCCGTGGCAGTTGCTCATCCAGCTCGCGCATGACCGCCGCACGCTCTGCTGCAGGGTCGGCCAGCGGCTGGCGACGCAGGCGCGCGACCTCTTCGGTGGAGTACGGCACAAATCCCTCCGGCAACTGCTCGGCGCTGTAAGTTCGCAGATACCAGTTAACCAGCGCTGTCATCGGCTCATCCGCCAGCGGCGAGCCGGACACCCCCGGCACCCGGATCACAAACTCGCGGCCGCGCTGTGTGTGCAGGAAAAATCCGGTAAAACCTTTCATGCGCGGCACTTTGCCGGGCACGCCCTGTCCATCGGAGCCGTGACAGCCCTGGCAGTTAAGCATGTAGTTAAGTGGTTCGCGCGGCGTTGGCTCGGCACCGGCCGGCCCGGCCTGTAGCATAACCGCCAACGCCAGCGCACCAATCAGCGCAAACACTGCAGAAACTGCTCGGACCTGGCCCGCCATCATACGGCCGCTAGGAAGGCTTAGAGGACACCCCGATCACAATCGCAGTAGAGCAATTGTAGATCAGGCTGGACGTGCCCAGGCACCAGTTAATGTCGTTGGACACCTGCGGGCGATATGGCGGCCGGTCGCGCTCGTTGCGATTGCACAGGCAGGCATCACAGCCTACTTTGCCGCAGCAGTCGTTGTAGGAGATAACGTAGTGTTTGCCGTCGGCCGGATTCTCGCACGTGCCCAGCCAGGTCATCGGCGACATCTCGGTACCGGGCGGGCAACTGTTATGCGTGCCGCCGCAACAGCTGCACAGGAATCCGTCAATCGCACAGTATCGCCAGTAGTCGCAGGCTTGCGGGTCGCCGGGATCGTTCTCGTCCGCCTGCGCCTCGGCATCGCGAAACACCGGCAACAGCGGCAGCGCTGTAGCGCCAACCAACACAGCACCCGCGCGACTTAAGAAACTGCGACGCGAGGTAGTGCTTGCCAACTGCCGCGCGCGGCGCTCGATTATCTGATCAAACCATTTCATCGTTATTTCTCCGCCTGCTTTTGCGGATAAACCACAAACGGCGTTTCCTGCCCAAAGTGCGGCAGCGTGCGCACAAACTTGCCAGACTTCGCCGCATAGATATCCAACGCCATATCGACGTTGGTGGCCACCAGTGTCGGGTTGTCTGCTTCGGGCGTGAGCGTGATGGACAGCGCCGGGGTCTGCAGGCTGATGCGCTGCAGACACTCCTGGGTACGGGTATTGAACACCCACACCTGTTCACCCGGATCTTTGTGCGTACCTTCGCCGCCGTGCGAATGCATCAGCACGTATAGCAGGCCGTCTGCATCTGTCTCAGCGATCTGAATGCCGCCGGGGCGCCAGTTGCCCTCGTCCTCACCGCGTAGTGCCCAGGGTTGGCTTACCCGCGCGCGCTCGCCGCTCATATCCACCTGCACCAGATCCCCCTCGAAGGTGGGAAAGTACGCCACACGCTTATGTATCGCGGGTTTTTCGAACAATGCATCCGCGTCAACGTCAAAGAACGGCTCGGTGCGGGACTGGTTTTTTACCTCGCCGTCGCGGCGCAGACTAAACGAGTGTAGGCTGCCGTCACCACAGATGGCGGTAAAGCCCGTATCACCGGTGGGATACACGTAAGCGCAGGCCGGTATGGGAATCTCACCCACAAACTTGCGATCCACCATGTTCACCACCGTGACCGAGGTGGCCGGAGACAGATTGAACAGCAGCAAGAAGCGCTCGTCATTAGTGAGCTGCATTTTCCAGCGATTGGGCATGGTGCTGGCCCGTTTGGCCGGAATCAACACCTCACCGCTTGGGGCAAGTGTTTCGCGATCGTAAATGGTGATGACGTCGGTGCGCTCCCCGCGACTGCCGCGGCTATAGAAGGTCTCAGCCACGTAGAATTCCGAACGGGTGGCGGATGTATGGAAATCCGCGATAAACGAGGCGGTGACCATCCCCTTCACCATCGTCATATCGGTGGCGGTGGGGTCGATGAGATAGACCCGCCCCTCCAGCATATGAAAGAAGGTGGCATCGTGTACCAACAGCCAGTGCGGCGGATAAGTCTCGGGCAGAGTGTTGTACTGGAACAGTGGCTCTGGCTGCAGCTCGGCGTAAGCGCTGGTGCAGCACAAAGACAACAGAAGGGCTAAAGGCTTTTTCATTCGTGTACCCGCGTTAGGTGACCGCACCCCTCAACACCCGGCAGAGCATCCTGCCAGGTGGCGATATGGGCACATCCTAAGAGTACACGCTAACCGTATCTACACGAAAACTGTGATCACCGGCTTAACCGTTCTTTTCCGACTTACGCGTCTAGCCTAAACGTCCGGTTTACACGGATGGCAACATACTCACTCTTTATTCTAGTGTGCTCGTCCTAAAAATAGAAGTCCCTTGATCGGCTTTCCACCAGTATCGCAGCCGTTGATGCCGCCCGATTCTGAACATGTCCCTGCGTGGGGGGACGCCTGCCTCGCACGTGGTGCGCTAAAATGCGCGCCTGATATCAAGCAACGGATTCGAGGGCACGCCCATGGCGGTCGCAGGCAAAGACGCTATTGCATTCCCCAGCTATACCTATCAAAGCGGCTTCGGCAACAACCACGCCAGCGAAGCGGTGGCGGGCGCCCTGCCCGTTGGCCGTAATTCTCCTCAGCGCCATCCGCTTGGTCTGTATGCCGAGAAATTCAGCGCCAGTGCCTTTACCGCGCCCAGCGCGATGAATTTCCGCAGTTGGATGTACCGCATACGCCCAAGCGTGATGCACGGGCCCTTTACCCCGCTCGCACATGCGGGGCTGCACACAGGCGCGGTGGACGATCCGGCCACACCACCCGACCAACTGCGCTGGGATGCGTTCGACATTCCCACCGAGCCACTGGATTTTGTTGACGGGCTGCGCACGATGGCGGCCAACGGCGATGTGCGCATGCAGGCAGGGCTGGGCATTCACCTATACCTGGCCAATCAGTCGATGAGCGACCGGTATTTTTACAACGCCGATGGTGAGCTGTTGATCGTGCCGCAGACCGGCACGCTCGATCTGCACACCGAGATGGGGCCCTTGTCCGTCGCGCCTGGGAGCATCGCTGTGATCCCGCGCGGTATCAAATTTCAGGTACGCCTGAGCGAACCGTGTCGCGGCTATATCTGCGAGAACTATGGCGCCATCCTGCAGTTACCCGAGCGTGGGCCCATTGGCACCGACGGGCTGGCGAATGCCCGAGACTTCGAATACCCGCGGGCCGCCTATGACACTGCGCAGGGCGAGGTGGAGCTGGTGGCCAAGCTGGCCGGCAATCTGTTCCGCTGTACCATGGAGCACTCCCCGCTGGACGTGGTGGGATGGCATGGCAATCTGGCCCCCTACCGATACGACCTTACCCGTTTTAATACCATCGGCTCGATCTCATACGATCACCCCGACCCGTCCATCTTCACGGTGCTCACCTCGCAGTCCGACACGCCGGGCACGGCCAATGTGGACTTTGTTATTTTCCCACCCCGCTGGCTGGTGATGCAGGACACGTTCCGTCCGCCTTGGTACCACCGCAACATCATGTCGGAGTTTATGGGGCTCATCTATGGCGTCTACGATGCCAAGCCGGGCCAGAGCTTCGCGCCCGGCGGCGCCAGCCTGCACAACTGCATGTCGCCCCACGGGCCGGATGCCACTGCGTTTGAGAACGCCAGCAACGCGCAACTGCTGCCGGAACATCTGGCCAACACGATGGCCTTTATGTTCGAGTCGCGCTATCTAATACAGCCCACCGCGTTCGCTATGCAGGCGCCACAGCTGCAAAAAGACTACCTGGACTGCTGGCAGGCTCTGAAACGACACTTTAAGGACTGAACCCGACACGGCTTAACGCGCATTATGCTTATTCGGTCGCACCTACCGCCAACCGCCCGCGTATAATAAAGGTCCCCCAATAATATCCAGTTTTTAAAATAACAATGACCAATCGATTCGAACGACTGCTGGCAGAGCGGGCATGCCTGCTGGCAGATGGCGCCACCGGCACCAACCTGTTTGCGCTGGGTTTGCAAAGCGGCGATGCCCCCGAGCTGTGGAACGTCGAGCACCCGGACCGCATTGCGACGCACTACCGCAGTTTTATCGAGGCGGGGTCAGACCTGATCCTGACCAACACTTTTGGCGGCACCCGCTACCGATTGAAGCTGCACCGTGCACAGGACCGAGTGCACGAACTCAACCTCGCTGCCGCACGCATTGCCTGCGAAACCGTGCAGCAAAGCGGGCGCGATGTGGTAGTCGCCGGCTCCATCGGGCCGACCGGTGAGATTCTGGCCCCGCTTGGCAGCCTGACCCACGAGGAGGCGGTCGCGGCATTCGCTGAGCAGGCGAACGCACTCGCCGCAGGGGGTGCAGATGTTATGTGGATTGAGACCATGTCCTCGCGTGAGGAAGTCCAGGCGGCCGTAGAGGGCGCATCACGTGCTGGGCTGCCGGTGGTCTGCACCCTCAGCTTTGACACCAACGGGCGCACCATGATGGGCCTGGGTGCCCATGATGTGGCGCAGCTTTGCACATCGGGCGCGAACGATGGCCTCGGCCATTTGCACGCTTTCGGCACAAACTGCGGCGTCGGCGCCTCCGAAGTGGTCGCCACGGTTATTAGCATTCGCGCAGCCAGCGCGGATGCGGACAGCGTGCTGGTCGCCAAGGCAAATTGTGGCATTCCGGAATTTGTCGACGGGGAGATTCAGTACAACGGCACCCCGCAACTCATGGCGCAGTACGCAGTGCTGGCGCGCGATGCCGGCGCCAGAATCGTCGGCGGGTGCTGCGGCACCTCACCTGAGCATGTGCGCGCGATGCGCGACGCGCTGGACAGCACCGCGCCTGGCGCGGCACCGGATATCAATACGGTGGTGAATGTGCTCGGCAACGTCACCGAAGGGGCGATGGCACAGATTCAAGGGCAGCACGAAATCAAGGCCAAACCGCGCCGCTCACGGCGTCGCAATCGGCCAGCGACGGGTTAGCCCCGGATAGAACGACTGGTGGCCGCTGATAGCCCCAGCAGCGGGCGCTGTGCCCACTGCGTTATCTGCTCAGGCGCTCGCCGCGCGATGCCCCCCCCGCGAGGGATGTGATCAAGACGGGTCCGCCTGCGCCTAAGTCAGCACCTGAACGTCATTGCCAACGCCTAACTGGCCGATCACGCGCGGAATCAGATTCATCCCGAACATCACCCCGCGTTTGGCTTTGTCAAAGCGATAAGTGCGCAGGGTCTTAAACGGCTCACCGCCGCTGTCACGTTGGCCGGTGGCCGGATCAACCGTGGTGAAGATGCACCTGGAACAGCGCGTGGCCAGATCGAACTCGCAATCGCCGATGCGGATACGACGCCAGCGGTCCTCAACAAACGCCTGCTCGGTTTTCACGATGAGGTTCGGGCGGAACTGATCCATTGAGACAGGTGCGTTCAGTCGACCGTTCAGTCGACCGTTCAGATCCTCAAGCGAAGCAGTGCCGATCAACAGCACCGGATAACCATCGGCAAAGCTCACATGGTCGCCTGCTTCTGCGCCCTTTTCTACAGGCACCGGGCGCACGTCCTCATCGCGCTGGTACCACAGCTGCGCCGGCGTACCTAGATACTCCGTCAGCCACTGATCCGCGCCCGCAAGCGCCGCCGGCGGTCGATCAGCCCATATCTCAACCGGCTGAACCGGTGCATCCGACGGCGGATGCAACACTGCCAGCGGCGGCATGCCCGCTGCTTCCAGACGCACACCGTCTGCCGTAGCGGTGGCTACAATGCGCACCAGCCGCCCGTGCTCGCGCCCCGTCATGAAGCGGCCCTGCGGATCGGTGACCAACCAGCGGCGGTCTTCATCCAATCCGCGCGGCTGCACCTCAATGCCTGTGTGGCGCTGAACCGCACACGATTTGATCGGGTAAGTGTTGATCCCGACCAGGGTGGCGGGCACGCTCACCGCCCCACCTGCCAGACGGAGGGAGCGACAGGCGCATGGTCAGTCACTCTGCAGCATGTCCCAGACTTCGCGGTCGTACTGCGCGGTCCAGATTTTAGGCCAGTCGATACCATCACATTCATCCCACAAACGCTTCACATCAAACGGCAGACAGTGCTCAAAAATCGGCCACATGCCAAACTTGGGCGCCAGGTGCTCGTGCGTCGCTTCGAACGCCTCTTTGAGCGTGCCGCCGCGCTTGTGCACGTCCCCCACCTTCTCGATCATCCCGGTGAGGAAACCACGGGTTTGCTCAATCGCCGCATCCACGGCATCGCGCCCGTGCGCCACGCCGCCGCGACCGCCTATCAGGGTCTCGGCCTCATAGGACTTTACTTTGTCCAGCGTCTTCGTGGACCAGTCAAAGTGAAAAGCATCACCGGTATACAGTGCCGCAGCGGCTTCCACCAGATCGCCTGCGAACAGGATTTTCTGTTGCGGCAACCAAGCGCAAATATCCCCTGCGGTGTGCCCGCGGCCACAGTACTCCAGCACCAGATCGCCGCGCTCACCGCCCAGCGGGATACTCAGCTTGTCGTTGAACACGATGTCCGGCCGGGTGAGCCCGGGGATACCATCCGGCTCGCGAAACAGACGCGGCATGCGCCCGAACTCGCTGGCCCAATCCTGCTGGCCGCGCTCCTCGATCAGAAAGCGTGTGTTCTCGTGCGCAATAATCGATTCAGCGCCGATACCGGAAGCGCCCAACACGCGCACAGCATGGTAGTGCGAAAGCACTAGATAGCGGATGGGCTTGTCCGTATGCTCGCGCAGCACATCAAGCCAGTCGCGGGCAGCTTTGGGGGTCGCTCGCGCTTCAAACGCAATGACAAAATCCTCCGCTTCGATCGCCCCAATATTCGGGTCGCCCTCGGCGGTCAGGGCGTAAACGCCATCCGCCAGAATTTCCAGCGTCTCTTTCTTCTCACCAAGATCGGCGGAAGATGCGAATGATTTGGCCATTGGATCACCTATGAGGTTCTGTGCTGTATCGTTGCTGACGTTCGGCCCGGCGCTTTGCTTGCACGCCGGCGTCTGACGCCGCTCAAGTCGGTTTGAAAAACTAGCTCGCTGCGGGCGCGCTGCCGGCGGCCAGCGCCCGGCGCATCGCCTCGCCAAGCACCTGCTGATCACCGATGTGATTGGCCAACAACAGCAGCAAGCGCGCGTTCAGTGCGTGGCTCTCGCTCTCGCTCAGGTCTTGATGCAACTCAATAAGCTGCTGATAGAAGCCGTCTGCATCGCTAAACCCGGTGCTGGTGCGCAGTGTTGCCATCTTAGTGTCCCGTTGCGTTCATACTGGCCTTGGCGACGGCCGCGCGCACGGTGCCGGCGCTGAACGTGCGCCAGCGGCCTGCCACGTGCTGATCGGGCCGCAGCAAATAGTACGTACCCGGCGTGGCATCAAAGCGCTGTGCCATCAGCCCCTCGCAGTCCAGCAGATCCGCACGCGCACTCGTACCGACGCAAAGTGTATTCACAGGAATCGTATCCTGTGCCAGCGCCCGGCAGGCCTCATAATCGCCGGCACCATTGCCTACGATGTCACCCACACCCGCGCCCTCAAAGTACAGGCCCTGGAAGCTCCCGCCAAGTTGCTCACTTAACCACCCGCGTTTGCCCTCGCGCTCAATTGGGGCATCCACAATCACCTCGCCGGCTGCGACGCCACCCTCGAAGCCTTCGCCGTCCGGCGTGGTCAACGGCGAGTGTGCCAGTGAGCAGGGTAGCGACAAACGGCCACTATTCACCAGCGCGCGGGCAAACTCATTCTCACGCGCCAGGTCCAGCACGGCATCGCGAAACACTCGGCTGATCTCACTCTTCGGCGTAATAAAGTCGGTGGCACGCGAGGAGTTGAGCACATTCTCGCGCGCCCCATGCCCACGCTCATCATCGTAACTTTGCAGCAGCTGCGCCGGGGCCTGGCCATTGAGTACCAACGCCAGCTTCCAGCTAAGGTTATCCACATCCTGCATGCCGCCGTTGGCGCCACGCGCCCCGAAGGGTGAGAGCAGGTGCGCCGAATCCCCCACGAATATCACTCGCTCATAAACAAAGCGATCAAGCTGGCGGCACTGAAAAGTGTAGATGCTCACCCACTCCAGCTCGAACGCTATGTCCTGCCCGAGCATCTGCTTTACCCGGGGAATGATGTTCTCCGGCTGCACTTCTTTTTCACGATCAATGTCCCAGCCAAGCTGCAGATCGATACGCCAGACATCATCCGGCTGCTGGTGCAGCAGCGCTGAGTAACCGCGATTAAACGGCGGATCAAACCAGAACCAGCGCTCGGACGGAAAATCCGCCTTCATCTTGATGTCTGCGATTAAGAAATGATCCTGAAAAGTGCGCCCGTCAAACTCCAGCCCCAGCATCTTGCGCACCGGGCTGCGACTGCCATCGGCGGCCAGCAAATACTCGCAATCCAGCTGGTAGTCGCCGGCTGGCGTGCTCACAGTCACCCGCACACCGTCGGCCAGTTGCCGCACAGCGGTGACTTCGCTCTTCCAACGCAACTGCGTGTGCGCGGCGTTGCTCACCAACGCGTACAGGTATTCCTCCACGTAATATTGCTGCAGATTCACAAAGCCGGGAAATTTCTGCTGCGCCAGATCGATAATGTTGAAGCTGTAGACCGGCTCTTTGGTGTCGCCAAAGTAGATAATGCCCTTATTCCAGCGCACGCCCTTTTGCAACATCTGATCGCCGCAGCCAAGGCGCCCCAGAATCTCCAGCGTTCGCTTGGCCCAGCAGATGGCGCGAGAGCCGACGCTCACCCGGTCATCATCATCCAGCACAATGCTTTCGATCCCCTGGCTCGACAAATCCACCGCCAGGCCCATCCCGATGGGGCCACCCCCGACGATCAGCACGGGTACCCGGCGAACCTGCGCATGGCCAAGTTCGGGGGGTTCAACGAAGGGGAAAATCTGTCGCTCGCCCTGCATTGCGGATGCCCTGTTGGCTAACAGTTTAACAGCGCGTAATCATGCCACACCGACGGGCGAGCTTCAGTCCACCCAGGAGGGGACAAGGCGGGCTTCCCCCAAAGGGCTCTCAGGCCCGCGCTGAGGCTTGTAAACACAGGGAGAACAACTCGTTCTGGCTGGCGATACCCAACTTCTGGTAGGCCCTGCGTCGATAGGTAATCACACTTGAGGGGGCGATGTTCAGATCCAGCCCGATGCCCACCGAGGTGTAACCCAGTACAATGCGCTCACACACCTCGCGCTCGCGCCGAGTCAGGTCCGTAAACGGCGGATGGTTCTTGCTGATGATGTTGTGCACCATACTGCGCGCACTGCCCGCTTGCGGGCTACCGCGCAACTGCAAAATCTCGTAGTGCTGGGCGATCAGGCTGGTGAGCAGTGGCAGCACCTGTTCTAGCAACTCCCAGTCTGCCGCGGAATAGCGGCCCGAGCGGCCCATTCGGTAGAAATTGCAGTACACGCTGCCGTGCTCGACTTTGCTGATGGTGGAGGCCTTGTCCACCAGATCCACTCGATCGAAAAAATGATTTCGGTAGGCCGCGTCGTAGTGGCTGTCCAGGTCGAGCGGAATCAGCTCGTCAGTGCTCTGCCCGGCCAGTACCTTCTGATAGTTTGGATCGTCGGCGTGATAGCGCTTAACGTAGTCCTCGGCCAACCGGTGTGCGGTGTCGGCGGCCAGATGCCCGTGGGTGAACAAATGGCCCGCACTGCCGGACTGATCGCAGGTAAACACAACGCAATAGTCCACGGGCGCGACGGTATTCAGCAGGCCCAGTAAATCAGTTTCGAATACCTCCGTGCCGATGGCTTTGACCAGACGCGTCAGCGCCGCCAGCCATTGCGCCGACCCGGCGGCGCTGGCGGCCATCTGCGGCGTGTTCGATTCCGATCTGTCCATATGCACCGATTATGACCTATTCCGATCTGTTCAGGCCCCTTCGTGCCCTTTGCGAACGGTGCAGCGATATCGCACTGCGCGCGTAGCAACGCCTGACACCACCGGCCAACCACCCTCGCCAGCAGCGTGCGTTGTGCGTTAGGCTGACCGCTTGAAACTCACTACGGGGGAACCACCATGAGACTGAATACGCGAATCGCGTCCGTCTGCGCGCTGTTGGTACTGGCCACCGGCGTTGCCCGGGCGGAACCGGCCTGGGTCATCATCGGCGATTCATGGGGCGATTTTATCGGCCCGGTGCAGGAGGCCAAACTGGCCACGTTGGGGATTACCAATTTCACCAACCTGGCCGTCGGCGGCACCACCGCTGCGCAGTGGGCGGCGGATGAATCCGGGCTGCTGAGCGGCGCGCTTGACACACTGGCGGCGATGCCATCGCAAGACGTTGCGTTTGTCTATGTCTCCATCGGTGGTAACGACATTCTCGGTGAGTGGGCCAGCCAGGGCAGCGCGTTGTTCGCACGGGTGGCGGGCGATCTGGCCACCGTCAGAAGCGCGCTGCTGGCGGCCAAATCCAATACCGTGGTGTTGCTGGGCGGCTACGACATTCTAAACTTTGAAAGCTCGCTGGTGTGCCAGATCACTGCCAGCGCTTTGTTTGGCACAACGGACCCCACCTTCATCAACAGCATCGTGCGCACGGGCGGTCTGTTGCTTGATAATTTTGCTCAGGGCCGGGCGCGCACACTGTCGCTCAGCGTCATCGGTGCCTTGCAGGGCATGGCGGACACGCCCGACCTCACCAACTGGAGTCCGGCGGAGCTGATTCGCAGCGATTGCATCCACCTCACCGATGAGGGCTACACGGTCTTCAACGACGCCATGTTTGCGGAGCTGGTGCAGCAACTTGGCGGTGGCGGGTTGCTAAACCCCAAACTCCAATAAACAAGTGACGAGCCGTTGCGCCGGCAATCACTCGCCGGCGCAACACTCACCGACTCCGGTTTTCCCCGGGTACTGTTCGCCGACCTCTACCACTTAGCGCTCTAGCGCTTACGGCTTCCAGGTAATAGGTTTGTGCGAAGGCTGCGAGCTCACCACCGAGCACCAGTGCACAATCGACGGGAACGGCTCCAGGTCAAAGCCCCCCTGATGCGCCACGTGGGTATAGGCGTAGAGCGCGATATCAGCCAACGTGTAGCGCTCATCGACCAGAAAGTCCCGTCCGTCCAGACGTTGATCCAGCACCTTCAATGCGGCCAGGCCGTTGGCATACCATTGCTCACCACGCTCGCCCAGTTGCTTCTCACTCTGACCCTTCTCCAGCATCCAAAAGCGCCGCACGGCCACGTTAGGCTCGAGCGTGTATTGCTCAAAGCACATGTGCTCCATCACGCGGGCACGCGCAAGCGCGCTGGCTGGCAACAGATCACTTTGATACTGCTCGGCCAGATACCAGCAAATGGCGTGCGACTCACTCAGGTGGCCGCCGTCGGGCAATTCCAACGTAGGGATGCGCCCGTTGGGATTTTTGCGCAAAAACTCAGGCGTGCGCGACTGCCCGGTGAGGATATCCGTTTCGATCAGCTCAAACGGCTGGCCAATGTAGCGCAATGTCAGGCGTACTTTGTAACCGTTGCCGCTGGGCATAAAGTCGTAGAGCGTATACATAGGCAACTCTCCAGGAGGTGGCGCGAACCCGCCTCGTAATCTATGCGATAGGCGATAATGACCCGCGACTGAGACGCTGTATACACAACACGCATTACAGTTATGGTTCGCGATCCGGGACATCTGTGCTGGTCGGCTCGCCTGCGCTGGGGTGCTGGCATAGGCAGTGCAAAAGCCTTAGGGGGCATAAATCTACGTCGCGGGCCGCACTAGCGGCACAGTCCATACCACGCGTAAACCCGGCTGCGCGTCGTCCAGCAGCAGATCGCCACTGTGCAGTTCGGCCACCGCACTCACCAGCGACAGGCCAAGGCCGCTGCCGGGCTCGTTGCGCGCCTGATCCAGGCGGAAGAACCGTTCAAGCACTTTCTGGCGCATCTCCAACGCGATACCGGGGCCGGTATCGCTCACTGTAATCACCGCCATACCGGCATCGCTCTCATGCAGTGTCAGATCAATGCGCCCACCCTCGGGAGTGTACTTAACCGCATTGTCCAACAGGTTCACTACGCCCTGAAATAACAGGTCACGATCGCCCATCACCCGCCCGATGGCTGATGCGGCCACTGAAAAGCCGATCTGCTTTTGCTCGGCCATCACACTGTACAGCTCGTAGGCATCATCCAGCACAGTACGCAACTCAACCGGCGTAAACTCACGCGTATGCCCGCCGGACTCTATTCGAGCGATGCGCAGCAGCGCTTGAAAGGTTTGCAGCAGGTTGTCCGCATCGGCAACACACTGCTCAACTAACTCCGAGTCCTCGTCCCCGGCCAGCGAGAGCTGCTCTAGACGATTACGCAGACGCGTGAGCGGCGTGCGCAAATCATGCGCGATGCTGTCGGCCACGTGACGCACGCCGCCCATCAGCGACTCGATGCGATCGAGCATGGCGTTCAAATTGGTCGCCAGTTCGTCAAACTCATCGCCGGTGCCGCGCGTCGCCACCCGCTGGGAAAGCTCGCCGTGCATGATGCGCATGGCCGTATCGGAGATGATCTCGATCCGTTTGCGCACACGGGTGCTCAGAAACAGCCCCCCGGCCAGCGCTAATGCCAGAGTGGCACTACCGCCCCAGGTGACGGCTTGGTTGAACACACTGCGTATGCGTTGCAGCTCGCGAATGTCGCGCCCGACCAGCAGGCGGATATCACCGCGAAAAGTAAACACCCGGGCGCGCACCGCAATGTCATCGCCGCGCTCATTCGCATAGCTGAACGCCACCCAGTTCGCCTCCGGCGAGGCCGCCGCGCGCAACGCCGGCCAGCGCGAGAGGTTCCCGCCAAGCGCTCGCCCGTCCGCATCAGCAAACAGATACACCGAGCGGCCCAGCGGGGCACGCTCAATGCGATCAGATACCACCCGTGCCAACCCCTCGAGGCCACGCTGGCGATATTGCTCAGCCAGACCGGTAATCTCCGCCTCAATGGTGGCGTCGGTCTGGCGCTCCAAAAAACCAATGGTCGACCAGTATATAAACCCCAGTATCGTCAGCACCGACAGGGTGAAGATCAGCGTATAAAGCAGAGTGAGCTGAAAAGCGGTGGTGCGAAGGAGCTTGGGTGCGCGGCGCATTACCCGGCCATTTTGTAGCCGGCGCCACGCACGGTGTGCAGTAGCGGTGAATCAAAGCCCTTGTCGATCTTGGCGCGCAGCCGCGAGATGTGCACATCAATCACGTTGGTTTGAGGGTCGAAATGGTAGTCCCAAACATGCTCAAGCAACATGGCTCGCGTGACCACCTGCCCTGCGTGACGCATCAGATACTCCAGCAAACGAAATTCCCGCGGCTGCAAATCTATTGCCTGCTGCGCGCGATGCACCTCTCGCTTGAGGCAGTCCAGGCGCAAATCACCCACCGTCAGCAACGAGGGTGCGCTGGCAGGGGCGCTGGCGCGACGACACAACGCCTCCAGCCGCGCCTGCAGTTCATTAAACGCGAACGGCTTCACCAGATAATCATCGCCGCCGGCACGCAGGCCCTGCACCCGATCATCAACCTCGCCCAGCGCGCTTAAAAACAGCACCGGCACGGGGCTTGCCTCCTCGCGCAACTGGCGCACCAGTGCCAGGCCATCCAGTTGCGGCAACATCCGGTCCACGACAAGTGCATCGAAGGCGGTTGCACGGGCGATTGCCAGGCCGGCATGCCCGTTCGCGGCATGCACCACCTGATGACCGGCCTCCTTCAATCCCTTGATGAGGAAGTCCGCTAGCTCACCGTCATCTTCTATCACCAGTAGTCGCATGGTGAGATTATGCCATTCGCAACATTGCTTTGACCCGGATCAACTGGTTGGTGAGCGAGGTCTGCACCCCAGGGCGCAGGCGGCCCGCAAAGTAGCGGGCCCGACCGTCCGGATTAGGGAGGGGTGGACGGTCGGACCCTGTCCGCCAGGACA
>CBDUQI010000104.1:0-19594 GCA_965369325.1 uncultured Gammaproteobacteria bacterium
TGGTCATCGGTGGTCCGTAGATTGCGGAAAAAACGCAGATTATCACGCTTGGCACTGCAATGGCGCACCACGGCACCCGTGCTGCTTGGGCGGTTCGCTAATGGCCGACGTAGTGGGGCCATCGGTCGCTGTGGTGCACAGTGGCGAGCCGGGGTTGGACATAACGGTCCACCGGATGACAGATACGGGGATCGGTTTTGACGTGCCGCGGCCGCGACGGTACTGTTTGCTCACGGAAAACGCCATCAATTGGGTGCCTGCCGAGGGTAGATGGCGGCGCTTGCCCTCTGGCCCATGCGCTCGCGCAGCGGGCCTGCGCGGACAGTGCGTCCCACGATATCCCCGGTGAAGACCCGGCAACAACCAATGGACAAACCATGAACATGAGAAATGCTCTTCGTGCCCCTGTTGGCGCAGTGATTAGTTTGGCAGCCGCGCTGGCCGCCATCATGGGCCTCAGCACCAGTGCTGTGGCGGCGACCTCTGCGGATGCGATCTGGGCGGATATTGAGGAAAGTCGCATTGCCCGGCGCGGACAGCGGGTGACCACACCGTTGGTCTATCGCACGGTTGAATTGGACCGGGCCTCGCTTAGTGCGGTGCTGAGCGGCGCGGCGCACGAGTCGCAGAAGATGCCTGGAGTGGCGCTGTATCTGCCACTTCCGGACGGTAGTTTTGCGCGCTTTGCAGCCACCGAGTCGCCCATCATGGCACCCGCGCTGGCGGCTCGCTATCCACAGATTAAGACTTGGCGTGTGCACGGGCTGGATGATCCGCGCGCGCGTGGGCGTATCGACCTGACACCGGCCGGCTTCCACGCAATGCTGATGACGCAGCAGGGCACCGTGTACATTGATCCTTACCAGTTCATGCCGGGTGCCTACACCGCCAGCCAATACATGAGCTACTACCGTCGCGATGCTGCCCGCGCCAGCGCGCAACCGCGGCAATGCGGCTTTGAGTCGCAACAAGGTGTGTCGCCGCTAAACGACCTAAGTGGCGGCCAGCTGCTGGGCGAGAAGCAGGCCTCGCGCATGCAGACAGGCGATGAGCTGCGTACCTATCGCACCGCGATTGCCGCCACTGGTGAGTACACCGTCTTCCACGGCGGCAGCGTGGCAGACGGCCTGGCGGCAGTTGTTACGGCGATGAACCGGGTCACCGGTATCTACGAAGAAGAGTTGGCCGTGCGGTTTGAGTTGATCGCCAACAATGACGACATTATCTATACCAACGGCAACTCCGATCCGTACACCAACACCAATGTGTCGAGCATGCTCACACAGAACCAAAGCAATCTGGACAGCGAGATTGGCGCCGGCAACTACGATATTGGCCACGTGTTCAGCACCGCTAACGGCGGTGGTATTGCCGGCCTGGGGGTGGCGTGCCGAAATAACAATAAAGCACGCGGTGCCACCGGCCTGACTCAGCCGCTTGGTGATTCGTTCTACGTTGATTTTGTGGCGCACGAGTTAGGTCACCAATACGGTGGCAACCACTCCTTCAACGGCACTCAGGGCAGTTGCGCCGGCGGCAATCGCAACGCCTCAACGGCGTACGAGCCCGGCAGTGGCAGCACCATCATGGCGTACGCGGCAATTTGTGGCGGCGACAACATTCAAAATCAGAGCGATCCGTATTTCCATGCCATCAGTTTTGATGAGATTGTGAACTACACCCAGAACTCATCCGGTAGCAGTTGCCCCAGCGTGAGCGCCACTGGCAACGTTGCGCCCACCGTCTCGCCGGGCATCGGCGGTACCACCTTGCCCATCGGCACACCGTTCGAACTGGTGGGCGGTGGCTCGGATGCCGATGGCGATCCACTACTGTATCGCTGGGAGCAGTTTGACCTCGGCGCGGCGGGCTCGCCGTCCTCTCCCACAGGCAATGCGCCGATCTTCCGCTCGTTCGAAGCCACGCCGGACCCGGTTCGCAGCTTCCCGCAAAAGAACGACATTTTGTTTAACACCCAAACATTTGGTGAGCTGTTGCCCACCTACTCGCGCTCCCTGCAGTTTCGCCTGACGGCACTGGACGGGCAGGGTGGTGTTGCCTCAGCGACCACAAGTTTCTCGGTGTCCGATACCGCGGGCCCGTTTGTGATGACCGAGCCCAATGCCAGCAACGTAATCTGGAACGTCGGCTCCACCGTGGCGGTGCAGTGGGATGTGGCGGGGACGGATCAGTTTCCGGTGTCCTGCTCTACGGTCAACATTTTTATGTCTGACAATGCGGGTGATAGCTACGATCACGTCTTGGCGGTGGGTACGTTGAACGACGGCAGCGAGATGGTGACGGTGCCCGATGCGCTCACTCAGGCGGCGCGGGTGCGGGTGCAATGTGGCAATAATGTGTTCTTTGATATCTCCAACTTTAATTTCAAGGTGGAAGAATCCCTGAATCCGGACTTTACGGTGGGCACCGTACAGAGCAGCTTGGATGTGTGCGCGCCGGCGACCGGCCTGGTCGATATTCAAACCAGCGCCGTGGATGGTTTCGCCGAATCCATTAATCTGTCTGTGGAAGGGTTGCCGGTGGGCACCAGCAGCATCTTTACCATTAATCCGTTGTTTGTGCCCGGCACATCCAATCTGATTATTCTCGACACCGCCAATGCCATCCCCGGCAGCTACGAGCTGACTATCGCAGGCGTCGGCTCTATCGGTACACGCGAAGACCAGGTGACGTTTAACCTGGGCGCGAGCCCTGCCGCCGCTGCGCTGATTGCGCCGGCGGACGGCGCGGTGGACGTGACCGTGCAACCGGTCCTCAGCTGGCAGCCGGACGCTGCCGTCACGGACGATTATCTGGTTGAGATCGCGACTGATGCGGGGATGTCGAACGTGATTTATTCGATGTCCGAGGGCGGCACCTCACACAACGTGGCTACCACGCTGGATGAGGGCACCACCTACTACTGGCGGGTGACGGCCAGTAGCGATTGCGGCAGCTCCCAGTCCAGCGTGAGTGCATTCACGGTGGCCTCGACCGCGGTGGATACGGACGAAGATGGGGTGGCAGACAGTCAGGATAACTGCAGCGCCGTGGCCAACCCGGATCAGCGCGATACCGATGCCGATGGGTTCGGTAACCTGTGTGATCCGGATCTGGACAACAACAACACGGTCAACTTTGATGATCTGTCGATACTGAAGGCGGTGTTTTTCCAGACCGGTGACCTGGATGCCGACTTTGATGGTGACATGACGGTCAACTTCAATGATCTAAGCATCATGAAGGCCTTCTTCTTTGGCGAGCCGGGGCCGAGCGGAACCGTTAGTCCCTAGGCAGACTGCCAACGCGTAAAGCAAAGGGCCGGCGCACATTTATGCGCCGGCCCTTAACGTCTGCGAGATTAACCCGTCTGGGCGGACGGGCGCGATTAGAACGGTTTGACGACCACCAGAATCACAATCGCGATAATGCTCAGGCTGGGGATCTCATTCATCATCCGGTAGAATTTTGACGAACGTGTATTGTTGCCGTGCGTAAATGCCCGGCGCCAGACCGAGAGCTGCCCGTGCAGCGCGGACAGGCCGATCACCAGGAGCAGTTTTAGCTGCAGCCAGCCCTGTGTGAACGCGCCAAGCTTCCACGCCAGCGTCAGCCCGAATATCCAGGTTAGCGTCATCGCGGGATTGATAATAATCCGCATCAGCTTCAGCTCGCGCGACTGCCAGGCGCGATCCTCGTCCGAGCCCGGTTCGCATTCGGCGTGGTAGGCAAAGTAACGCGGCAGCATCAGCATGCCGGCCATCCAGTAGATCACAAAAATAATATGCAGCGACTTAATCCACGGGTACAGGACGGCGAAGGTCATCGGATGCGCTCCGGCTGATGTGCGTTATTTCAGGCCCAGTCGCTCATGCATTTTTGGACTGGTAGTGGTGTACTGCAGACGCACTTTTTCGTCTGGCGAAATATGGGCCTTGATGGCAAACGCCGCCAGTGCGGCTTCGTGAAAGCCGCTGAGAATCAGTTTTTTCTTGCCGGGGTAAGTATTGATGTCGCCCACCGCAAAAATGCCGGGCACGCTGGTTTGGAATTTTTCGGTGTCCACCTCGATAGTGCTGCGCTGCATGTTCAGCCCCCAGTTGGCAATCGGCCCCAGTTTGGGCTGCAGGCCCCAGAACACCAGCAGCTCATCCAGCGCAATGTGCACCGTCTCATCGCTGTCAAGCAGCTTGACCTCCATACCGGCCAGCCGCCCGTCAGCCCCGTGCAGCGCGGTGGTATTGCCGTGGAACTCGCGCATATCTGCCGTTGCGCACAGCGCCTGCATTCGGGCGACTGAGGCGGGCTGGGCCCGATAGTCCGGGCGCCGGTGTATCAGCGTCATGCTGCGTGCGCGCTTTTGCAGCTCCAAGGCCCAGTCCAGGGCCGAATCGCCGCCGCCCATAATGACCACATCTTTGTCATCGAATTTGCCCGGGTTGGTCACCTTGTAGCCAATCTGATCGCCTTCGTATTGGTCCGCATCCTGTATCCGGATACGCCGCGGCTGAAACGAGCCGACTCCGCCCGCGATCACAATGGTGCGTGCCTGAAAATGTTTATCCGCACCGGTCACCACATCAAACCCCTGATCGGTCGCGCTCACCTGTTGCACTTCCTCACCCAGATGATAGATCGGGTCAAATGGCTTGATCTGCTCCTGCAAGCGCTCCACCAGTTCCATCGCCCCGACTATCGGCAACGCCGGAATGTCGTAGATGGGCTTGTCCGGATACAGTTCCGCGCACTGCCCGCCTGCCTGCGGCATGCTGTCAATCAGATGGGCTTGAATGCCGAGCAAACCGAGCTCGAATACCTGAAATAGACCGCAGGGGCCGGCACCGACAATCAGCGTGTCGGCCTGGATGGAGGGTGTGCTCAATCTACTATCTCCTGGGTTGCAACCGCGAAGTGCGGGTGGGTCGCACTGTGCGGTGCCGAATCGGCCAGCTATTATAGGGTAGTTTCCGGCCCGCCCCCAGTCGCCAGGCAGTTGGCTCGGCGCAGGCCGAGACATAGCCGGGTAGGGCAGCGTCACCAACTGTTACCTGTATCGCTGGGTGTCGCTCATCCCATCCGGTAGAATTCGTTGCAGGCGGACTAAGCAGTTGCCAAAAACCATCGATATTTATTAAGAATCCGCTTTGGAGGCTCCCATGGCCGCAAGTTCCAATCACGCAACCACCAACCGACCTTCGCTCGTTACCCTGCAGAGCCACGTGCTCGCAGAGGAGCGTCGGCACCCGGGGGCGACCGGCACGCTGTCCTGGATATTGTCCGCCATGGCAATCAGCACCAAGGCCATCTCGGCCAAGCTGCGCAATGCGCGCCTGGAAGACGTGCTGGGTGATGTGGGCAACCAGAATGTGCAGGGAGAGCAGCAGCAGAAGCTGGATGTGATCGCCAACGACATCCTGATTCAAATCTTGCGTGGGCGCGACGGAGTGGCGGCGATTGGCTCGGAGGAGGACGACGAGCTGATCCACGTAGATGCCAACCACGACGGCGGCACGCGCTATACCATCATGTTCGATCCTCTGGACGGCTCATCCAATCTGGATACCGCGGGCGGTGTGGGTACCATCTTCTCGGTGCTGCGCAGCGACGGCGGCGATGCGCTGAAGAAAGGTCGCGAGCAACGCGCGGCGGGCTACGTGCTGTACGGTTCCTCTACGGTCATGGTGCTCACCACCGGCAGCGGCGTGCACATGTTTGTCCTGGACCCGCAACTGGGGGCGTTTATTCGCGTGATGGGCGACATGAAAATCCCCCGTCGCGGCAATACCTACTCGATCAACGAGTCCAATTACGAGCATCTGCCGGCGGGTTTTCAGGCCTATGTGCGCCAGTGCCGCGAGCGCGGCTACTCCAGTCGCTACGCTGGCGCGATGGTGGCCGATGTGCATCGCGTGCTGCTAAAAGGCGGCACTTTTATGTATCCGCCGACGGCCAAGGCGCCTGGCGGCAAGCTGCGCCTGATGTACGAGTGTAATCCCATGGCCATGCTGGTAGAGGCGGCTGGCGGCAAGGCCAGCACTGGCACTATGGATATCCTGGATGTACAGCCGGAGACCTTGCACCAGCGCGTGCCTGTGGTGCTTGGCAGCCCAGATGATGTGGATGACTGCTTGGCATTGCTGGGCTGATCCGACACGCCGCTAGTAGTGCGGCGGAACTTCCGGGCCTTCGGGCGCCTTGCTACCAGAGTGCATGTCCTCCAGCCGCTCGGTCAGCTGGCTGAACTGCCGGCTCAGCTTGTCGATGGTGCCCTGCTGAGTGCAAATCACTTTGTCCAGATCGAGCAGCGTTTGCTCTTGGAACGCCAGCCGGGTTTCCAGTTCGGTGATGCGCGATTCAGTATCCATATAACCCCATTGTGATCTACTGCCCCCGTGATTCGCGGTCTGGCGTGCCCAATCATTGCTCGGTAAAGGCGCGCTGCATGGATTCAAGCTCGTCCCATCGGGCAATCGCCTGGTCCAGCGTTTTCTGGCGCGCGGCCAGTTCGTCCAGCACGGGTTTAATCTGCTCAAAATCCTGATCGTAAAAATCCGGTGCCTGCGCCTGTTGCTCCAGCGCCTCGATCTGTTGCTCCAGTGCTTCGATATGTTTCGGCAACCCTTCCAGTTCCAGTTTGAGTTTATAGCTCAGTTTGGTAGGTTTGTTGCGGTCGCGCTTATGTGTCTTGTTGCGCACACGCACGTTGGCATGGGGATGGTCTACCTGGGCCAGCTGCCGCCCGTGCCTCAGCCACTCGGAGTAACCGCCAATATGGTGCTCGATACGTGAGCTGTCCTCAAACACCAAAATGCTGTCGACCACGTTGTCTAGAAACTCGCGATCATGACTGACCACAATCAGCGTTCCGTTGTACTCGCGCAGCCGTTGTTCCATCACGCTCAGGGTCTCGATGTCCAGATCGTTGGTGGGCTCATCCAGCACCAGCAGGTTGGTCGCATTGGTGAACAGGCGCGCCAGCATCAGTCGGTTGCGCTCGCCACCCGATAGCACTTTTACTTTCTCCTGCGCGCGCTTGGCACTGAACAGAAAGCCGCGCAGGTATCCGATTACATGCCGCTGCTTGCCGTTGATCAGAATGTAGTCTTTGCCGTCGCCGATGGTCCAGGCCAGCGACTTCTCCTCATCCAACTCACGGCGCAGCTGATCAAAGTAGCCGACGGTGAGATTAGTGCCCAGTTTAACGGTGCCGCGGTCGGGAGGCATGTGCCCCAGCAGTACTTTGAGCAGCGTGCTCTTGCCAACCCCGTTGTTGCCGACCAGCCCGATGCGATCGCCACGAGTGACCTTCAGACTCAAACCACCGATGACTTCATCCGCGCCCGGATACGCATAGAAGATGTTCTTGGCGGTGATGACTTTGCGCCCTGACTGATCGCCTTCCTCCACCGAGATGCGCACTTTGTCTTTCGGCTTAAGTGTTTGACGCTCGGTATGCTCCTCGCGCATCGACTCCAGCGCACGCACGCGCCCCTCGTTGCGGGTGCGGCGGGCTTTGATGCCCTGTCGTATCCAGGTTTCCTCTTGCGCCAGTTTCTTATTGAACAGCACGTTTTCGCGCGATTCTGCCAGCAGCGCTTTTTCTTTGTTGAACAGAAAATTCTGATAGGTGCCTGGCCAGGAGTGCAGTTTGCCCCGGTCGATCTCGATAATGCGTGTGGCCAGGCGCTGCAGGAAGGCGCGATCATGCGTGACGAACAGCACGCTGCCGCGAAAGCCCCGCACCCGGTCTTCCAGCCACTCAATGGTGCTCAGATCCAGATGGTTGGTAGGCTCGTCCAGCAGTAGCAGATCGGGCTGACTGACGAGCGCCCGCGCCAGCCCGACGCGGCGACGCCAGCCGCCGGACAAGACTGCCATCTTGCGGTCTGAGGGTAGTCCCAACTCGGTCGATACGGCTTCCACGCGCTGGTCGACGTTCCAGCCGCCGTGTGCGTCGATGCGTCGTTGCAGACTCTCAAGCGCTTTAAGTTCGCCAGGATCGGTGGCGTTCGCCGAGCGTTGTTCAAACTCGTCGATCAGCGCGCGGTGGCGTGCCAGGCCGCCGGTGACGTACTCATGTACGGTCTGCTCCAGCGCCTCGGGCAAGGTTTGCTCCAACCAGCTGATGTGACAATCCGGATGCACCAGAATGTCGCCGTCATCCGGGGTGACCTGACCCATCATGATTTTCATCAGCGTGGACTTGCCCGCGCCGTTGCGACCGATCAGGCACACCCGCTCCTGTTCGTCAATTTTTAACGAGGCACCACGAAATATCTTCGTGTCTCCGTAGTCGAGAAAAATGTCGTCCAGACTGACCAGGGGCATAATGTGCGGCGTGCAAAACAATCGTAGGGGGCAATCGGCGATTATACGGGTTGCAGCAGTCTGCCTGCCACGCCGGTGTGCCATCGGCGATGTGCGAGCGGTCACCGGGTAGGCCGCGCAAATATCCGGTATTGTATTGCGCGGATCTCGCCCAACGCCTACAACGAGGTATGAAGATGACATTTCCAACCCGGTTAAAGGACAGATTGAGCGTGCCGGTAATTGGCGCGCCGATGTTTATCGTCTCGGGGCCAGAGCTGGTTATCGCCCAGTGCAAGGCGGGCGTGGTGGGAGCCTTTCCAGCGCTTAATGCGCGTCCGCAAGCGGTGCTGGGGGAATGGATTGTACGGATCAAGCGCGAACTGGCGCAGCACGCGGAGGCGAACCCCGAAGCGACGGTGGCGCCGTTTGCGGTTAACCAGATTTGCCACGCCAGCAATGACCGGCTTGAGCAGGATATGAAAACCTGTATTAAGCACGAGGTGCCGATCATTATTACCAGCCTGCGCCCGCCAGAGGACATTGTACGCGCGGTGCATGATTACGGCGGGATGGTCTTCCATGATGTGATCAGCGTGCGCCATGCGCAAAAGGCCGCCGCGCAGGGCGTCGACGGCCTTATCCTGGTGTGCGCCGGCGCTGGCGGTCACGCGGGCGCACTTAGCCCGTTTGCGCTAGTGCGCGAGGTGAAGCAGTGGTTTGACGGTGCGGTGATTCTGTCCGGTGCCATGGCGGATGGCTGGAGTGTTGCCGGGGCCCTCGCCATGGGCGCGGATCTAGCCTACATGGGCAGCCGGTTTATCGCGACCCAGGAAGCCAATGCAGACCCTGCCTACAAACAGATGCTGGTGGAGCATTCGGCCAAAGATATTGTGTATACCTCGTTGTTCACGGGGGTGCACGGCAATTATTTGGCGCCGTCGGTGGCGCAGGCGGGCCTAGACCCGAACAACCTGCCTGATGCCGATAAATCAAAAATGAACTTCGCCAGTGGTGGCGATTCCGAGCACAAAGCCTGGCGCGATATCTGGAGTAGCGGGCAGGGCATCGGGCAGATTCAGGATGCGCCACCTGCGGGTGAACTCATCGCACAATTGGGTGTGGAGTTTCTGGATGCGGTCAAGACGCTGGGGTTTCGGGCCGAGCGATTTGACCAGCGCGGCCGCTAGCTCACACGTGCGAGCCGTGGCGTGCTAAGCATGCGAGGCACTACGTGCCAAGCCTGGGTGCGGGCCCGCACCTCGCGCTGGCCCATCTGCGGTTGGGGTATGATGGCGGTAGCCACCCGGGTTACGAAGAAGGTGAGTCATGTGGACAGGGGCAATCCGCCGACGCGGCAAATGAAGCGATTGGGAATGCTGACGGGGTTGGTGCTGGCGCTGATACTGCCCGGTATTGCGCTGGCAACTGACTGGCATCTGCTCAAGCAGGGTAGCACGCTGGGATTTGAGGGCGTGATTGACGGCAGCGCCTTTGAGGGGCATTTCGCACAGTTTTCGGCGGCCATCGTTCTGGATGACAAAGCGTTGGGGCAGGCGAGCATCAAGGCCGGGGCCCAGGTGAGTTCGGTTGATTCGGACAATACGGAGCGCGATGAGTACATTCGCTCCAGCGATTTTCTTGATGCAAAGGCGTTCCCCACTGCGCAGTTTGAATCCCACGGTGTCCGCCGTCTGGAAGAGGGGCGTTACCACAGTGCCGCAACGCTAACGTTGCGCGGCGTGCAATGCCCGGTGGATTTTGTGTTTACCTTTGTCCGCACTGACGCTGGAGTGGCGCGATTGCAGGGCCGGATGAGTGTGCAACGACTGGATTTTGGCATTGGCAGCGGCGAGTGGGCGGACCCGGGGATGATCGGCGAGACGGTCGCCATCAATGTCGACTTGCGGCTCAGGAAGAGTCCGTAAAATCACGCCCGGGATAAGCGTCGGAGCGGGGTGGTGAGCTGAGTGCGTGCGCGACACTGACGCCGGCAATCCACAACCCCCAGTTTAGCGCGAACTGCCAGGCGGCGAGTTGTCCGGCCCACTGGCGTGCGCCCGTAAATACGGCCATGCCAAGCAACGCACCACCTGCCGCGAGTACCAGCGATCTCAACGTAGTGCGCCGATAACACAGGACGTTGGCTGCCAGCAACATCAGGACGCTGCTGAGTGTGCTCATCACCCACGCGCCGCTCGTCCAGGGCAATCCTTGTGCGCTCGCCCAGGTGCCTGTGGCCCACGCGATATCCACCGCGGCACGGTTCAGCGCACCGCCCACCAGTCCCATCGCCAGCACGCGCCACAGCGCCAGGCCGTGCCACAGCAGGGCCAGCGCCAGCCCACTGAGTGCACCGATCCAACCTTCAAACAGCAACTGACGCATCCACAGGGGTGGGCTCCAGCCGAATGAAGTGCTGAGTGACCCTACGATTAACAGCGCGAGTACCAGTGCTGTCGGCCACAGACGCTTTTTATCTGCCACTTGCATGCGATCAGTCTAACAGTGTGGTGAAACAGTACTCGCCGCAGTCCTCGGGCGGTCGGCTATAATTGCGCGGCATCGCGGGGCCCAGGCTCCGCGTCGTTTTGAGCATGCGCAACCGGCGCACGTGGCGCCGTAAAGGATCATCCGAACCTTGAGCCACTGTCTTAGATTTATGCCTAGGGCCACCGCGTGGGTGATGCGCCGCCTGTGGGCTGTTTCGTGAATCGACAGTCTTTATCATCGCGCAGTTGGGCTGCGTTGCTGGTGCTGCTCGTGATCTTGATGCCGACGTTACCAATGCCGTTGCCCGGGGACCCGCATGATCATAAGCGCTGGCTGCAATTGCTGTGGTTTTTTGGCGTGGGCCTTGCGTTGTTGGTAAGCGGTGGGCTGCGCAGTGAAGTAAACGGTGCTTGGCGCATGCTTGCCCGCCCGGCGCGCGCAGGCCTTGTGGCGATCCTGGCGCTCGGGACAGCCTCAGCGCTGGCGGCCGCCAGCCCAATGCACGCATTCATTGATGTGGCGTTGATGTTGTGGCTGGTAGTCGGTGCGCTGGTGGTCAGCGCCGCCGTGCGCGCAGATCCGAGTGGTGCGCGGTCGCTGGCCGTGGGAGCGGTGCTGGCCACCTGCACCCTGTACATCGGACTTTTCTCAATCGGCTATGTTACCGGCAGGATCAACCAGCTGCCGATGTTCGTGGACGAGCTGTACGCCAATTTTTCGCATGTGCGGTTTTTTAGCCAGTTTCAGAGCTGGACGCTACCTTTACTTACTCTGCCGGTAATGCTGGCGCGCGGCTTCCCGCGCACGGCACTGGCATTTGTGGTGGCGATCGCCTGGTGGGCGTTGTGTATCGCCAGCGGCACCCGAGGCTTATTGCTCGCGATGGCCGTGACGATGGTGATGATGCCGATACTTTACGGGGCGCCCGGCTGGCGCTGGAGCGCACGCCAGGGCGCGTTCGCGGCAGGTGGCGGCGTGCTGTACTGGCTGCTGTTTGCGCGTATTGAGCTAATGTCCAGCATGACCGGCGTCGGGCGTGTATTTAGTACCGACAGTTCCTCACGCTGGCAGTTGTACTGTGACGCTTGGCGCATGATCCGTCGATCGCCAATACTCGGCGAAGGCCCACATCACTACGCGGATTTTGACTTTCAGCATCTCGCGGCACATCCGCACAACGCGGCGTTGCAGATCGCCGGTGAATGGGGGCTGCCGGCCGCGATGCTGTTGCTTTGGCTGATTGGCTGGGCCGCCATCGCCTGGTGGCGCGCGCTACGGGCGCAATGCCCGGCAGGCGAGCGGACACAACAGGTGAACGTGGCGCTGAGCGGTGCCTTGCTGTGCGCCGGCACCCACGCGATGTTTAGCGGCACCCTCGTGATGCCGCTAAGCCAGGTCATGCTGATGGGCGTGCTGGGGTGGGCGCTGGGGCAGTACGCAGGCATGCGCTCGCCACCTGTATCAGGATTGCACGATGAGCAGGTGCCGATGCGCGGGTTTGTGCTGGCGGCTGTCGCCGTGCTCGGCTTGCTACCGCTTGCATGGACCGCGGTTACCGAAGGTAGTGACAACGCCGTGCGCGCGCAAAGCTATCGCGTGAGTACTGGGCGGGTCTTGCGGCCGCGCATGTGGAGGCAGGGATTTTTCGGGAATTCGTTGCCATCGGAGCAAAGTCCGCCCGCGGCGCACTGGCGCCCGCCGTCGCGCACCTCGCAGTGCGTCGCTCAGCACTAGCGCGCGTCGGGCGCTGCGGTGCACCCAGCATCCGCTGGGCTCAATGGCGCGGCGCGTAGCGCTCAGGGGGCGACGGTGCTCATGATGGCTTGGCGAACGTCAGCATCAGGTGCTTGGTCGTTCAGGCTGACCCGGCGTCCGTTGGTGACTATGCCCAGTCGCTTGTACGCGGCGCGCATGTCGGGCATGCCCTTGGTGTCGGCGTGCTCGCGGTACAGACCCGTGAAGACGGTCGTGGAACTCATCTGATCCAGCCGTCCAAACAACTCCATTGCTGTCCAGGTGCGCGAGGAGGGCAGGCAGCACTTTTGTAGCTCCCGCAACACAGTGCCCAGCGTTTGCTTGCCACCGGACTGCACGCGCAATTGATAGTCCGCCAGCAGGGCGAAAGCCGCACCGCTCCAGTAAATCATCATTCGGGCCGTGCCAAAATCCGCATTCGCGACATCGTTGGGCGAGATGTGCGAGCCGGATTTGCGCGCGCCGCGGAATCCGTTGTGTAGCTTTTGCCACGCGTATTGCTCGGAGTACTCGCCGGCGCGGGCCATCAGCACGTTCTGATAATAACTAGCGAAACCCTCGGAGATCCATTTGTAGCGGTTGCCCACGTAAGGCAGCATCAGGTGTGCGAACTCGTGCGTGGCAGTCCAGTCGGCGTTGTACTGCGCCAGTGACTTGCTGGGGTCGATGAAGAATCGGATACCCTCACCGCCGTCGCGGATTACATGCCCGAATGGTACCGGCGATTTGTCCGGTGCTCGCGGTGGCACGGGCATCACCACCACCTGTGGTGACGGATTTGGGAAATGCCCGTAGGTGCGGGCTAGGTTGCCTACGCTGGCAGTTAACCATCCCATGACTACCTGCTCGTCCGCCTGATGCTCGCCCTCCAGGATGGCCACCCGAAGCGTGGTTCGATGGGCACTGACCTCGCGATAGTCGAAATAGCCAAATGCACTGATGGCCTGCCCGCTGCGCGGCGATTCGCCGAACTCGAAGGTGGGTTGTTTTGTGCCCGGCACAGGTGTCCACGGTACCGACACCTGCATGTTCTGCGGTAGATCAAAGCTCACCTGCACCCGGGTGTCGTCGCCAGCTGGCAACCACAGCCAGCTCGCAGGACTGATCATCACATTGGTGTCCGCCAGTCGCCCCCAGCGCTCGTTGCTAGCCGGGGCCGATCGCAGTGCGTATTCATACTGGATGCAGCGCACCTTATCCGAGCCCACCCGCAGTGTGCGCCGGGCGACACTCAGCCGACGTGAACGCTTTTCATTGTCGCTGCAGGTTCGTGGCTTGCGCAGACCGTTGGCCGCATCGTTCTCGCGGGCCCGCAAGCGTTGCACCGGGTGCGCGAGATGTACGGTTACGCTCATCGTGGTGAGTGTTCGGTCGATGCCCACCTGATAGTGATGCATGGCTGCCGTCTCAGCGGCGAGGCTAGCCCGGCTTAGGATCAAACAGGGGATCAGCAGGAGTGCAGTCGCTGATCTGTGGCGCGGTGAGCGAGTTGAATATGCGCGTTGCATGCGAACCTTGAAATTGTGTTTGTTCAAGAAATCGACCCCCGAAACGCTCAGGGGTTCCCGCCTGCAGGCGCCGAGCAGTCAAAAATTTACGGCGCCACTAAGGACCAGGTCGCGGAAGGCCTCAGCCGAGGACGATAGCCGTGTATCCGACCGATGCACAACATACCATTGGCGTATGACGGGAAACCCGCGCACTGGCAGCACACGCAAGCGCTTGGCTTCCAGTTCCATGCGTATTGTATGTTCGGAGACCACCGCCAGACCGAGACCTGCGTCGACGCCTTGCTTGATGGCCTCGTTGGTGGTCATGCAAATCGCGTTGTTGGGCACTATGCCTTTGGCCTCCATGATCCCCTCAACCGCAGCACGAGTCCCGGACCCTTCCTCGCGGACGATAAACGATTCTTGCGCGATCTCCTTAAGTGTGATGGCCTTGCGAGTGCGCAATGGATGATCCGGCGAGGCGATGACCACCAGTGGGTTTTGCATGAAGGCGGTGGAGGCCAGATACGGTTCGCGTGGCGGAAACCCCATAAGCACAACATCCACTTCGCCGTTGTTTAGCTGATCCAGCAATGCGGCTCGACTGGTGACGTCCAGGCTCACCGTCAAGCGTGGGTGGCGGGCGCAGAAAGCCGCAACGGCATGTGTGGCGAACAGGCCGACAGTGCTCGCGGCACTCAGCTTGAGCGAGCCGTGACGCAGGCCTTTTAAGTCATCCATGACCTTGCCGATCTCATGCACTTTGTTGGTGATTTCGCGGCTGTAACGGAACATCTCCCGCCCGGCCTCGGTCAACTTAATGTGTTTGCCACTGCGATTGAACAGCGCCAGTCCAACCGACTCTTCAAGCTGTTTTACCTGCATTGACACTGCAGGCTGAGTCAGGTGTAGTTCTTCCGCTGCCCGTGTGAGACTTAAATGTTTCGCTGCGGCAGCGAAAATCCTCAGTTGGCGTAGTGTTACGTGCATCCGGTCCACCCTGCATTAGGTATGCGTGCTGATTATTCGAGGGGGAGCACGATTCTATAGCCAGCGACATATTTATTCCATGTTTTGGCTGCTCCAAAAGTCAGCCCATCCAGGTTAAGGGAGGTTCCTGCATCAATGCCAGTTGTTCACGAAGTGCCAGCACATGTTCGCCCCAGTAGCGCTGGCTGTTAAACCATGGGAATGCGCGCTTGAAAGCTGGGTCTTCCCACCGCCGCGCCAGCCAGGCGCAATAGCGGATGACTCGAAATGTGCGCAATGCCTCAATCAGGTGCAGTTCGCGCGCGTCAAAATCCCGGAACTCGGTATAGCCGCTGAGTAAACTGTCCAGTTGCGGCGTTTGCTCGCCGCGCTCGCCGGATAAGAACATCCAAAGGTCCTGCACGGCGGGGCCCATGCAAGCGTCGTCGAAATCGACAATATGAAGCGTATCGTTTGCCACCAGAATATTGCTTGGGTGCGAGTCACCGTGAATCCGGATAACCCGCGCCGATCCGGCGCGCTCATAGCAATACTCCAACTGCTCGATGAGATCATCCAGCAGGCTCTCGTAGGCTGGTACCAGATCGGACGGTACAAACTCTTCACGCAGAAGAAAGTCGAACGACTCTTCGGCGTCTTCGATCACATCCACGCGTGGACGGTGCTGAAACTCGCCGGTTTCGCCAAGTAGGTGAATACGGCCCAAAAATCGGCCAAGCTGCTCAAGCAGCGCGTGGTCGTCCAGTTCCGGCGCGCGTCCGCCACGGCATGGGTACACTGCAAAACGGAATGCGCCATGGTGGTGGAGACTGCCCGCATCACTGACCAATGGTGCAACAACCGGAATCTCCTGGGCATCCAGCGCGGTGGTGAATTGATGTTCCTCGCCGATCGCCTCATCCCCCCATCTACCCGGCCGGTAAAACTTGACGATGAGCGCAGGGCCATCCTCCTGCCAGACTTGATAAACACGATTCTCGTAGCTGTTGAGCGCAAGGAATCGACCGTCACACAAATAGCCGATGCTCTCCAGTGAGTCCAGAATATCGTGCGGCCCCAGGTCTTGATAGGACAACGCGCCGGTCTGATGATTACTCATGTGCTGCACCGCCTATGCCGTTCGCATGCGACTGGCATGGGCGCACGCGTGTGGGCATGCCAGCGGGCAGATAGAAGAATTGTCCGTAGCCGCGGCTGCCATCACCGGTCTCAATCTCGCCCACGACGGTGTTGTCGCACGCGTTAATGATCGAGACCGAATTCTCAAACCAGTTGGCGACGTACACGTGGCGCCCATCGGGATGGGTGGCGATCCCTTCGGGGTACTCGCCTACGGCAAGCGTATCAATCACCTCAAGCGACTCGAGGTCGATGACCGAAACCTGATCATCATACTGGTCGGTGACATACAGCCGTGATTGTGCCAGTGCGGTGGCGTAGGGACGGTCGCCGACCGCGATCCGGTGCACTTCCTGGCGGCTGGCAATGTCAATGACTGATACATCGTTACTACGCACGTTCGCGATGTACAAACGCCGCCCGTCTGCATCCACGGTGAGGCCGAAAGGCCGGTCGCCGGTGCGCACGCTGGCCAGGATGTGCCGGCCACCGGTGCTGATAATGTCAACCGTGTTGTCGTCGCGGTTGGTGACGAACAAATGGCTGCCGTCAGGCGAGAGCGCCAGGCCTGAGGGTGAGTCGCCGACCGGTATTTTGTCGGTGACCTTGAGTGCGCGTGCGTCAATGACGCTCACGTAATCGTCGTACCAGTCGGCGACGTAGATGGTGTTGCCGCTGGGGTGCGCGGCGATGGCCAGCGGCCCCGACCCCAGCGCCAGCGTATCTGTCACCGCCAGCGTATGCACGTCTATGACACTCACGGTGGCGCTCTCCGGGTTGCTAACGAACACACGTCCGAGCGCGGCGCTGACGGCCACCCCGGCCGGCTTGCTGCCCACAGCGATGGTGGCGATATGAGTTTGGTTGGCGGTGTTAATCACCGATACCGAGTCATCGCCCTGATTGGGGATGAACGCGAGTATCGGATGTGCTGAGCTGGCGGCAACAAACCCTAGTGCCAAAAGTCCCAGTACGAATCGGGCGCCGAAAAAACGAACCCCGCGCGTGGTAGTGAAATATGGCGCTAGCGCTGCGACGGCGAGTTACTCGCCGTCCAGTAGTTTGCGGATGTTCTCTAGGCCGGCGGTGTAGACACCGGTGACTGCTCCCACAGCGGTTTCGTCATTCAGCTCCGGTGGTGGATCGTTGTTCATGTAGCCGCGGTAAAAGGCGCCCTTCCAGGTGATCACCGCACCTCCGTCTGGTGCCGGCTTGACCGACAGTGTAGAGGAGTAGTTGCTGACCGGCAGCACCTTGACATCATGCGTGGCCATGGGAATTCGGTAGGAGTACATCATGCGCTTGTCGTTGTGCTTTTTGAGCTCCTCGAACAGTTCCGCGCCATTCCCTAATACCAGCTTGCGCCGCGACTTGCCGTCCGCGTCGATATTATGTGTGCTCTGCACGACCGGGTGCCATGCGTGGACATTGTAAAAATCCCCGATGAGTTCCCATGCAGCCTCCGGTGAGGCGTTGACCGTCACGGTCTCGGTCACTTTCTGGCGCGTGGGGCCGTGCGCGTGCGCGGGCAGGCTCATCAGTACAGCAAGGGCGATCCCCAAGCAGGATTTCGTCAAATTGTTCAATCTAGATCCCCTTGAATTCAACATAAACATCATAGCGGTTCTAATCGGTGATTTCCTGATTTGACCAGGCCTTATTTGATCTTTGTCACACTTTTCTCGCCTCTTGCAGGGCGGGCCGCCACGCGTGCCGGGAGCACATCTGGTTGAATACTAGGCCATGCAGAGCCGCCCACAGACGATGGCCGGCACCGCCCATTTCAATGGCAAAGGCGACGATATGAAGGTACGTTACGCAGTTTCTCTGGCCGCTACGATTGGTGTGCTCGGCGCCAGCTCGCTTGGACCGAATAGTGCGACAAAGCATTCCTCGGCCTCCCCGGCGAGCGAGGACCCTGCAATCGCTCAGGCCTCCGAACATCTGGCTGACGTAAAAGGCCTGGGCGCATCTGACGCTGCGGGGTCCACGTACCTGCGAGCGGGTGCGAATGCCTTCGATGGCCTTGAACTGCGCGCGGACAGCGCGGGTCCGGATGGATGGGCGCAGCGACCACGCCGCCCGAACGCTGGGGCTGTCGCGAGTGAGCAGCCACACGATGAACATTCAGATGAATCGGACCCCGAGGCGGACAATGATGCTGCGACGGCCGGTGCAGGCAGCTTCACTGGCGCTGCGAGCGGTGACTGGGTCGACATGGTGTTGGCCTACGAGCCCGGATTTGATACCAGCATGCTGCACACGCAGCTGCAGGCGGTGGGCGGCACGGTGACCCGCGAATACACCCACTTTGATATGCAGGGTGTGCGCGTGCCAGCGGCTTATGCCGAGAGTTTTGCTCAGATGCAGGGCATCATCAGCGGCGTAAACGATGCGCCAGTGCAGTTTATGTCGGCCGCCATGCGCGCCACCTCACGTCTGCCCGCCAGCAACTCGCCCGATCACGTGGCGGTGAGTATGAATGTGGGCATTGCAGTGCTGGATTCGGGCGTTGGCAGTCACGGCGATCTGAACCTGGTTGAGCACATCAATGTGATTCCGCCGGTGACTACGGAGGTGGCCACGGGCCGGACAGACGCGGCGCTGGCTGCACTGTACATATTCGATGAAAGCTCCGGTGCCCGCGTATTTGACCGTACTGGAAGTTTCGCCAATGCCACCGACGCCTCACTGGAGTTTCAGTATGAGGCGGCTGGCCCCGCGCCCGCCAATTGGGAGCAGGACGCGCTCAGCGTTAACGGCTCGATGCGAATCGCCTCGGTGCGCACGCCGGACCGGTTGTTCAACGCGTGTGTGCAGTCCAAGACGGTGAGCCTTGAGGCCTGGATTAAGCCGGCGCAGGACAACGTGAGCAACAGCGCGAGCATTGTGACTTACTCCGCATCCAGCAGCATGCGCAACTTTAACCTGAGCCAGGAAGGCTCGGACTACCGGTTTGAGGTGCGCACGGATGCGGGTCCGACAGGCAGTCCGGCCGTGCTGATCGCGCCGACTGCGGCCTCAAGCCAGTCGGTGCAACATGTGGTCGCCGTGCGCGAGAAGGGTGGCGACATGGCGATGTATGTGGATGGCGTGCTCGTCGCCACTGGGACGAGTGCAGGCGAGTTGTCCAATTGGCGCAGCGACTTCAGTCTGGCCTTTGCCAATGAGCAGGGCACGATGCCCCACAACCCGCACAACAGCTGGACCGGGGAGTATCATATGGTCGGGGTGCATTGCGATGCGCTCATACCCAAGGTGGTACTCGATCACCACCGTGCCGGCCGCTTGGCTTACATGACCAACCGGGATCCGCTGGGCCACGGCACACACGTTGCCGGCATTGCGGGTGGCACGGGTGCTACCTCGGCCGGGAGTTTTCGCGGCGTGGCCCCGGGCGCGGCCATCTACGATGTGCGCGTACTCAGCAACAACGGCAG
>CBDUQI010000105.1:0-19443 GCA_965369325.1 uncultured Gammaproteobacteria bacterium
GTTGTCTGGCCAGACTACTCTCAGGCGCTGGACTACGAATTGGAACTTGGCGCAGTGCTCGCCCAGCCACTCTACAACGCAACGCCGGAGGAGGCGGTCGCGGCGATCGGTGGTTTCGTCGTGCTAAATGACTTTAGCGCACGAGATGTACAAAAAAACGAGATGAAAAGCGGCTTCGGACCGCAGAAGGCCAAGCATTTCTTCTCTACGATGTCTTCAACATTAGTCACGGCGGATGAAATCCTTCCCCAGATCAACGCGCTTACGGGAAGCGTCTCAATCAATAACGAGACCGTTTCACGCTGCGACACGAGCGGTATGTACCACAGCCTAGGCGAGGCCATTGCGTTTGCTTCCAGGAGCGAATGCCTGCATCCGGGCGAACTATTCGGCAGTGGCACACTGCCTGGGGGTTCGGGCATGGAGTCCGGCAATTGGTTACGTTCAGGCGACACGCTCACACTCAAAATTGATCAAATCGGTGAGCTAACAAACACTGTTCACAAACCACAAAAAACGGGGAGTCGAATTTTGTGATGCGAAATAGCAAGCGCATACGGGTGTGCGATGCATGAACACCTGTCTGTGCGGGTTGTTTCCACGTTGGCTCGACTTGTTTCGCGCTGGGTTCAGCCAGCATCGTGGATCTTCCCCATGATTGCTGGCCTTAATCACATAACGCTGGCGGTAACCGATCTTCAGACATCGCTTGATTTCTATCGCCTTCAATGAAGATCATGCTCATGGCGTAAGAAACCTGATCGCTAACCCGGATCTTCTTTCTTCCATCAGATGATCTTTTGTGTACGCCGCAACCGCTAGCCACGTCCTGCCCACCAGACTCTTCGATACCGGGGCTATGCGTACCGCCTGCCATTTTGCGACACCCGACGCGAGCGCGGGAATGATTCTTCACTTTCACGGCAACGGGGGCAACAGTGGCGTGCAGAGCGTGCGAAATAGGTCCCACGATTTTCATCTGAGTTCTAGTCGATGATTTCTGCTATCGTCAATGGTTAAAAAAGTATACTGGCAACGTCGGCGCTCAAGACCGCGCTGGCGAGCGAATACATAATCAGGAGCGGGTGAGGCTTAGGCGCGTGAGTTATCTGCAAACTCTGACACGGTACAAGCGCTGGGCAAACGAAGTGCTGTATTCGGCGGTAGTGAATCTTACCGAACAAGAACTGCGGGCACCTCGCCCAATTGTATTCGGAAGCATCATTCGCACGCTGCACCACACGCTGGCCATGGATCAGGTGTGGCAAGCCCACTTGCAGAACCGCTCACACAAGTTTACCTCTCGCAGTCCGCAGGACTGCCCGCCCCTGCAGCAACTGCGCACGGCGCAGCAGGAACTGGACGCGTGGTACGTGGCCTACGCTTGCTCGCTGTCTGAATCGGACCAGCACGAGCTCGTTAGCTTTACATTCATTGGCGGCGGCGCTGGCTCTATGAGCCGAGAAGACGTGCTCATCCACGTGACGAATCATGGAACCTACCATCGTGGGAACATCACAGGCATGATGTACGAGTGCTCTGTGCAGCCACCTACGACGGACTACACGGTGTTTCTCACAAGCAGCACATCCGACCACGCGCTATAGTCGCGGGGTACAAACTACGCAGACCGGCGGCGTGTGGACGATCCATGCAACCGCCGCCTTCCTGCAGACCTACCAACAACTCACCCTCTGCGGCAAGTTGTTGGCAGCTACGGGGTAGATGGGCGCCAGCATCCGTGCAGCGCCCATCACCGCTCTGCTGAACTTCCTGGTGTCACCTCGCAGCACCCCCGCGTGAGAATACGCACTCGCACCGTATTTACGCCGGCGATCCCAAGGCGGCTCCCGCTGGTTTCCATGATGCTGTAGTCATAGAACTGATCACTAATGAATGGTAGGGCCAGGTAGAAAGCGTCGGCTTGTGACAGGGCCTCATCCAGGGCCTCTTGTAAGTTACCGTTGGGACTAACGCCCAAAAACGCCTTAAGTATCGTCCCATCGCCGGCTTCGGTCTCTGAGTTGCTGGCATGTACGTCGAGGCTCTGGGCGAATGCTCCCATGGAACATGCCATCGCGAAAGTGAGTATCAGGCGCACGAGCGGTGTTGCCCGGGAAGGTGAGGCTGTACGAGTCGGGTTAGTGCCATTCATAATTGTGCTCCTTGGGGGTTGCAGGGGCATTCGACGTGATGCCGAACGCATCGAAAACGAATCCTATGCTTCAACAGACCGTTTGAATGAGCATTTCTCGGTTAGGAATTGGTAAGGAATGGGCGCAGGCGGCTCAAATCCCTGCACTCCAAGCGGTGAACAGCACAGTCCAGAATCGTGCAATCCGCCTGCAGTTCGTTATGATGGGGGGGAAAAGGCACAAACGCGCCATCCCGTGGCACGCGCCGGTGCAACGCCTAATGCACATGCATTATGGCAAGCGGGACGATCGAGGCTGCGCGTGCCCAAAGAGTGTCCGCACAGACACTACTGGCTAAGTGGAGTAAATAGATCCGACGCCACCGTATCGGATGCCACCAAGAGGAGCGAATGAAATGCAAGCGAAGAACCATAACAACGCCTGGCACGCGGGCTTGGTTTCGGCAGTCGCGAGCATTGCGCTGTTGGCCTGCGGCTCGGCGTGGTCGCAGTTTGTTCCGAACGACCAAGTGGTATCACAGGTAGATGGGGATTTGCCACAGCCGGAGTTTGACCAGGCATCCAGTCGCATCATCTGGCAGGACGCCGCGCGACGGCTCTGGATCGGCGATGTGGATCCCGACACTGGGGACCTGATACCCCTCGATGGCCGTGGCTTGCTCATCACTACCGATCTTGCTGGTGTCGGCGCGGTCGGCAGCACGCCACGCTTTACCTACGGCGATGAGAACATACTCATGTTCACCGACGAACTCGAGGACGGATCCTTCGCGCTTGGCTCCGCCCGTGAGCTGATGCCCGACGTGTGGACGGTTGAACCGCTGGCCGACGGCGACAACCGCTGGCGCCCCAACGGCACCCAGCCGGGCTTTTCAGGTACACCGCGTATCGTCTACAACCGCGAGCTGGAGGATGGCACCGTGGTGGTCTCCTGGCGTACGTGGAATGATCCGGCGACGGAGCTCATGGCCAATGTCGTCGCCGAGGGCGGCCGGTTTTTAGGCGACGAGGACGCCGTGCTCACCTTGGCGCAGGACCAGAACTCTGTCACCCAGATACAGTTGATCGACACGAACACCGGCGTGGGCCAACTGATCACCAGCGGTCCGTTCAGCAAGATTAACCCCTTCATTTGGTGGGCACCCGAAGTGCGCGATTGGGCGTTTGTGGTGATGCTCGATTTCACTCGGCTGCAGGTTTACACCCGTGATGAGCAAGGCGACTGGGGCGGCGGCCCAGTGATCAATATCCCAAGCGATAAACCGCTCCTGAGTTCGCCAGAGGCGTTCGTGCATAACGGTCGCTCCTACGCCGCGATTGTCACGGCAGACGAACTTGGCACGGATGCCGGCTTTCCAGGCCAGCCGGTCGGCGATTCCGAGGTGTGGATTGCCGCCCTCGATCTGACTTTGCCGATGTTCAGGAGGGTTGATGACCCGAACACCGGTGCTAACCGTGCCGAGCCGGAGCCGTTCGAAATCACCTCGGACGTTGTGGTGTTTTACACCGAAGTTGTCGAGCCCACCGGCACCCGCCTGGTTCGGCGGGCCTCCACCGGTCTTGGGCCTACCTGGGGCTACGACAACGACGCCGCGTATGGTGGCCCGTGGGCCGGGCCCTTCCGCGACAGCAAGAACTGTGCGTGTACGCCGTTCAGCGTGGCAGACACCTTCACCGCCGAGTTCCAGTCCGCACCGCCGGGCTCATCATTCGTCCGTCCCGCCATGGGACCGGACGGCGCTCTGATTTACGGTGTTAGCGTACCTGCCATCGGGACCACGTTCTCGGTGACGGTGGATACCAACACCGGCATCGAGACCCGCCGTATCGACGAGCGGGTGGCCGGCGATCGCCTGGGATCAACCACCGCGCTGGTCGATCCGCTTGGCAGCTACTACTTACCTGCAGACGCCGCCGTGAGCAAGTTTGATCTGAACGGGGAGCGACTGTGGCGAACGCCAACCAAAGGGATGGCACGTGGCGCGCAGTTCGCGCCTGACGGCAAGCTGATGTTTTTCACCTGGAACGGCTGGGCGTACGTGGTCGAACCCAAGGACGGCACGGTGCTACTTGAGCACAACATGACACCCTGGCGCTCTCTAGGAACCGACCCAAGCTGCTTGACTGGAAGCAATGTGGCCGACTGCGTGTACCTCAACGTGCCAGCGGTGAACCCGAATCTCGGCCTAGTCTACAACACTGCAATCACGGCCGACGGTAACAGCGTACTGCAGGCCCTCCAGTACGATGAGCAGACACACGGTCTGCGCAACGTGTGGCGCCTGCGCAGCCCAAAACTCACCGGGCTCGCCAGCACGCCCGTGCTCTCGGATGACTACACGCGTTTGTACGTGCAGGACGAAAGCGGGCAGTTGATAACTTTCGATGCCCTGACCGGAAAGCTGATCTGGAGCATCGGCCTGGGCTTTGTCTCATCCGACCCTCCGGTGGTCAATGGCAGCTTCATCCTGCCGGGTGGAACTAACGATGAGTCTGCGGACTACGATTCGATTCGCCTGATTCAGGATTTGGGGGCGAATGGCCTTTACGTCATGCAGGACCTCCAGTATGTACCCGCCTCCTGGGCTGCCGCCGGGGCGGACAACCGGTTTGTACTGGCGGCGCGCGATGCCACCACCAGCGCGCTCGTGCTGCTGACTATCGCCCCGGGCGTTGGCATCATCGGCGTGACGCCGTGGGGCGCGGGAGCCGAGCCAACCACGCTTAAAGGCATTGTGATTCGGGAGGATGGCTGGGTCATCGTCCAGCACTGGGGTAACGAGACGACGGTGACTGGCTTCAGCCCGAATAGCTGAGTCGCAACGTGACAGCGCTCCGCCAAGTCTTGTGGGCTGAGGTAATCGGAATGCTGGAAGAAGCGTCACGTTTGCCACCTAGAGGTTGGGAGCAATGAGCAGCGACTACTGGTTCTTGTTCACCTTTGGAACGGTTTTTACGATCAGCGTATCGTTGCTATTCCTTTACACGCTGCACCTTGGGTTGCGGCGTCGACGTTGGTGGCCACTGGTGGTGGTCAGCGTCGTCTGGCTCATCGCAATGGTGGCCTACTCCGTCTGGGACGGCGCCGAGCGGCGCGATGGCGCACGGCGTCGGGCAGCCGAGCTGTCAGCAAACCTGGCCGACACGGATTGGCCCCGTGATCTGTTTTACATTTCCCGCACCTCATAGACACGAATGCTTGCGATGTAGGGGTTCTGCGCGGCAATCTTCTCTGCCGCATCCAGATCCTCAGCTTCGATAATCGAGCAACCAGTGATCGACTCTATATCCCACGGCAACTCCCGGGTGCCAGAGGCAGACACTTCTCGCCCGCCGTTAAACCCGAAATTATCCACCGACTTATCGGCGATAGATTCAAACCAAGCACCCCAAGCCTGCATAATCTCCTGCGTCGGTTTTTCAAACCCATAGTGAAGCAACACGAATTTCTTCATCCCAATCTCCTTGGTAATATTGCGTTATCCAATCACAACTTCCCCATCAGTTATACAGTAATCGCCTGGCGCAACCGAGCAAGAGTGACTCTAATGCGTATTGGGAAATTCATATCTATTCCAAACGGCTGCCTATCGTTGGTCGACACGACCAATGGCAGCACGATATCGAGACGGACATTGAGGTCATTAAGAAAGTACCGGAACAAATCGGCACTGAGCCTATGATGCAGATTGCGCCATCACTATCCAAAATGGGTCTATTTCTGTGCCGTCGACGCCAGAGTTGGAGGTGACGCTCCATGAATGCAGAATCGATGATATTGTCACCTCACACAGATAACGTTTAGTGCATCACGCCCAGATCGGAGACCTTGCGCATGACTCAAACGTCGTTCGAATTTGTACGGGGCCAATGTGAGTGCGGCAAGGTCCGCTATGAGGTTCACGCCCGCGCAAAAGAACTGTATCACTGTCACTGCGCCAGATGCAGACGACTGCACGGCTGTCTGTTCGCGACGTATGCGTATGTACATCGCGATGATCTGATCATTACCCGTGGCGCAGAGCACACCACCACCTACCAAAGTCCGGCCGCCACTTGGCATTTTTGCTCAACCTGCGGTTGCCACTTGTTCGCCGAGCACGAGGGCAACCCGGGCGCCATGTGGTATATGCCCGCAACTCTCGATGGGGAATCAACCCCGGGGCATCCGCCAAGTAGCGAGAAGCACATTTTTGCTGCGTCCAAATCGCCGATAGAAACGATCACCGGCGACGTGCCTCAGTATCCTCAGTACGCACCCGCAGGCATCAGCGTGACGTCAAGAAAATCTCCTGCGCAAACATGAACACAACCCTGCCCTGCTCACTATCGGGATAGATACTCAAACCATGCAACCCTTTGCCCCCGCCGACGCCACCATTCCCTCAGGCTTCACGACCGCCCGCGTTAAACTTCGCAAGCTCACCATTAACGATCTAGTGAAAGACTACGATGCCCTCATGAGCAGCGTAGCGCATCTGCAGGGCGTGTTCGGGCCGCGGGACACGTGGCCGGCAGGATTGTCGCTGGAGGAGAACCTAGTCGACCTTGGGTGGCATCAGAAAGAATTCGAGCTTAGACGCTCTTTTGCATACACGGTCATGAACCTGGATGAAAGCCAGTGCCTGGGATGCCTTTACGTAACGCCCTCGCAGAAGCAGGGCTACGAGGCTAAGGTGATCATGTGGGTACGTCAAAGTGAGTTAAGCACCGGGCTGGACGAGCATTTGTTCAGCGCGGCCAAAACCTGGCTCTCGGAACAGTGGTGGTGCCGGCGCGTTGCGTACCCCGGGCGGGCGCTGAGCTGGCAGCAATGGGAACAACTGGCAGATAAAATCCCACCAGCGTAAGTGCGCGACGGCGCTCCAGACAGATAATTTGTCGCGGAATCCCGCTCGCATTCGGCGGTCGGCAACTTTATGATGAGAGGCTAACGTTTAGGGCACCTAGCAATGCATATTATCCTCGGGCTGTTGGGCACGATTGTGACCATCCTTATCCTGCTGAAACGGCTCGCTCAGGCGGGTATCGATCTGGGCGGGTTGAACCCTTTTCTCTGGCGCCGCCGCCGCAACTGGCGATACGCGATTGAGGGTAACCCGATTTTTTCCCTGGAAGACCCAAAAGAGATCGCCGCCCTGTTGGTGGTGGGAGTTGCCAAGGTAGACGGGGTATTAAGCGCGGAAGAAAAACAAGCCTTACACCAGGAGTTCCAAGGAACATTCGCTTTCAGTTCCCGCGAGGCGGCAAGCCTGCTCGCCTCCAGCGTGCACATGCTGGGGGATGCAGGAGTCTTACGGGAACAATCCGCCAATGTACTGAAAGGTAGCCGGGACAAATTCTCGCCTGAGCAAACAGCGTCGTTGCTGGCGATGATGGATCGAATAGCCTCAACCGACGGTGCACCATCCGAGCAGCAGCAAAAGCTGCTAAACGCTGTGCGCACAGAGCTGGCGCCCCCACCGGTCTCCGAAGGTCCCTCCTGGGGCGCCTGAGAAGCCTCCTACGCCTTTAGGAGGGCACAACCGGACCCGCCGATCTATCGCAATCGTCGGCACTACGCAGCCAAGGCGGCAATACTTAACTCGCCTGACTATGGAGGTCACATGAGCATTGAGGTTCTGCCATTAAGCTCGGCGAACGCCGACCTGCTGGATAACATCGCGTCCGAGGTGTTCGATAACCCCATACAGTCGCGCTACCTCGCAGCGTTTCTGACCGATCCACGCCACATCATGTGTCTTGCGGTGGATGATGGTGTTGTCGTCGGGATGGCCTCAGCGGTGGAGTACTTTCATCCGGACAAGGCCGGGCAGCTTTGGATTAACGAGGTGGGCGTCGCCAGCACACATCGTTGCCGCGGGATCGGCCGCGCGCTGGTTAGCTGGATGATTGATACCGCGCAAACACGTGAATGCGTTTGCGCCTGGCTGGGCACCGACACTGACAACGCCGCTGGGCAGGCGTGCTTCGCGGCGGTGCCGGAGGGTGAAGCACCTCAGCCGTTTTTGCTTTACGAATGGGATCTTGACGACTGAGTGGACGCCGCCGCCCATCACGCTGGCGAATCGGCGACTAAGAAACGAGGAACCCAGCGTAGCGCCGGGCCCCCCGAGAGGCATCAGTCGCAGATATTCGCGATACCGCTTGGCCCCGGCGGACCAAAGAAAAACTCCTTCATGATCGCAAGGTCGGGAAAATCAACCGTGCCGCTAAGATCGAAGTCTGCTTCCGCATCCGCGGTGAAGAACACCGATTTCAGCAATGACAAATCAGAAAAGTCCACACTGCAGTTGTTGTCCAAATCCGTATCGCACACGTTGCCCAAACCGTCGCCATCAGCATCCGCCTGGTCTGTGTTTGGCAGCGACAGGCAATTATCTTCCAGGTTCAGGATGGTATCGTCGTCCACATCGGGCGACAGATCCATGGTGATACTCAGCGATGCGCCGTCGTCCTCGGCCAGCAACTGACAGGTGGTGCGCCCGACCACTTGCAAGCGATACGTTTCGCCGGGCTCAAGCACGTCAATAAAAGGCAAGGTACCTGAGATTGAATTGAACACATCCGGCGTGCCAATCAGGCTGGAGATTTCCAGCTTCACCGCCGTGTAGGGATCATCCGCCAGGTTGGAGCTAGCCGACAGATCGCCTTCCAGCACAAACAGAGTATCGGCGGCCACGGTAAATTCGACGGTATACTCATGCTCCAGGCGGATCACCGGGCTGCCCTCGGCAGTCGTAATGTTGCACGCAGTGGTGGTATCCACCCGCAGCTCGGTGCTGTCCAAACTGTCGTCCTGACTAATGGTGTAACTACCTTCGTTAAGAAACCCGCCTGGCGCCACATGCGAGAGTACATCGCTTAGTGTTTCGACAAACGGGTCCGTCAGACTGGTGCTCATCACGCTGTCGTCCGTGCTGCCAAAGTTGGTGCCGTCGAAGGATACTTCCGACAGGCGGGTACTGACCGTAATGGGCGCGGGCGGTGGGCTGGGAACAAAATTTGCGGCCCCTGAGACTCGGCCAAGTATGTTGTCTGTCACAAACGTGCCGGCGTCAAGATCAAGGGTGATGGGCAGATCAATCTGGAAGGTCGGAGAAAACGACGTGAGATCGATGCTGCCGCTCACCGGATCGTTGTTGCTGTCGAAAGTGAGGTTGAGGGCGTCAATCGAAGTGATCGGCACCTCAGCGCCCTGGGTGCAGGTTGCATTCCAGGAGAAACAGAAGGCGCCGAGATTGATCAGCGCACTATCAAAAGCCAACGGATCCGTCGTAGTGCCTCCCGCCCCTGGGGAAAACAGATCGATGGTGCCCTCCAGTAATGTACCTACTGGCGTTAACACCGCGAATGTGTCGGTGGCTTCCGTCACCTCACCGGCATACTCGTAGGGGTTCTGCGCAGCTACCGTACTGGTGCAAAGCAGCAGTGCGGCAGCCACTGACCAGCAGGCCTGCGGGCGAGCAGCAATGCCGCGAGTGGGTCGATTGGATTTTTTCATGATCACTCCTTGTAAGTTACATCAACGCCTGTGCACAGCATGCCGATACGCACACCGCCAGTGTTGATAAAACCTTCAAAAAAACCTCAAATCGAGGTATACAAACCGTAGCGTAACAAGACAAATACCCGCGAGGCCCGCCAAAAGGCATTTTGTGGCGCTGTGCTAACATCGCCCCATGACCCCAGATCAAATTATTGCACTTGCGGCCTTTGCGTTCGTAAGCTCGATCACGCCTGGGCCAAACAACCTGATGTTGATGGCTTCCGGCGCCAATTTCGGCTTCTTGCGAACGTTCCCCCATATGCTGGGTGTCACCCTGGGTTTTGCTTTTATGCTGATACTGGTGGGCATCGGGTTGGTGCAAATATTTGATGCCTACCCGGTCACCTATCGCGTATTGATGCTCTTCAGCGTAGTGTACCTGCTTTATCTGGCGTGGAAGATAGCGACGGCCGCCGCACCCAAGGCAAGCAACAATGCTGGCAAGCCTTTTAATTTTTTACAGGCCGCGTTGTTCCAGTGGGTAAATCCCAAAGCCTGGGCGATGGCCCTCACCGCCATCAGCGTGTACGCGCCGTCACGAACGCTAACCTCGATTCTAATCGTCGCGGCCGTGTTCGGGATGATCAATCTGCCGTGCGTCAGCTCCTGGGCGGTGTTGGGCCAGCAGATACGCCGCGTCCTCACCAATCCGGTTCGCCTGCGACTGTTTAACGGCACCATGGCCGCTCTGCTGATCGGCTCCCTTTATCCACTGCTTTTCCGTTAGTCGGGGCGCGGAAGTCGGTAATTTCATCGAGGCACTCACTCAACTTGCCACGCGCCCACCTGTGCTGAGGGTATTTGAGGCGAATGAACTAGGCGGTAGTGCATGCTTGGCAAGCACCCCGCGTTTACTTGCCCACCACCGGATTGCCTTCAAAAAACGTTCGCACCACGCGGGTCTCGCTAATGTCCTTTGGCGCGATCTCAAACAGATTGTGATTCAGCACAATGATATCTGCCGACTTACCGACGGTAAGCGTCCCGATGCGATGCTCCAGGCGCAGGGCGCGCGCACCATCCAGCGTGTAGATACGCAGCGCCTGCGCCAGCGTAATCGCCTGTTCCGCCCACAACACACCCGCATGCTTTGCGCGCGGATCGCGACGGGTAATCAACGCTTCAATCCCCATCCAGGGATTAGCATCCGGCACCGCCGCAGGCCAGTCCGAACCACTCAGCAATGGCGCCTTGTGATCGAGCAGATCGCGCACCGGCCAATACGCCAACCCGCGTTGCTCGCCCAAAGCGGTCACGATGGAGTCGATAATCGGTGAAGGAAACCAGATGATCGGAGATAAGTCCGCCACCGCATTCAATTGCGCAAAACGCGGGATGTCAGCTGGATTAATGTAACCGGCATGGGCCAGCTCGTGGCGCAACACACCGGCGGGATTGGCCGCGCGTACTGCCTCGATCGCATCTAAACCGCGACGCACAGAGCGGTCGCCGGCGGCGTGCAGTTTTACGGTGAAACCGCGGGCGTCCAGCGCGATCAGATCCGGCACTAACAGCGCCATCGGTACGTGCAGCGGCCCGCCGGTGAACTCCTCACCATGCACGTCATCGGGTAAATAGGGCGCCAGCATGGCCGCAGTACGGGCGGCAGTGGGAACGCCATCAAGAAATATCTTGACGAATGCCGTGTGGACGTGGCTAGAGGCGAAGCGATCGCGCAAAGCCTCGATAGCCGCATAGTCAAGCGCTTGCTCACGATGCCCGTAGGGCGTGCGAATACTGGTCGCAACATTTACCGTGAGCTGCCCCGCCTGATCCGCATCGTAGTACGCACGCATCTCCGTCTCGGTGGGGCCGGCATCCTTCACAGAGGTGATGCCGAACGCATTCGCGATGCGCGCAAACTCAACGGCGCCGGCCTGATACTGCTCACGCGTGTAATCCGGAATAAAGCTGGCCACTGCCTTGGGGGCGGTTTCGATCAGCAGGCCATTTGGGTTGCCCTGCGCATCTCGCACGTAGCGCCCGCCTGGCGGGTCGGGTGTGTCGCGGTCAACGCCGGCGAGCGCCAGAGCCTTGCTGTTTACCCAGGCATTGTGCAGGGCGTCGTCGGCCAGATAAACCGCTTTGTCTTCGGAGACTTCGTCCAGGAAAGCGCGCGGCGAGGGAATATCAAAGCGCTCAAAAAACCCACTGTCCCACTGCCCGCCACGGATCCAAAGCGCATCGGGCTGCTCTTGCACACACTGTGCGACCCGGGCACGAATCTCCTGCGGCGTTGCTGAAAATGCGAACGTGCACCCCAGCAATGCGTTCAACCCGCCGCGTACCGCGTGAATGTGCCCATCCACGATCCCCGCCATCACCATCGCCCCATCCAATTCGATAACTCGGGTCTGTGGCCCAATGTACTCGGCGAGGCCTGCATCTGCCCCCACGAACCGGATGGTGCCATCGGCAATAGCCAGCGCCTGAGCGTCGGGCACCTTCTGCTCGCCCGTATACAACACGCCGCCGCGCAATACAGTGTCGGCCGGAGTAACGTTGTGTTGATCGGTGTTAGCACCCTGCGCGGCGGGCGCCGCCGCATCAGTCCCAACCCGGTCGCATCCGCCAGCGAGCAGCATCGCGCCAGACAAAGCGGCGCATAACGCTCTGCGCGCCCGCCCGGGTTGATCATTCTTGAGCACAATCATCCTTGCCTGCATATCTTGCTCACCTGTTGAGATTGCCACGTATTTCCGATCCAGCGACCACTCATCCGCAGTTCTCGCGTGCGCGCAGCGTACGCGTAGCTACGAGGCAGCCGAGGGCGCACGCTAGTGCAACGCCGGTTCCACCCAACTGAGCAACTGCGCGCGAGCGGGTGCATCGCCCGGCGCGTGTGTACCGAATATGTCCTGCAGTTGCGTAGGACTCAGATACGCCGGGTGATGCACTTCTGCGATCCTTGCATAGTGTAACCGCTGTCCCTCACGAACAGCGATCAGGTCGTAAACATGCACAGCCACAGGTTGAGCGTGCTGCAAACGCATCAGCGTAGCGGCTCGCCTGTGTACATCAGGCCGCAGCTGCAACTGGTCCGTCATCCTGTGCTGCTTGTTTACCTCCCAGCCGTGGGCTCTTAACGTAATCCCGATAGACGCGCCGGCGCGAATCTCGCGATCAGCCAGTAAAATCGCCCGGTGCGCGGTGACATTTTCCAGACGGGTTACAGCAAGCGTGCGGGTCACCCGCGCCGCCCCGTCCGCGCTGTACAGATTGGCCACCCGAAGTGTCGCGGGGCTGTCCAGAAGCTGAATACCAAATGATCCGAAACGCTGTTCGATGCGATCGCTGTTAAGAACCCGCTGCTCGGGCGGCACGCTCTTCTTTTGCGCTTTGCCAGAGGCGCAATTTGCAAGCGCCGCGCTTAGCAGCAAGACCAGCACATTTCGATAGAGGCTTCTCATCGGGCGGCATCATAACGCAAAGCCGGATGCGGAGAGTTCGCGCCGGCGATTGCCATCAGGGACACTACAATCGCCGCATGCTACGATGCGGCCATGCTGTGGCTCAACAACAATATCAAGTGGATCATGTTGATCGCAGGCGTTGGCACCTGCACCATGCTGTACGCTGCGCTGGCCCCTCAAGCAGCCCTCACCGGAATGTTCGGCCACGGACTGCAAAGTGAAGGCGCCGCCGCCGAGGTGGTCGTACGCAACTGGGCGGCACTGATTACGCTGGTGGGCGTACTGCTGATCTACGGCGCGTTCAATCCACTTCACCGCCCGATAATTCTTGCGCTGGCGTGTGCTAGCAAAGCCATCTTCGTCGGGCTCGCACTAGCGTTTGCACGTGAAGATATTGGCCAGCAGCTGGGCGTTGCAATTATCTTTGACGCCCTGCTGATTATTGTCTTTGCCGCCTGGCTGGTGACACATCGTTCTCAACCGCCAGCGCAGTAGCGCAGGTGTACGTGATCGTCCTATTCGCGCTCGGGCTGATGGCTTGCAGTCTGGTGATGATCGCCAGCCCGCGCATGTGGTCGCAGGCAATTATCGCGTTCAGCCACAAACCCTGGTTCCACCCAGTAGAAATCCTCACGCGTACGGGCTTTGGTGCGGGCTTTGTCGTCACCGCCAATCAGACGCAGTACCCCAGGTTGTTCTGCATTACAGGGTATGTGCTGTTGGCGGTTGGCCTAGGTCTGTTGCTGGTGGGGCCTGCGCGCCACCAAGCATTTGCACAGTGGTCCGCCAAGGCCTTTAATCGCGCGTTTCGGCCCGCCGCAGTGGTCTCGTTGCTCGCAAGTGCGTGGCTGATCTACGCGGCGATCAATTGACCGGGGCATGCTTAGCGGGCGGGCGGCATCGCGCGATCGTGCATCACCAATGCCACCGCCGCACCTGCGATCGCGCCGGTAAGATGCCCGTCCCAGGACACGCCAGGCCATAACGGCAACACACCGCCGAGCAGCGTTCCACCATAGAGCAGCACCGTAACGCCTGCCACAGCCACGCGCACGAAAGTACGCGATCGATAGCCTGCCACAATTAGATAGCTGGCCAGACCAAACACTAGACCACTGGCCCCGACGTGCACGGCCGCGCGACCGAACAACCACAACAAGACCCCGCCCAACACCATAATGCTTAACACGGTGGGGCCGGCGTCTTCCTCGCTCAGCGCCAGCATACTCAGCAGAATAACCAGTGGGACGCTGTTACCCAGAATGTGGCCCAGCCCATGATGCAGGAACGGCATCGCGAGGATACCGGGAATGCCGCCCAGGCTGCGCGGCTTTAGGCCCAACTGCTCGAGCGGCAAAAACCAGTCGGCGATAAACACCAACCAAATCAACGCCACTACCATAATGATGGTGCGCAGTTCTTTAGTACTGAGATTTAAGACAGGCATGGCGGGCAGCCTACCAAAAAGCCCGCGCGTCAACGAGTCGGTTGGGCAGCAACTCAAGCGAGGACAACTCAGGACAGGGTCAGCTCAGGATAAAGCGATTTGGCAACGCGGCGCAGACGGCTGCGCCACGCGTACACCGCATCGGCTGACAGGCCGGTGCTGGCCACCACCTCTGGTACAGCTGTATCCGCCAGAAAAATCAGCTCAAACAGCTTGAACCCCTGCGGCGAGACGGCCCCCTGCAGGCGCGCCAACAACCCGCGAAGCAAATCGGCAGCAGCCAGTTCGCGAGGCGGCTCGCCGCCGCACTCATGCGCCGACTCGCTGGCCGCGGCCGCTTCGATATCTGCCGGTTCAGCCATTTGCTCGCGCCATGGGTTGTGTCGCCCGGACCGCAGCTTTGAGATCACCATGCGTTCGGCCAGCAATCCCGCAAAATTATCCAGCGACAAGCCCCGTTCGGCCTCCCAGCGCTGCAACAAAGCCGCTTTGCCTTCGAATAGCGCCTGCATGACATCCTGGGTGTAGTCCTCCACATCGCGGCGCACATCTGCCCGGCGCATGGGCCAAAGGCGGCGGGCGACGCGCGCCTGGACGACCGGCATCAGGCGTGCCGCCAATACATCCTGCGCCGCACGTTCGCCGCCACTGGCCGCCTCGATCAGCGCTCGATCGGCAGCTTCCACATCTGCAAATTCCTGCTTAGCCCGTGCCATCTTTCCGCCCCCGCTGTAAAGTAACTGCACAACGGCGTACGCCGCTCCCTGCTAATACCTGCGCGAATGCGCTAGCCGTGGGGCCAAACGTCAGCAAATTAATGTTCTGTAGGGGGGCTCATGCCTTTTACCCAACATCTCAAGCGCTTATGCGTGAGCGCGATGCTGCTCGCAATGGCTGCATGCCAGCCATCCGGCGACGACAAGGCCAGCAAACCGGTCCGTGGGGATGCGAGCGGCGTGAGCAACGCACTCACCCCGGAATCGGCCATCGCCTGGGCGCGGGACGTGAGCAAAGAAGCCCGAGGGATCGGGCACGAGCTAGGCCAGCTGAGCTGGGTGCAGGCCAACTTCATCACCGAAGACACCAGCGCCCTGGTGGCCTTATCGCGCCAGCGTCTGCAGGTAAAGCAACTTGAATGGGCACGCGGCGCCGCGCGTTTTGATGACCTGGACCTGGACTACGACACCGCCCGCAAGCTGCGCTTTATGAAGCAGGGGTTTGTGCTGCCGCCGCCAGCCGATCCGGCCGCCAATGTTGAGATGGCCCAACTCGCCACGCAAATCCCGGCGCAATACTCCTCATATAACTACTGCCGCGCCGACGGTGAGTGCCTGGATTTTGAGCAGATGAACCAGATCATGGCGAGCAGCCGCGATCCGCAAGAGTTGCTGGAGATTTGGACTGGCTGGCGCGGTGTATCGGTAGGCTATCGCGATGACTACGCGCGCCTGATGGCGTTGGCCAACGTGGGTGCTCGCGAGCTCGGCTTTACCGACACGGGTGCGCTCTGGCGCATTGGCTACGACATGCCACCCGAGGACTTTGCCGCAGAACTCGACCGGCTGATCGGGCAAATGCGCCCGCTGTACGAAGCGCTGCACTGCCATGTGCGAGCAAAGCTGAACGAGCATTATGGCGATGAGGTGGTGCCGGCTTCAGGCCCGATCCCCGCCCACTTGACTGGCAACATGTGGGCGCAAAGCTGGGGCAACCTGTTTCCACTGATGGGCCTGAGGCAGGCTGAGCAGGCCTTCGACATTACGCAGATTATCGAGCAACGCGGGATGAGCGAGGTCAACATGGCGCGCACGGCGGAGAACTTTTTTATCTCCCTGGGCTTCGACCCGTTGCCGCAGACCTTCTGGCAGCGCTCACTGTTTACCCGGCCGCAGGATCGGGATGTCGATTGCTACGCCAGCGCCTGGCACATTGATAACGACGAAGACGTGCGCCTGAAGATGTGTGTGCAGCGCACGGAGGAGGACTTCTCCACCCTGCATCACGAGTTGGGCCACAACTACTATCAATTGGCCTACCGGCATCTGGACTTTGCCTACCACAACGGGGCTAACGACGGTTTTCACGAGGCCATCGGAGATACGCTCGCGTTATCGGTAGGTCCGCGCTACCTGCAGCAGATCGGATTTATCGATGAGATTCCCGAGCGCCAGGACGACGTAGCGTTGCTGATGAAATCAGCGTTAGACAAAGTTGCCATCCTGCCCTGGGCTTACCTCGTCGATCAGTGGCGCTGGCGGGTATTTAGCGGCGATATCGGCCCGGAAGAGTACAACGCCTCCTGGTGGGAGCTGCGCGAGCGCTATCAGGGCATCGGACCGCCCGTCGCGCGGGGCGAGCAGTTCTTTGATGCGGGTGCCAAATACCACGTGCCTTCGAACGTGCCCTACACACGGTACTTTCTGGCTGCGGTGCTGCAGTTCCAGTTCCATCGCGAGCTGTGCGAGTCGGCGGGCCACCAGGGCCCGCTTAATCGCTGTTCTATTTATGGCAGCAAAGCGGCAGGGGAGAAAATGCGCGGTATGTTGCAGCTGGGCGCCAGCCGACCCTGGCAGGAAGCCCTTGAGGTCATGACCGGCTCGCGGCAGATGGACGCCACCGCCATGCTTGGGTACTACGCGCCATTGCAGGCGTGGCTGGATGAACAGAACGCCGGGCGCAGTTGCGGCTGGTAATCTGCAGGCACAACAAGGGCGGCGGGCCCGGCACCGCCGTTTTCACCGCCGAGCGCAGGATGAGACGGAACCAACCCTATGAACTTTGACAAGCAAATGCTCCAACAGTGGAAGGACCAACTGATTGGGTGGCTGCAAAACAGCGTGTTCACGGTCGATAGCCTGATCCAGGCGCTGATTATCGGGGTAGCGTTTTTTATCGCGCTAGCCCTGTCCAGCCGCACCGTCAAATGGATGCGGCGTCATCAAGGCGATTCCGGCACCACCCGTCGCGCCACGGCCATCTTCGACGATCTGATGCTCTCCATCTACTGGCTGGCATTGCAATGGTTGGCGATTCTCATCGTCACCAGCCTTGGCCAACCCGTTGGGGTGCAAAAAATCGTCGCCAGTTTGCTGACCGCGTGGCTGATCATCCACCTGGCGTCCAGCCTGGCGGGCGAGACCTTGTGGACCCGCATGCTGGCATGGATCGCCTGGACCATTGCCGCGCTAAACATCCTAAACCTCCTCGGGCCAACGGTGAGCGCACTTGATTCCACGGCCATTACCCTCGGCGATCTGCGCATCTCACCCTACCTAGTGCTCAAAGCGGTGCTCGCACTGGCCTTTTTGCTCTGGGGCGCGACAATCCTGGGCAACCAGGTGGATACCCGGGTAAAAGCCAGCACGCTATCACCCTCGCTGAAAGTGCTGATCGCCAAGCTCTCGCGCATCGGCCTGATCGTCGCGGCGCTGTTGATCTCGGTGCAGGCAGTCGGGCTGGACTTATCCGTGCTGGCCTTCTTCGGCGGCGCGGTTGGCCTGGGTATTGGTTTTGGTTTGCAGAAAATCATCGGCAATCTGGTGAGCGGCGTCATTCTGCTGGTGGACAAATCGATTAAGCCGGGCGATGTGGTGGCAGTCGGCGGCACCTACGGCTGGGTAAAAACCCTGGGCGGGCGCTACGTCTCGGTCATTACCCGTGACGGTGTCGAACATCTGATTCCGAACGAGACCCTGATTACCGAGCGGGTGGAGAACTGGACTCACTCCGACCGCAATGTCCGGTTGAAAATCCCCATCGGCGTGCACTACAACGCCGATCTGCACCAGGCGATTGAGCTGTGCGTGGAAGCCGCCACAGACCACCCCCGGGTGCTAACGCGACCACCGCCACGCTGCCTGCTAAAGGGTTTCGGCGATAACGCCGTTGATCTGGAAATTCGCCTGTGGATTAACGACGCCAACGAGGGCGTCTCAAACCTCAAAAGCGCGGTGATGCTCGGCGTGTGGGACAAATTTCAGGCCAACGAGATAGAAATCCCATACCCGCAGCGCGACCTGCACCTGAAAAACCCAGAGTTGCTCCGCAGTGTTCTAAGCCCCCAGGGCGAAAGCACCACCGCCTGAGCCTGACGAGCCGCCCAACGGCGGGCTCCCCGCACGGGGTGCCACCAGCGGTTGGCCGGCGCTGGCAAACGTCGGCTACAAAGCCGGGTGCCAGTGCGTTATTCTTGCACGGTGTCGCAGCACGGCGCCCCGAGAGGCCCGAGCACCTGCGGCCAGCTGTGACACTAGGGGAACACATGCAAATTCTCGCCATACCTGGCAGTTTGCGCAGCGGATCGTATAACGGCGCGTTACTGCGCGCCGCCCAGCAACTTGCGCCAGAGCAGGTGCAGGTGGTGTTAGCCGACTTGCGGGAGATTCCGTTCTACGACGGCGATCTTGAAGCGGCCAGCGGGTTGCCAGAACCTGTGCTGGCCTTCAAGCGGGCGATCGCGCAGGCTGACGGGCTGCTGATTGCCACGCCTGAGTACAACGGCGGCTACCCCGGACTGCTGAAGAATGCGATCGACTGGGCAACGCGGCCGCACGGAGAATCGGCCGTTTTCGCCAACAAGCCGGTGGGATTGTTGGGGGCCTCACCTGGCCGGCAGGGCACGGTCAGCGCGCAAACCGCCTGGCTGCCAATATTCCGCAATCTCAGTATGCAATACTTCAGCGCCAGCACCCTGTATGTGGGTGGCGCGCACGCGCTGTTCAATGAGGAAGGTGAGCTTACAGATGAGCCGACACAACAGCGGTTGGCAAAGTATCTGCAAGCGTTTAGCGTTTTCGCTTCACAATAACAGGACGATAATAAAATGACCGAAGAGCGCTTTGACGTCGACGCCGTACGCAGCCAGTTCCCAGCATTGAAC
>CBDUQI010000106.1:0-19427 GCA_965369325.1 uncultured Gammaproteobacteria bacterium
ATCCGCAATCGGAAAATCGGGTTTATCTTCCAGAGCTTTAATCTGATCCCGGATCTGGATGTGTTCGATAACGTTGATGTGCCGCTGCGCTATCGCGGATTAAAAGGGGGCGAGCGCGCCCGTCGTATTGATCATGCATTGGAGCTTGTGGGCTTGAGCTCGCGGCGCAAGCACCTGCCGGCGCAACTATCCGGCGGGCAGCAGCAGCGGGTGGCGATTGCCCGCGCGCTGGCGGGCGAGCCTGCCTGTTTGCTGGCAGATGAGCCCACCGGCAATCTGGACTCATTGATGGCGCGCCAGGTGATGGAGATGCTGGAGCAAATTAATGCCAGTGGCACCACCATCGTGATGGTGACGCATGATCCGGAACTGGCACGGCGCGCGCATCGCAATGTGCAGGTGCTGGACGGGCGTATTAATGACCTGCAGGTGTTCTCATCGGATGCGCGAGCGCAGGAACCAGCGGCCGGCGCGGCCGGGAGCGTTTGAAATGCTGGCCTACGAATTTAGACGTGCCTGGCAGAGTTTGCGCCAGACCCCAGTGCTCAGCACTCTAATGGTAAGCGCGATTGGTCTTGGGGTGGGCGTGTCGATGACCACCTTGAGTATCTACCATTTGATGTCAGCTAATCCCATTCCTTACAAATCCGACCAGCTGTTCGCGGTGACGATGGATGGCTGGGATGTGGATGAGGGCTGGGACGAGGAGGACTTCCCCGGGCTGCCGCCGTGGGAGCTGACCTGGCGCGATGCGATGGCGCTGCGTGAGAGCACCATTCCGACGCATCACGCGGCAATGTTCACCGCCAGCGCGGTGGTGCAGCCAGACTCACCGGATATCAATCCGTTTCTGACCACCGCGCGCGCGACGGATGCCGGGTTTTTCGCGCTATTTGACGTGCCGTTTTTGTTTGGTGGCGCGTGGGATGCCAAAGCCGATGAGCGAGGCGAGCAGGTGGTGGTGCTGAGCCGGGAGACGAACGAGAAAGTGTTCGGCGGCGAGGACAGCGTCGGGCGCGAAATCCTGCTTAGCGATCGGCGGTTTCGGGTGGCGGGAGTCATCGCGGACTGGAACCCGGTGCCCAAGTACTACGACGTGAACAACGGTGCCTTTAACGATGCGGAAGATCTGTTCTTCCCCATTTCGCTGACCCGCGCGCTTGAGTTGTCATCGATGGGTAATGTCAACTGCTGGAAGAGGGTGGAGCTCGATACCTTTGATGCGTTTCTTCAATCCGAATGCGTGTGGGTTCAATACTGGGCGCAGCTGGACGATCGCGCTCAGCGTGAGAACTATCAGGATTTTATCGATGCCTATGTGGGTGAGCAAAAAGCACTGGGTCGGTTCGAGCGACCGCTGAACAACCGCCTGACCGACGTTGATGAGTGGTTGGAAACCCGACGCGTGGTCCGCGATGATAGCCGCGTGCTTTTGGGGCTTTCGTTCATGTTCCTGGCCGTGTGTGTGTTCAACACGGTGGGGTTGTTGCTGGCGAAGTTTATCGGCAAGGCGCCACAGGTGAGCTTGCTGCGCGCATTAGGCGCCAGCCGTTGGGACATCTTCCGACAGCATATTATTGAGGTGGGCATTATCGGGCTTACCGGCGGCGCGCTGGGCCTCGGGCTGGCATGGTTAGGCCTGCGGGGTATTCGCTTGTTGTCCGATGGTTCGCAGGGCTTTACTTATCTGGATACCCAGATGCTGCTGACCGGCGTGGGCATTGCGATTGCCGCCAGCCTGGTCGCCGGCCTGCTGCCCACCTGGCGGGTGTGCAATATGTCCCCCGCGCCGTTTTTGCGTACTCAGTAGTTGTTAAGGAGAAGCTGATGGAAATCCGTCCAATTCTAAGTGCGCTGACCCGCAACAAAACGGGCGCGGTGCTGATCGCCCTGCAAATCGCCTTCACGCTGGCGGTGGTGCTGAATGCGGTGTTCATTGTCGGCAAGCGGGTGGAGAAGATGAATCGCCCCACGGGCATGGACATGGAAAACATCGTGGTGGCGCAGAACTGGATCATCGCGCCCGATACGGATGTTGAGCAGATGACGCGCCGGGATTTAGCTGCGCTGCGCGCGATTCCTGGCGTGATCAATGCGACCGCCAGCCACCAGGTGCCCTTGAGCGGGGGCGGCTGGGGCGATCAGATCAAGACCGCCACGGGCCCGGATGCGCCAACGGTTGGGACTGTGCGTTACCCGATGGATGAGGGCGCGGTGGAGGCGTTGGGCTTAACTATCAGCGAAGGCCGTGGTTTCCGGGCCGAGGAAATTAACTATCGCGAGCCCAATGCGAATCCGCCGGTGGCTGGGGTGCTGGTCACACAGGCGCTGCTGGATGCGGCATTCGATCAGGGCGGGGGCGGTGTGGGCAGTACGCTGTACGATGGGCTGGATCGTCCGTTTAAAGTGGTGGGTGTGATTGAGCAGATGCACGGTGCCTGGATTAACTGGGACAACCTGGAACATGTGCTGATTTCCCCCGAGCTACCCTCCGGCCCGTTGGTCCGATATATGGTGCGCGCCGAGCCAGGCATGGTACAGAGTCTGTTGCCACAGGTGGAGGAGACGTTGATCGGTATCGATCGCAATCGGGTAATTCGCCGGGTGAGAACCATGGCCGAGCTGGCAGGTAATTCTTACACGGGCGATCGCACGATGGCCGTGGTGCTGGCCTGTGTTGTGATGCTGTTGATCGTGATCACCTCGCTCGGCATAGTCGGGCTGGCCAGCTTCAGTGTTCGCCAGCGCACTAAGCAGATTGGCACGCGGCGGGCGATTGGTGCGCGGCGTTTCGATATCGTGCGGTATTTCTTGCTGGAAAATTGGCTCACCACCACCTTCGGTGTGGCCCTGGGCGTGGTGCTGACACTGGGTTTTAACTACTGGTTGGTCACGGAGTATTCGCTGGAACGCTTGCACCCGGTGTACTTGCCGGTTGGCATCATGGGGCTTTGGTTGCTGGGCCTGGGCTCGGTGCTGGGGCCGGCACGACGGGCGGCCGCAATCGCGCCAGCCGTGGCAACGCGCACGGTGTGAGCAGCGCATGGCATCTCGATGCCGTGGCATGTCAGGAACTCGGAGGGAAGGGCTTGGTGGACAGTGCGGCAAACCCGTCGGTGTTGATTATCGATGACAACGAGGCGGTATGTACGGCGCTTGAGGTGCTTTGCTCCTTGCACGATATCACCACCTACAGCGCCAGTTCGCCGCGTGAGGGGTTGGCGGCGTTGAGCGCGCACCCGGTAGACTTGGTGATCCAGGATATGAACTTTACGGGTGACACCACTTCCGGTGAGGAAGGGGTGGCGCTGTTTCATCAGATTCGTGAAGTTGATGCCGATATGCCGATCATCCTGCTCACCGCATGGACCCATCTGGAAACGGCGGTTAGTTTGGTGAAGGCGGGCGCGGCCGACTACATGGCCAAGCCGTGGGACGATGACAAGCTCATGGTCACCGCACAGAACCTGATTGAGCTGCGCGCCGCATCGCGTTCGCAGGCGCAGTTTGCCGCGCGCCGACTGGCCTCGCGCCAACGGCTGGCGGGTCAGTACGATCTGCAGGGGCTGATCTACGAAAGCGACGCGATGCATGAGCTACTAAGTGTCGCCTTGCGAGTGGCCCACGCGGATGTCCCCGTGCTGATTACGGGCGCGAATGGCGCCGGTAAGGAAAAGTTGGCAGAGATCATCCAGGCTAACTCCGCGTGCCCGAACGGGCCATTCGTCAAGGTCAATGCAGGTGCTTTGCCGGCGGAGTTAATTGAAAGCGAACTGTTCGGCGCCCAGGCGGGTGCGTTCACCGGTGCTCGTCAGACACGCCAGGGACGGTTTGAGGCGGCCGACGGCGGCACGTTGTTTCTGGACGAGATTGGCAATCTGCCGTCCGAAGGGCAGGCCAAGCTATTGCGGGTGCTGCAGACCGGCGAGTTTGAGCGCTTGGGCAGCAGCCAGACGGTGCGTGTGAATGTGCGCGTGATCAGCGCGACCAATTCTGACTTACCGGCGGCCATTGAGCGCGGCGAGTTCCGCGAGGATCTGTTTTATCGCCTGAATCTTATTGAGTTGCAGGTGCCGCCGCTGGCGGATCGTATTGAGGATGTGCTGCCATTAGCAGAGCACTTTGTGGATGATCAACATTTTCTCTCACCTGCGGCGCGGTCGGCGTTGTTGGGGCATGACTGGCCAGGCAACGTGCGCGAACTGGCCAACTGTATTCAGCGGGCCTGCCTGCTGGCATCCCAATCGCAACTTGAGCCGCCCGAATTGGGTTTGCCCGCATCCACTGGCCCGCGCTACCCCGCCAACCACGGCGCGGCAAACGATCTGGATGCGCAAACTGTTAAGGTAGCGTTGGAGCGCAACGGTGGCGTGGTGGCGCATGCTGCCCGCGAGTTGGGCCTGTCACGTCAGGCGCTTTACCGACGGATGGATAAGTTTGGTCTACCACGCAGTCAAGGCGGTCAGGAAGGGGGGTGAGCATCTGCCCGCTATGACCGATAGCCCGGCGCTGACGCGTATCGGGGAGCGCACGCTTTGTTACCCGCTATCTCGTTAGAGGCGAGGTTGGCACTGGCCGGAGCTGCGGCGGTGGTCGTGGCCGCCGTGCTGGCCGCGTTGCTGATGCGGCACGTTGAGATTCTCTGGCTGTCGGTCGCACTGGCGAGCCTCGCGGTGTTGCCACCCTATCTGTATGTTGCGCACTGGTTGCAGGCACCCAGTGCCCGCACAGCCTCCGCACTGGCCGATGGGATGGCGCGATTGCGTGATAAGGATTTCAGCGCCGGGCTGGCGCTTAGCGGGTCGCAGGAAAGCCAGGAGCTCGTTAGCCTGTTTAATGATCTGAGCCATTCGCTGCGTGACGAGCGCCAGACCCTTTACCAACGCGAACTCATGCTGGACACGGTTATCCAGAGCACACCACTGGCGATGGTGTTGACCAATGCCGGTGGGCGCATTTTGTATGCCAACGCTGCCGCTCGTCAGCTGTTTCTGGCTGGACGCCCGATCGAAGGGATGGCCTTCCGGCCGCTGGTGTCCAAAGCCGACAGCGCCCTACAGGAGGCAGTGCGTCGCGGTACTGACGGGTTGTTTACGGTGGAGGGCGAGGCCAATGAGCCGGATACCTACCATCTGTCTTACCGGCGCTTTGCGCTTAACGCGCAGCAGCACGATCTGTACCTGTTCAAGCGTCTCACACACGAGCTCAATCGCCAGGAGGTGGCTACCTGGAAGAAGGTGATCCGGGTGATCAGCCACGAGTTGAACAATTCACTGGCGCCGATGTCGTCATTGGCCCATTCCGGCCGTCGGCTGGTCGCCCGGTCGGGCAGCGACAAGCTAGATACCATCTTTCGCACCATCGAAGAACGTGCGGCGCATCTGAAAGGGTTTATTCAGGCTTACGCGAAGTTTGCCAAGTTGCCTCAACCGCAACTGGCGAGCGTGCTGTGGAGGCCGTTCGTCGAGCGCCTGCATGAGACAGTCAGTTTCAATCTGGCTGACGATTTACCGCCAGGCAGCGGCTGGTTTGATGAGACACAAATGGAGCAGGTGCTGATTAACCTGATTAAGAACGCGCATGAGTCCGGCTCGCCGCCGGATGAGGTGAAACTGCGCGTTCGACGTGTCGCAGGTCAGACGCGTCTTGATGTGATCGACCGGGGAGCTGGGATGTCCGAAGTCGTATTGGGCAATGCGTTGCTGCCGTTTTATTCCACTAAACGTAGCGGGACAGGACTGGGCCTGCCGCTCAGTCGCGAGATTGTAGAGGCGCATGGCGGGCGCCTGAGCCTGTCACACGGCGCCAGCGGCGGGCTGGTGGTATCCATCTGGTTACCGGAGCCGGTACCCACCGTGACCGAAGCGGACAAAACAGAACAAGATCAATCGCCTGTCTAATTGGATATGTTTTGTACATGTTTTAGTAGGACAAATAATTGACACTAGTGGGGTTGGCGGCTATATTTTGTGCTACGTCCCCCAAGCTAAGGCAACTGAAATGAAGCAGAGTCAATGGACCTATCTCAGCAACCATGGCCACGTGTTGGTGTGTCTGGCGCGTGACCGCAACGCACGGCTACGCGATGTGGCTGCAGCGGTTGGCATTACCGAGCGAGCGGTACAGCGCATCGTGGCCGAACTAGAGCAGTCCGGTGTACTTACTCGGGAGCGCGAAGGTCGGCGCAACCACTACACACTGGATCGGGAGCAACCGCTGCGCCACAGCATCGAGGCGGCGAGCACCGTCGGTGATTTGCTGGATGCTCTGGCAGACACCCGCATGCGAGTGCGCCCGGCGGTTAGCTCGCTGTCTAGCCTACTGCCAAGTAATACCCACGCGGCGTTTAGCAAGAACTGAGTGGGCCGGCGCCCGCCCGCCGCGGCGGGCTCGCGGCGCTATCCCCGAGCACTCGGGCATCGCCTGAGTGCTGCCTTCACTGGCCTGTCCCCGAGCCACCGATCTGCGGGTGTTATCGAAAAAACCTAAAGTTTGGCAGTGTGCGGCCGACTACAGACGCCTAAGGATCAATCTCACCGGGGCCGGTATGTCCAAAACCAACGGCGTGCACGGACGCGTGGACGATTCACCTGAGCAATCCATTATGTGGGCGCAGCTGGCGGAGGGCGCGCTGGATACGCTGGCGGGTTGTCTTCGTACAATGGGCCAGCAGGGGTTCCCGCTTGGCGACCAGGATGCGCATGAGGAGTTCACCGCGCATTGCGAGGCTTGGGCCATGCATGTGCTCACCGCTGGTCCACTCGAGGCTCAGGCCACCGCACGTGCGCGGGCGATCGCACAGCTTGGGCCGGATGAGCGGGCATGGGCAGACCTAGGCCAGTTTTTTCGTCAGCGGCGACAGGCCGAGAACCGGTTCGTTGAGCAGCGCTTCGATGGTTTCAAAGAAGTGGTGTGGGATCTGGTGGACGGCATGCGCGAGATCAGCACCAGTGCTGCGGAGATGCACGATACGCTGAAGAGTAGTCTCGCGCGGCTGGAGGCACTTGCACACGACGGCGATCCGGACAAGCTGCGGTACAAGTTACCCAATATCGTCGACTCAATTCGTGACACAGTAAGTCAGCAGCGCGGGCGTTATGACAGGCGCATCCGCAGCATGGGTGCGCGGCTGGACACCCTGCGTGATGATTTGCTGGTCGCGCAGCGGCGTATCCAGATAGACGACCTGACCAAAGTCTACAATCGTGGTGCGTTTGACGAAGCCCTGCAGCGGCATGTGGATCTTGCCTTGGTCTCACAACAGCCGTTGGCGTTGCTTATGTTAGACCTGGATGAATTTAAGAAAATCAACGACACCTGGGGCCACCCGGCCGGCGATGCCGTACTGGTCAATTTTGCCGATTGTCTGAACCGTTGCTTTCTGCGCCGTAGCGATTTTGTGGCGCGTTATGGTGGCGAGGAGTTCGTGGTGATCCTGTTCGACACTACCGGTGAGCAGGCGCACCGCCTGGCACACCGGGTGTTGGAGCAGGTGCGCAACATGAGCATCCCGCACGAGCAGGAGACTATCCGCCTTACCTGCTCTATCGGTGTCACCGTGCTGGAGGAGGACGATACACGTGAGCAACTGATGGCCCGGGCGGATAAGGCGCTGTACTTGGCCAAATCCGCCGGCCGCGACCGGGTGCAGACCGGTTGAACCTCGGTGACCGACTATCGGGCTTTCCACCGCCTTCTGTCTAACCCGCATGGTAGTCGCGGGATGCAGCGGTTAACATGTACGCTCCAGCAAAAAGGGCGTAAAGCGCCACATTAAGGGGAAGACAATGAAGGTAGATAGGCAAGGGCGCTGGGGCGCCTGGGCCGGTGCAGGTGCCGTAGTGCTTGCGGCGGTCTTATTGGCAATACCGGCATCCGCCGACGCGCCTGCCCGCAGCGGCAAGCAAGTGCTGGCGGAATGGACCGATGCGGTCAAGACCCCGCAGGGCAAGCAGAAGCGCCGCTTTCGCACCACCTACGACTGGGACACCGGTACCGCGATGCGCGAGACCTTCGACTTGCAGGGCAAACGCCTGTCAATGCAAAAACTGAATTCGGCGCCGAGCCCCTCACCGCTCGAGATTGAGCGTGCGCGCCAGATCGTGCTGGCCGATGTTGGAGTAGGTGAGATCGCCCGACGTCAGGGCGGCCTGCAACTGGATGGCGGGTTTACCTTAACCCAAGCCACCGGCGAGGGCCCGTGTGTGGCGGGCACCCGTTGTGTGCAGATGTTCCTGTTTGACGGTGAGAACGTGGTGCGCCATATGCTGGTGGACCTGCGGTCGGGACGCATCCTTGAGCCCGATTACATTCCGCCGCGCAATCGGGGGATCGCCCAATGAAAATGAGCAAAATGACAAAGCAAATAGGCAAACTTCTGGCGCTTGGCCTGATCAGCACGAGCGCACTGCTGGCGATGTCGCTGACCCCTGCCCAGACAGCGCTGGCGGCGCCGGATTGCAGCAACTACAGCAACAGCCAGTTAATCAGCTGGCCCGAGGCCAACCCCGTGTGGGAAATGTGCATGCGCCGCGCGCGGTTTTCCCGTCCGGTGCCCAACGGCTCCGGCATTGAGCTGTTCGAGGTGAGTTACAACGGGCATCTGGTATTTGATCGATTTAACGTGCCCGTGCTCAACGTTGAGTATGCCCCTGGCGGTTGCGGTTGCTTTCGCGACTGGATAGATCAGGAAGTGCGGTTCGAGGCGATTAACCTCGGCGGTTGCGACAACGGTTTTTGCGAGACCGATCTGCCTGCCGAAACCACCTGCGACTGTGCGCCTGACAACTCTTGTGATGGCAATCCTAACAACGCGTGTAACGTGGATGTTGGGGATTTCACAGGTGTTTCCTCCTACCCTGAGGCAGACCGCTTTACGCTCACCACGCATACCGCTGCCGGCTGGTATCGCTATACGCTGAACTACACTTTCCACATGGATGGCACTTTCGAGCCGGACTTCGGTTTCAGCTCGACGCCCAATGGTTGTACCGACACCGAGCACTTCCACCACAGCTACTGGCGCATGGATTTCGATATCAATGGCCCGGGTGATGACACCATCTACCTGGAGTCGAGCGTCGGCAGTGCCGGTACCGATACCGACAGCGACGCTGTGTTCGACAACATGGACAACTGCATCGATGTGTCCAACCCGGATCAGCGCGATACGGACAGCGATGGGTACGGCAACGCATGCGATGCTGACTTGAACAACGATGGCGTGATTAACTTTACCGATCTGCAGGCGTTGAAAGTAGTGTTCTTCTCCACTGACCCGGACGGTGACTTTACCGGCGACGGCACTGTTGATTTTGAAGATTTGGCGGTAATGAAGGCGAGCCTGTTTGGCACGCCGGGCCCCAGTGGCCAGGTGTTGAGTTCAACGCCTGTGCTTGAAGAGGCTGGCGGTTATGTGGGCGATGTCGAGTCCTGGCGTGTGACCGACGGTGTTACCGGGCGTGGCTATCGCCTGGTGCCCGGGGCGCTGGATCAGGACCTGAAAGCCACCGCGTTCGATCCGATTCCGTTTGCGCATGGGGACTATTGGGTCACCGCTGCCCGCGATACCGAAGAGGACGACAATGCCAATAGCTGCCAGGCGCAGTTGAACAACTACATCAACGGCGAATCTACCGATGCTGAGGATGTGGTGTTGTGGTATCGCGTAGGTGATCTGCACGAAGGTCTGGACGAGTGCCAGTGTGGCCGGGTTGGCCCGAAACTGGTGCCGGTTGGCGACTGGTCACCCGCACCGTAATCCAAGCGCTGTACACGCGCGCGAGATACCTCAGGCATCGCATATGAGTTTGCGTCAAGAAGTGGAAAAACTGCTACCCAACTGGTCCAGTTGGTATCCCAGTGTTTTTGACGCGGCCAGAGATCTGGGGCTGATTCGCGCGCGCGTGTGCTCGCCTTCCTCATTGTTGCTGTCCAACCGGCACTCTGCGATTCAATCGCAAGCCGAGATTGCACACAAGGAGCAATGGGGTGGCATTCTGGATAATTCCGGTAACTCCCCTTCCGGCGAAGGGAAGGGGAGTAAGCGACGGCGCAAACGGCATGCCCGGCGCTCGCGCGATTGACCGCATCTGCTTGGTGAGTCCCAACTGACGGGAGACACGCGGCTTGATCCATCCGCCGCGCTCGCGTCGGATCCTACCGTCTGGGTATCGCACGGCTTGATTGCCACGCTACCGCGTGGGTTGGCTATACTGGGGCGATGCCCGAATTTCCCGATATCGAATTGTATCTGCATGCACTGCGCCCGCGGGTTCAGGGCAGCACGCTCAATGGCGTGCGCATTAACAGCCCGTTTTTGCTGCGCTCGGTGCAACCACCGCTCAGCGAATGTTGCGAACGTAGGGTGATGGGCCTGGCGCGCTACGGCAAGCGCATCGTATTCTTGTTGGAAGATGAGTATGCGTTGGTCTTGCATTTGATGATCGCCGGTCGCTTGCAGTGGAAAGATACACCGTCCACCAAGCTCGCAAAGCGGGTATTGGCACAGTTTGAATTTTCGCAGGGTGCGCTTCAATTGACTGAGGCAGGCACCAAGCGCCGCGCCTCGTTGTACGCGGTGCAAGGCGAGGTGGCGTTACAGGCACACGACCCCGGCGGACTTGAAGTCACCGAAGCCACGCTGGCGCAGTTCGCCGAGCGTTTGCAAAGCGCCAATCACACGCTTAAGCGCGCGCTGACCGATCCACGCCTGTTCAGCGGCATCGGCAACGCGTACTCGGATGAGATCCTTCATGCGGCGCGCCTTTCCCCAGTACAGCTCACCAGCCGGCTTAACGACGCGCAGGTGGCGGCGTTGTTCGATGCGGTACTGCAGGTGCTGCAAACATGGGCGGCACGGTTGATTGAGCACGCGGGCGACAAGTTTCCGCTCAAAGTGACCGCGTTCCGGCCGCAGATGGCGGTGCATGGGCGCTTTGGTCAGCCCTGCCCGGTGTGCGAGACCAGCGTCCAGCGCATTCGCTACGCAAGCAACGAGACCAACTATTGCCCGCGATGTCAGACCGGTGGCAAGTTGCTGGCGGATCGCGCGTTGTCGCGTCTGCTTAAGAAAGACTGGCCCCGGAGTATTGAGGAATTGGAGAAGTTGCGCTCGTGAGTCATCTTCGCCCATCGTCGATGGCCCTGCCGCGCTTCGAAACGCTTGATGGCGGATTGTCCGATGCTGCTGTCCAATCCTGGTCCGAGCAGGGGGTATTGTTGCTGGAGAATTTTTTTCCGTTGGCGCAGTGCCGCGTGCTACGCCAGCGGGCGGAGGCATTGGTGCAGGCCTGGGACCCGGAGGATGAGCGGGTGCGGTTTGCCGATGTGGGCAACAGCGCGACGGCCGATGCCCATCTGGCGGCCTCGGCCGAGGCGATCAGTATGTTCCTGGAGCAGGATGCGACCGACGCCCAAGGCAGGCTGCGCTGCGAGCGATGGCAGGCGGTCAACAAAATCGGTCATGCATTGCACGATGTTGATCCGGTATTTGACACGTTCTCGCGCGATCCCAGGCTCGCTCGCCTGAGCCGCTCGCTGGGCCTGAGCGCGCCGGTACTGGTGCAATCCATGTACATCTTCAAACAGCCGCGAATAGGCGGCGAAGTGTCGTTGCATCAGGACTCGACCTTCCTGTATTCGCAGCCGGAAACTTGTATTGGCTTATGGGTGGCGATTGAGGATGCTACGCTGCATAACGGTTGTCTGTACGCGGCGCCGGGTGGGCATAAGGGGCCGCTGCGAAAACGCTTTCGGGCGGCGTATGCCAGTGTTGCGACCGGCGCTGATGAGGGCGAGGGCACCGTTGCCGCGCGGATGGAGATGCTGGATGACACGCCGTGGCCGGATACCCAGGTGCCGTTGCCGGTTGCGGCGGGCAGCGTGATTGTGCTGCATGGACGGCTGCCGCACGGGTCCGGCCCCAATCACAGCGATCAGTCTCGTCATGCGTACTCGTTGCATTTGCGCGAGGCGGGCGCCCGCTGGCCGGCGGATAACTGGTTACAGCGTTCGAGCGCACTGCCGCTGCGCGGATTCTAAAGACTAAACACCCGATGGCTGTCGCCCTGTGCCGGCACCAGGCATTGCGAGCCCACCTGCTCGTGCAATAGCTGCGCAAATGCCTCCGCGGAGCCACGCTCGCCGTGGGTGATAAATATCTGCTTAGGCGCGACCCCGGCGCTGTTCACCCAGCGCAACAGCTCTGCACGATCTGCGTGCGCGGATAGCCCGCCAAGCGGCTGGAACTGCGCCACCACCGGCACATCCTCGCCATGCATGCGTACTGTTTTTGCGCCTTCCATCATGGCGCGGCCACGGGTGCCGGATGCCTGGTAGCCCACCAACATAATGAGGTTTTTCTTGTCCGGAAGTAACCGCTTTAGGTGATGCAGTACGCGCCCTGCCGTGAGCATGCCGCTTGCCGAAATGACAATGCGCGGACCGTCCATTCGGTTTAGCGCCTTGCTCTCGTGCACGCTGCGATGAAAGTGCACATTGTTGGGGAACAGGCGCGAGCGGCCATCTTCCACCAGGTCGGCGTCCAGCGACAGGTCCTGCAGGTATTTGGTGTACAGGCGGGTGGCGTCCACGGCCATTGGCGAATCGATGTGGATAGGCACATCGGGCAGGCGCCCCTCGTTGATTAACTCGCGCAGCATCAGTGTAATGGACTGCGCGCGCCCGACCGCAAATGCCGGAATCAGTACTGTGCCGCCGCGGGCCAGTGTCGGCGCGACGGACTTTTCAATCTGATCGGCCACCGGTTCATGTTCATGCTCTCGGTTGCCATAGGTGGACTCAATCACTAGGGCGTCGCACTCGGGCATTGGGTCGGGATCGGAATGCAGCGGTACATCGTAACGGCCGACATCGCCACTGAAGACCACGCATTTTTCGCCGTCAGGGGTATCTACTTTAATCTGCACCATGGCCGAGCCAAGAATGTGGCCCATGTTCAGGAACCGCCCGCGCACACCAGGTCCCAGATCCAGCCACTGCGCGTACTGCACGGGGCGCATCAGGGCGATGGCCGCTTCGGCATCGTCGCTGGTGTACAGCGGCAGCGCGGGTTTGTGCTTACTGTACTTTTTCTTGTTGGCGTAGCGCGCGTCCTCTTCCTGAATATGCGCAGAATCCATCAGTAGCAGCTTGGCCAGATCCCGCGTGGCTGGCGTGCAGTGCACGGGGCAGTTCAGCCCGTCACGCACCAAGCGGGGCAGATAACCGGCATGATCGATGTGCGTGTGGGTGAGCATCAGATGCGAAATTTCAGCGGGTTTGAACAGCGTAGGCTGCCAGTTGAGTTTGCGCAGTTTCTTCAAGCCCTGAAACAGCCCAGCATCCACCAGTACTTTGGTCTTGCCGGTTTCCAGCAGGTGGCGTGAGCCGGTAACGGTGCCGGCGCCACCGTGGAAAGAGATTTTTGAACTCATAAAATTAACTTGGCAGCAGCTGCGAGTGATAAGAAGCCAATCCGACTGCCCAGGCGGTGCATAAGAGCCCCAGCGCAATGGCACCGAAAACTGTTTGCGGGATCGCCAACATGCGTTCGGCCCGCTCCAGCTTACCCCACATCAGCCCAAGCAGCCCACCGCATAAAAAGCCAGTGACATGCGCCATAATATCGGTGCGCTCACCGCCGACACCCAAAAATGCGAGCAAGGTAACGCCACCGATGACCGGGCCCCAACGATACGGCCAGCGCTCATCCTCCCTCTGAGCCAAGCGCTGGCCGAAGAAAAATACCGACAGTATGCCCAACGCCGCGAACACTGCGGTTGATGCGCCTACAGCCGCGTGGGTTGGGGGCTGGATCACAACATTCAGGGCATTGCCCGCCGCACCGCCGAGTAACACGCTGAGCAGCGCCACGCCGGGGCCCAGTGCCTGTGCAGCCACCAGGATAAACAGCGTGCCGAAAATCAGATTGCCTATCAGGTGCGGTAAATCCAGATGCAGTGTCAGCGCGGTAAACACCCGCCACCATTGCCCATCGGCTACCAGTGCGCCCTGCAGGCGACCCGCGGCGTACCAGTCGGTGTGGGAGTAGGTTTGAAACCATGCACTGAGCAGCAGCACGCCGATGTAGCCAAACACGGCGGTGGTGGCATCGAATTTAGCCTTGCCAGCGTCGGCCATTGGACGCGGACGATTTTCCAGCTCGTACAGATCGATTTGCTCGCGCGCCCAGGCGGCTTGCGCACTCGGCACCAGCAGCAGCGGGGTCTGCCCGTCCCGCGCAAATTCGTAGTCGATGCCGAGCGCATGCAGTACCAATGCGTGTTCCATACACTTGGCGGGCGAAGGGCAGGGCAGCGGTGTGAGGGTGATCTGCTCAGACATCGAATCAATGTGTTACCGCGGCGGCCGGATTTCAAGTGCCAGGAGGCATTGAAGCGTCCGTGGCTGCCCCACGGCGGCCGCCTGGCCGGGGCTGCGGAAATGGCGGCGTGGGAGCACCATAAGGGCTTAGCTTTGCTGCGTCGCACAAATAAAGGGGGTGTTGTCGACGGCGGGCTTGTGCCGCAACAGCCTTGGAGCTATCGTTTTCGCTATCAACCTGGGCGGCGATTGATCGCGCCCAGGCCCCGTTGCTGGGCAACTTTTGTCGGTCGGACCGGTCTTAGACTCCTATGGATATCTCAAATCTGTTTTCGAGCCACGTTTTGCTAACGCGCGCGCTGATGCTCACAGGCATTCTGGCCGGTTTGTCCGGCTGCGCCGTCAATCCCGCCACCGGTAACCCCAACTTGGTGCTGATGTCGGAGGAGAAAGAAATTCAAATCGGCCGGCAAATGCATCAGCAAACGCTGCAGCAGTACCGGAAGCTGGATGATGCGGCGCTGCAGGACTACGTGAACACCATTGGGCAGCGGGTGGCGGCGGCAGGCGAACGCCCGCATTTGCAGTACACCTTTACGGTGCTGGATGATGATCTGGTCAATGCATTTGCGCTTCTCGGCGGACATGTCTACATCACTCGTGGGCTGATGGCGTACCTCAGCAGCGAAGCGGAGCTGGCCGCGGTGCTGGGGCACGAGGTGGGTCATATCACGGCGCGGCATGCGGTCAGATCGGCGACAACGCAGACCATGGCCGGTGTGGCTAGTGCCATCGCAGCGGCGGCAACCGGCCTCTACGGTGCCAATCTGGTCACGGATTTTTTGGGCGAAACAGTGGTAACCGGTTACGGGCGCACCCGGGAGCTAGAGGCCGACCGCCTGGGCGCCAGGTACCTGGCTTCTATCGGGTACTCACCACGCGCAATGATCGACGTCGTGAGCGTACTCAAATCGCATGAAGAGTTTCAGGTGGAAGTGGCCACCAAAGATGGTCGCCAAGCCCCCTCGTATCATGCGTTGTTCTCCACCCACCCGGAGAAAGACAAGCGGCTGCAGGAAATCATCGCCGAGGCTGAGGAACTGGTCGATGACTCCGTCAAGCCGGACAATCGTTTCACCTACCTGCACTACACCGATGGGCTGACGTACGGTAAAAAAGGTTCGGTCGGGCTGGATGACACTGGTGAGTCGATGCACGCAGGCCTTAACCTGGCTGTGCAGGGGCCGGCCGACTGGGAGTCGCGGCTGAGCAAGCTAGCGCTCATGATGTACAGCCCCAGCGATGATGCGGTGATCCAGGTAACCAAGCAGATTGCCGATATCCAGGTGCATCCGAAAGAAATGTTGCGCGATTATTTGGGCCCCGACATCAAGTTAACTCGCGAAGAAGAGCGCTCGGTTGGTGGGCGCCCAGGCTTTACCGCCGTGGCGTTACGAGCACCTTCACCATTTGGCGCAAGAGCCGTGCGATTTGGTATTGTGTACATCGGACGCGATGCGGTCATCCTGGCCGGGGCAGTGCAACCGGTAAGCGACCCTTACCGCCACGATGCAGACTTTATGCGCGCGTTCGACTCGATTCGCCGGATGACGGGCACCGAGCGTCGCGCATCCGCGCACGCCACCATCCGAGTGATGAAGGCGGATGAGGCGACTACCGTGGAACAATTGGTGGCAGCCTCGCGCAACCGTCGTCACGCGGAGGCAGAGATTCGCCTGATCAACGGGCTGTACCCCGAGGGTGAACCGGTTCCGGGACAATATGTGAAGATACTTGAATAATCAGGTGGGCAGATTGGGCAGAGTATGCGGGTAGCGATGATCGCGAAAATAACCAGACTCCCGGGGCATTTCCCGACCATGGGGCACCATGCAGTGGCCGCGATGCTGTGCTTGTGCGCCGCGAGCGCGTTGGCTCAGAGCAGCGCAGAGTTTAGTGAAGAGGATGTCCTGCGCGAGCGCGCGGCGCAGGAGCAGGCTGCGGCGACCATCGATTTATCCGAGCCGGGAGTTGGGACCGACGATGCCCAGGAGGGCGAGGATGAAGGCGGGTTGCTCCCCGGCGATGAGGACGCCAGTCAGTACGCCCCCGAGGCCTACGCACCTGGCAGCGCTGAGGACGAGCAGGCGCTGGATCTGCCGACGGTGGAAAATGCGGCGCCGATCACTAACGTATTTACTTCCAGCTATCGTGCGACCCTGAAGGCTGCGGAAGAGTTTTTTCGCCAGGGCGATATTGGCCAGGCGCTGGAAGCCGTGCGGGTGGCTCAGGATATGGTGCTGGAAAGCGAGGGCGACAGCAGCGAGCTGCTAATTCTGCCCACCCAGGTTGAGGCGCGCATCCTTTTTGGTGATGGGCAGTTCCTCAAGGCCGCCGACGCGTTTAACCAGGTGATCGCACTTGTAGAAAGCCGCGATGGCATGTTCAGCGATGACCTGATCCCGCCGTTGACCGAGAGTGCAGTTGCCTATCGCGAGGCGGGCAATCACGAACAGGCAGTGTCTAATCTGCGTCGGGCGAAGTTTATTACTCATCGCGAGAGCGGCATCATGAATTTGGAGCAGGTGCCCATCATTGATGCGCTCACCGAAACCTTGATGGGCGGTCGAGACTTTCTGGAGGCGGACCGCGAGCAGCGTTTTGCCATGCAGGTGTTTGAACGGCGTTACGGCGAAGAAGATGCGGAAGTGGTCGATGGTATCTACCGACTGGCCCGCTGGTACCGCCGCACCGGCCAGTATCCGCGCGCGCGCGCGCTGTACCGGCGCGCCATCGGCATTCTGGAGGTGGCGTTTGGCCTGGACGACATGTCGCTGGTGACGCCCCTGCGCGGTATCGCCGCCACCTACCAGCTACAGGGTACGCGTCGCGGTGAGGGCGAGAAATCGCTGCTGCGCGCGATCGAGCTATTTGAAAAGCAGGAAGACAACGTCGATCTGGTGGAGTACGGCGAGAACCTAATTGCGCTAGGTGACTGGTATCTGCTGAGCTCCAAGCGCAAACGCGCACAGGAGGTGTACGCGCGTGCCTGGCGGGCGATTGTCGATGCGACTGGTAGTTTGGAGCGGGCCGAGATAATGCTGGGCGTGCCCACGCGACTGCGCTATGTGCCACCCCATCCCAGCCAATTCGAGAACATTCGTTGGACCACGGAAGAGAAAGTCGACCGCTACGTGGACGCATTCTTTACCGTCACCGCGCAGGGCACGGTGAGAGATGTCGAGGTAGATTCCACCAACGCACCGCACCGGGTCAAACGCGAGGTGCGCCGCGCGGTGGGCTCTGCACGTTATCGCCCGCGACTGGTCAATGGTGTGCCGGCCGAAACTGCCGGTGTGCAGCTTCGCCAGGTGTTCTTCTCCGACTAAGCCTGCGGTTCGGTCATCCCCAGAAATTCTTTTAGCTGCCCGGCTAGGCCTTTGCATGCGGCAGCTCGCGTGCGCGCGATAATGGGGATAGGGACCACAAACGCCGGCATGTAGGAGGTGCCGTTGACATCTGCCGTAATCACGCCGGCGGAGGATATGTTCTTGAGGTCCCAGATGGAGGCTTCGTAGTTGGAGTCCCGCTCCCACCACTGAAATCCAAGGCAGCCAAAACTGCTGTTGCACGACAGGCTGCCGCCGCCGTCTACGGTTTCGGTCTCCCCGGCCAGCCACACGATGTAGCGTACGCCGGATTCCTCGATTCGCTCCGGCACGCCCGACATCGACAGCAACTTGGGCAGATCTTCGACTTTGCTAGGCGCGTGGCGAGGCTCGAACCAGGGGAACATGCCGTCCAGAAACTCCTGTTCATTGCGCATTTCCATCGAGCGCGCACCGCCCGCTAGCGCACTGCGTACGCACTCGGTGAAGCCCTCTTCGGTTTCTTTCTGGTTATTGAAGCGGCGTGTCAGTAACACCACCGCTTCGCCCGCCTCGATGCCGCTGGCTGGGCTTTGGCGGGCCTGCTCCAGCCGCGAGGTAACGCAGCCACTCAGTGTGCAGGCAAGGACGGTGCTGGCGATCAGCGTTGCCCGCGCGCCTGATACTCCAATGGCCAGGGTGGTGGTCATAGTGGCTCCTCTGCGGGCACAAGACCCTGGGTTTCGGGGATAAGTGCCAGCACGGTGGGGCGCTTCTGCAGGCCGATCGAGAGTGCTGCGACGGCATCGCGCATGGCTACCTGGGTAGCATCTGCCAGCGATTCTTTGCCCTTCAAGGCTTTGGATCGGGTGCGGCCGTAAGCGTTCACTTTCCAACTCTCCACCAGCACCCCGGTGGCGTCGTAGAGCTCGATCCGGTAGCGGATGGAGACCGAGTAGAAGTCCACACCGGCATCGCGTGGGGTGAGAAAAGCGTATTCCTCTACTACCGGCTTAATAAATCCGTCCAGGCCGGCACCTGGTAGGGGAATCTGCTCCACTCTCTGGATTTGCTCGAAGGACGAACTCAGCAGTTCATCAAACACCTTGACGTTGGAATCGCCCAAATCGATGTTCCACTCCGGTCCATCCAGCACGCTCTCGGTGTGCTTGTAGTCCTGGAAAGCTGAATCGTAGAGTACACCCATAGACAGGGGGAGTGCATCAATCAGCGGCCTGGGCACAGTAGACTGCACCGACAACCCGGTGGTGCCGCACGCGCTCAGCAACAGTAATGTGCTCGTTGCCAAAACGCGCTTTAACCCAGATCGCGCACCCGTCGGTTGCTGCCGGTTGCGTTGCACCATAGATGTCATCGCCAGCGGCCTTTTGCGCACAGCTGTCGTCCCCATGTAAACCCTCCAGCGCCTATATTCGTTTATCTCATTGATGGCACGCCCGCGCCGCAGTGCGCCAACCAGAACGAGTGTACAACGTCCGGCACGCAGGTGAATATGCGTCACCCGCCGATTCGCCATAAATTTCCGCGACCGGAACGCTGGCATTGTCTGCCTGTATTGGTTATACCAACGGTGTGTCGCGCGTTTATCGCGGCATCGCTGGGGGCAGGCGCGTCGCTGCGCCACCAGGATTTGAAAGAATCCCGACTAAAAAGCCAAATTATTGAAACTGATGACCGTTTTTTGCATCTAAAGTTCGACCGGGGGTGGTATTC
>CBDUQI010000107.1:0-19359 GCA_965369325.1 uncultured Gammaproteobacteria bacterium
GGATCAGATAATTCAGGGGGCGATTCCGCTCGAATTCCGGTATTGGCAGGCCCAGTAGACAGCGTAGACCTTGAGAAAAGACAACTCATTGTTGCCGGGCAAGTCGTACACATTTCCAGTATCGCGATCACGAGTTTGGATCCGGGAGTCTCTCTTGAAGCCGTCGAAATTGAAGGTATCATAATCGGTCTGGGGAGCATCTACGCTGAACGGATAACGCCACGCGAATACGTGGCCGGAGCTAGCACACTGACGGTCGAAGGGATCGTAGGAGCAACGTCTCCATCCACAGTCACAGTGGGAGCGCTTGAGATAGATATTACTGCGCTCTATTCGGAAACCGGATTTACGCTTCCGGCTGTAGGTGACCATGTGAGATATTCTGGCGTCCGCCCGTTACCGAACGGGCGACTGCTCGTCCGGTAACCTGACCATCAACCCATAGTTAAGGTGGGGAGGCTAACGTCTCCCCACTCAGGAGCCTTCGATTTCCTCAAACAGATAAACTCCGACCCCTACGCCGAGAACCTTATCGTGCGTTGCTGTATCGGTTGTTTCGTGCGCCGACAACCAATCGTCCATGTGCTTCAGAAAAGCTATTCCCTGATCCGCGACTACTCGATGAAAGAGCGGGTAGTATTTCCCCTCCAATTTAGTTGAATAGGCTGTGGCTTCGAAGCAGCGTGCCGATGGGTCTTCCGATATCAGATTTCTGTAGATCGTTTGCGCTAAATCCCTAATCCGAAGGCCGAATCGTTTAATAATCTCTGGATCAGAGCGGCTTGGCACATAGTAACGCGACTCCGGAACCACAAGCTTTGCATCTCTATCAAATGTTACAGCTCCACTTGTGGAAAGCTCGGCAAGAATATCGTCTGATGAAACCCCAGGTGCATGTTGAGCAGTCAACGCGCCGAAACCATGCTCGCCTTCCAAAGGTAAAGCTCTGGGTTTACCGAAAGCATCCAAGTATTCCGCCTCTTGATACCAAGAACTTAGAATGTGGCCAGCCTTACTCACCTGCTCTATCCCGTCAAGAGTCAACTCACCGAACTCATCACGGGTTCTTTGAACGCCCCTTCTCGAAATGCGAGTCACCTCGGTGATCCGGGAAATGCTTGCGGGGCGTCCTTTTGTTCCGAAATCTTCGCTCGCCACATGCACGAATGCCCATTTGGCAACTTCCGCGAACTCCTTGTAACTCACTCCGTGACGTAACAAGAACCTCGCTATTGGAACCATAAAGCTGCGGCACGCCTGGATTACCGCTGAGTGAATTGCATTACTCATCTTGTTTCCTGCAAACGCCGGAACTCTTCGGCCGAATCCGGCCTCGTGCTAGCCCAGCATTTCAATTAATTCGGCTTCGGTTAGTATCGTGACACCCAACCTCTCCGCCTTGTCCAACTTGGACCCTGCATCCGCGCCGGCCACCAGGTAATCCGTCTTCTTAGAGACGCTCCCTGTTACGCGCCCGCCCTTTGCCTGGATGTCTGCTTTTGCTTCGGTGCGCCCCATACTTTCTAACTTGCCGGTCAGAACAAATATCTTCTCGGCAAACGCTTCATCCACGGGTGCCGGCTCGGGCGGCAGAGGCCACGCCACTCCAGCCAGCACCAGATCATCTACCACTTTGCAGTTGTGCTGCTCTTCGAAAAACGCTGCAACATGCTCGGCCACGATGGGGCCCACATCCGGCACCAACTTCAAATCCTCCGGCTGTGCCTCACGTAACGCCGGTAACATTCTAAAGTGCCCAGCCAACGCGTGCGCGGTGGTCTCGCCTACTTCGCGGATGCCAAGTGCAAACAAGAATCGCGCGAACGTCGTTTGTTTGCTCGTCTCCAGTGCTGTCACCAGATTGCTTGCGGACTTCTCACCCATCCGCTCCAGCTCACTCAGCTGATCCGCATTGAGCGAATACAGATCTGCAGGTGTTTCCACCAAATTCTGCTCAACTAGCTGGTCGACCAATTTCTCACCCAGCCCTTCGATATCCATCGCTAGGCGTGAGGCAAAGTGTCGGATCGCCTGCTTGCGTTGCGCGGGACAGAACAAGCCCGCCGTGCAGCGCAATGCAGCCTCACCCTCTACTCGCAACACGTCCGACTCGCATACCGGGCACTGCTGCGGAATGCGTATCTCCCTTGCGTCCTTTGGACGGCGATCAAGCACCACGCTAACCACCTTTGGGATCACATCGCCCGCTCGCCGCACAACCACTGTATCGCCGACATGCAAATCTTGCCGCGCGATTTCATCGATATTGTGCAGCGTCGCGTTAGCCACCGTTACACCACCCACAAACACCGGATCAAGCCTGGCCACCGGCGTGAGCGCGCCCGTGCGCCCGACCTGAAACTCCACCTCGCGCACCACCGTCATCTCCTCCTGCGCCGGAAACTTGTGCGCGACCGCCCAGCGCGGCGCGCGCGACACCTTACCCAGACGTTGCTGATAGTCCAGGCGATCCACCTTGTACACCACACCGTCAATCTCGTAGGGCAGCGCCTCTCGGCGAGCACCGATGCGCTCATAGTACTCAAGGCAGCCTTCTACGCCCTGCACAAGTTCGATATCCGGACATACCCGCAGTCCCCATCCACCCAGTCGGGCGAGCAGCTCGCTATGGCGCTGTGGCAACTGGCCGTCAAACAGGCCGACGCCATAGCAAAACAACGTCAGCGGCCGCTGTGCGGTTAACTGCGGGTCCAGCTGCCGCAGGCTGCCCGCCGCCGCGTTACGCGGGTTTACAAAAGGCTTTTGATTTTCGGCCAGCATCCGCGCGTTCAGTGCTTCGAACCCGGCCTTGGGCATGTAGACCTCGCCGCGCACTTCCAATCGCTTTGGAACATCTTTTGCGGATAATTTCAGTGGCACAGAACGCATGGTGCGAATGTTGTGGGTCACATCCTCGCCGGTGCTGCCGTCGCCGCGCGTCGCCGCGCGTATCAGTTCGCCGTCAACGTACAGCAGGCTGATTGCCAGACCGTCAAGTTTGGGTTCCGCGGTAAATTCGAAGGGAGGATCAACTTCGATTCTTTCGTGGGCACGACGTACAAATTCGCGCAGCTCGTCCGGCTCAAACGCGTTAGCCAGCGACAGCATCGGCACTTCGTGAGTAACCTGCTCAAACTGGGAAATAGGCAGGCTGCCGACGCGCTGGGTGGGTGACTGCGGGTTGACCAGATGTGGGTGCTGAGCCTCCAGCGCCTCTAGCTCGCGCATCAGCCGATCGTACTCCGCATCCGGCACCGTCGGCTCGTCCAGCACATGGTAGTCATGATTGTGCTGATCGATCTGGGCGCGAAGGGTCTGTGCTTTGCGAGTTAGCGCTGCTGCCGTTGGTTTGCTGGCCATCGCGCCCTCATTAGATAACGTCGTCCGCAAAACCATCCTGCGAACGGGTGACTTTGAGTTCGTAGTCGATAATCGAATCGCGCAGATGGTCCGCCGTCTGACGACTCATGGTCGAGCCGTGTTGGTCGGTTAACTCTGCCTGTAGCTGGGTGGCTAGGCGCCGCCCGGTGGCCAACATGTCCGCAAAGGCCTCCACTCCAGGCCGCGGGCCGGGCAATACCATGAACATGGACAGACCGTTCAGCTCGCTGGTTGGCAGCATGTCCAGATCAAAGCTGCCTGGCTCAACTAGGTTAGCCACACTGAACACCGACTCCATACCGTTTTGGTCCCGATGCTGGCGATGAAATATCTGGTACGTACCGTACTCAAGCCCTTCCGCGTTCAGCGCCGAGCGCACCATACTGCCGGTCAGCTTACCGCCATCGCGACCCATCAACTGAAGTGACACGATCTTCTGCGGAATCGGGTCCCGCGTGCTCTCGTGCTCCACCAGATCATCCTCAAAGTCGTCAATCAACTCGATTGAATCATCTGCCTCGCCCGCTCGCCCGGCGAGCGCCTCTGGTTCGCTCCGGCGCGTATCCGCTTCACCATCGGACGATGGCTCCATCTGCAAGCGCGGTTCAATCCGCCCCCCCGTTGGGGACTCCGCCTCGTTTGCATCGGCCAGCAGCCCGCCAGGCATCGGCTCGCGGCGATACGCCCCGTCCCGATCAGCCGATCCGCGCCGGCTGAACAGATAGACGGCAAGTATTACCAATACGCCGCCGCCAAGTACTATCCAACGTAAAATATCCATCTTACTCACATCGCGGCAAGCTGCACGGCCTCATCCACATCCACCGCCACCAGCCTGGAAACCCCCGGCTCCTGCATTGTTACCCCAGATAAGTGGGTCGCCATCTCGATGGTGGTCTTGTTGTGGGTAATCACCACAAACTGCACCCGCTCGGACATTTCCTTCACGATCGCGCAGAAACGGTCTACGTTGGCATCGTCAAGCGGCGCGTCCACCTCGTCCAACATACAAAACGGAGCCGGATTCAGCTCGAAAATCGAGAAAATCAACGCAACTGCGGTCATCGCCTTCTCGCCGCCTGATAACAGGTGGATGCTGCTGTTGCGCTTGCCTGGCGGGCGCGCCATCACCGTCACCCCGGCGTTGAGCAAATCGTTCTCACTCAGCTCCAGATAGGCATGTCCACCGCCGAACAGCTTGGGATAGATGCGCTTAAGCCCGGCATCGACCTTATCGAATGTTTCCTTAAACCGGGTGCGCGTTTCGCGGTCGATCTTACGCATCGCCCCTTCCAGCGTTTCCAGCGCCTCGCTGAGATCGCTGTTCTGGCTATCCAGATACTCTTTGCGCTCCGCCTGCGCCTGGAACTCGTCAATCGCTGCCAGGTTAATCGGGCCCAACCGCGCAATGCGTTTGGCCACTTTCTCAAGCTCCGCTTCCCAGGCGCCTGTGTCTGCCTGCTCGGGCAGACCTTCGCACACCTGCGCGTAGTTCGCGTCGTGGCCCTCAAACTGCTCTGCGAACGTCGTGTAGCGGGTCTTGGTCTCCTGCATCTTCAGGCGGACCCCGTCCAGTTGCTCGCGGGCGCCGTTTACTGCGCGTTCGCGCCCCGCACGCTGCTCGTCCAACTGGCGCCAGCCGGCCTCGGCCGCCTGCAGCTCGTCGCGACGCGCGGTCAGTTGCGCCTCGATGTCCACCCGCTCTCGCAATTGCGTTTCCAGCGCTTGTTCCTGCTCCTGAATAGGCCTCGCGGCGGTTTCAACCTGTGTGCGCAACTCCTGCGTACGCCCAGCGTATTGCGAGACCTGATCCTCCAATCGGGCCAAGGCACTCTGCAAGGATTCGCGGGCCGACTTGCGCGACTCCGCCTGGATCGCAATGGCCTGAGCGTTCTCCCGATCCTTCTCTGCGGCCTCGCGCGCCTGATCCAGCTCCTCTTCCAGTCGTTCGCGCGCCTCGCGCAACGAGCTGCCGCGACTACGAAAGCCCTCCAATTCCATCTCGCCGGTCTCGACCATCTCCTCAGCGCGCGCAATCGCCTCACCCAGCGTTCGTTGTTGAACCTCAAGCTCGCTTCGGTCGGAATCCAGTGCACCAATCTGCTGGCTCAGGGTTTCCATCCGCGCCGCCAACGCCTCGCAGCGCGAGCGGGAACGTGCGTGCTCGCCATGTGCTGCGTTGGCTTCGCCCTGCAGGGCTTCACGCTCACTTTCCAGCGATGCCGATGCCTCACGCACATCACTCTGCTGACGCTGTAGGTCGGCGGTTAGCTGCTGCGCCTGCTCCGCCGACGCGCGCAAATCGCGCAACTCCCCTTCCCGGGCAATCACGCCCGCATGCTCGTCCTCACCGCGACTCACCCGCAGCCAGTCGCCGGACAACCAAACGCCATCGCCGGTCACGATCGACTGCCCGGGCGCCAAGCGATCACGCACACCCAATGCCTCGGTGAGCGTATCGGCCGCAAACACCCCACTCAACAATGATTCAGGCACCAACTTGCCACTGAGCTTGCTGGCGAGCGACGCCAACCCTACGTTGTCGGTGTGAACCGTGGCGGGCCGGTGCTCATACAGCGTGACTGAGCCGTCACTTAACCTGCCGAGCGAATCCAGATACGCATCGATGCCGTCAACGCACACCGCCTCCAGGTAGCTGCCAAGCACGGTCTCAACGGCTTGCTCCCAGCCGCGCTGAACCACCAGCGCCTGGGCCAATCGCGGCTGCTCACCCAAACCGCTGCCCCGCAACCAGGACACGACGCCATCCTTGCTTTCACCCAGAGCTGCCTGCTGCAGGGCCTCGAGCGAGGCGGTGCGCCCGGTAAGGGTCTGCAGCTCGCTTTTGGCCGCATCCAGTTTTTGCGTCAACTGACTATCCTGCTCGCGCAACGCCGCCAGGCGTTCGGTGCTCGCATTCAGGTGGCGCTGCGAGGCCTGCATGCGCGTGCCGGCGGTTTCCTGCGCGGCGCTCGCCAGGCCAAGCTCAGCTTGCAACTCGTCCGGCGACAGCGCCGACCGCGTCTCCACCACTTTGGCGTACTGACGCTCAATGTTCTCGGATTGCTTATGCAGCTCGATCAGCCGAGCCTGCTCGACACTGATCTTCTGCTGCGCGGCATTGAACTGTTCTGTCCACTGCTCCCAACGTTCACGCCAGTCGTCCAACCCACCCTGCGCGGCTTGCAGCGTCTGCGAGGACAGCGCCTGGGCCTCGCGCGCCGCATCCAGCGCCGGCGTGAGTTCATTTAGGTTGGTGCTGATCTCATCCAACTGCTCCCGATCGCGCTGGATATCGTTGGCCACCTCGGTCTGAGTCGCCAACAGACGCGCCAGCTCTTTGCTTTGACGGTCGCGCAATTCTCGCGCGTGCTGAATACTCTGCTCCAGACGGGCCACCTCGGCGCCGTGACGGTAAAACTGCTCTTGCACCGCAGTAAGGGCAGACTGCTTTTCAGATTGCCCGGCGCGCGCCTTTTCAATCTGTGCCTCGATCTCACGTTGCTCTGCTATCGCGGCATCCACCTGCATCTGCTTCTGCGTCAGCACCTTCTCGCTGCCCTCGAGCTGGTGCTCCAGCTCGCGCATGCGCAGCGCCAACAGTTCCGCCTCAAGACGGCGCTCAGATGTTTTATGCTCTTTGTACTTTTCGGCCATTCGCGATTGGCGTTGCAAGTGCTTGAGCTGTTTGTCTACCTCATCGCGAACGTCAGTCAGCCGCTCAAGGTTCTCGCGAGTATGGCGAATGCGGTTTTCCGTCTCGCGTCGTTTGTCTTTGTATTTGGAGATGCCGGCAGCCTCTTCCAGATACACCCGCATATCCTCGGGCTTGGCTTCGATCAGGCGCGACACCATGCCCTGCTCGACAATGGCGTAGCTGCGCGGCCCAAGGCCCGTTCCGAGGAAGATATTTGTAATGTCACGTCGCCGGCAGCGCGAGCCGTTGATGAAGTAGGTAGAAATCCCGTCCCGCGCCAGGTTACGTTTGATCGACACCTCGCCAAACTGCGCGTACGCCCCGCCGATAGCGCCGTCGGCATTGTCAAAGATCAGTTCGATCGAGGCCACGCCCACAGGCTTGCGCCCGCGCGATCCATTGAAAATCACGTCCGCCAGCGAATCACCCCGCAGATTTTTGGCTGAGCTCTCCCCCATCACCCAGCGTACCGCGTCGATGACATTAGACTTGCCGCAACCATTAGGGCCCACCACGCCAGTGAGATTGGTCGGGAAGTGAATCGTGGTCGGATCAACAAATGATTTGAAACCGGCTAATTTGATTTTGCTCAAGCGCATCGAGAGCATATTCCTTGCGAGTAGATATCGTGTTCCTCGTCTAAGACGACAATCGTCTGTATCATTCCGGGCTACTCAGGCAGGCGCCAGGCGCTGCCGACAGTAGCCAACCCGTGGTTAGTCATTGAGCAAAGGCCAAGATGGATAGCGAATCGAATCGTCCCCAGGGACCTACCCAGCCCTCTAAGAATCTGGAGACTTTCCCCAACCCGAATTCGGCGCGGGATTATACCATCCGAATTAAGGTTCCTGAGTTCACTTGTCTCTGCCCGAAAACCGGTCAGCCAGATTTCGCCACGCTGTTTATCGACTACGTACCCGACGCGCTCTGTGTGGAGCTAAAATCGCTCAAATTGTATATGTGGTCATTCCGCGAGGAAGGCGGCTTTCATGAAGCGCTAACCAATCAGATTCTGGATGACCTAGTGGCGGCCGTCAGCCCCCGTTTCATGCGAATTACCGCAGAATTTAACGTTCGGGGTGGGATTTACACAACCGTCGTGGCCGAGCATCGTGCGCCAGGCTGGATACCCCCCACCCCCGTCACACTGCCCTGATTGCCCTTGGCAGCGGCCACTCCGGCCGCTTAGAGGTTGACCGCCATAGGCCAACCTGCGCGCACGCGAGCCCACTAACCATCTGATTTACATAATCTTTCAGGAACCGTGTAGAATCCTGGCCAGCGCCCTGCCCCATAATTGAAGGCCGCGCGACAAAATGCCATATTCTCCAAACGGATCACAGATGCGCCGGGCGGTCTTCCGCTATATAATGCCCGGCTTTTGGATCATTGGAGGGAAGCTGTGCCGCCAACAAAGAAGGCATCGGCAGCCGGCCCAAAGGGCGCTGCTAAAGCCAAATCCAATGTGAAAAAAACCAGTGCAAAACGCAAGATAGTGTCCAAGCGGAGTACTAAGTTGTCAGCAGCAGCCAAGAAGACCACGGCCAAAAAGGCCACCGCGAAAAAAGCGCCTGCCAAAAAGGCCGCTGCCAAGAAGGTGGCGAAAAAGGCAACCGCGAAAAAAGTCGTGACCAAGAAGGCTCCAGCTAAAAAAGCAGTGGCGAAAAAGGCTACTGTTAAAAAAGCCGTGAGCAAGAAAGGTCCGGTTCGCAAGGCCGTTGCGGCGGCCACGCCCGGCAAGGCGACCAAGCGTAAGCCCTCAAAGCCCAGCCTGGCGGTCGCTCCTCCTCCACCGAAGCCCGGCCAATTACTGATTGGGGGTATTACCCCTTACACGGTATCCAAGGGCGAGCAGTACATGAACGACGACCAGAAGAACCATTATCGTGAGATTCTGATGGCATGGCGTACTGAACTGATGCAGGAAGTAGATCGCACCGTCCATCACATGAAGGACGAGGCCGCCAACTTCCCAGACCCAAATGATCGGGCGACGCAGGAATCAGAGTTCGGACTAGAACTGCGCACCCGCGACCGCGAGCGCAAGTTGATTAAGAAAATCAACGAGGCGATCGCGTTGGTGGACCTGGGCGACTACGGCTATTGCGAGACCTGCGGAATCGAGATCGGCATTCGCCGCCTGGAAGCCCGCCCGACCGCCAGCCTGTGCATCGACTGCAAAACTCTGGATGAGATTCGCGAACGGCAGATGGGCTAGCTCTGCACGAGAACCGCCCATCGACGCTCCCCTATGTCGGACGGTTCGCGCCCTCACCCACCGGGCCATTGCATTTCGGTTCGCTCATGGCAGCCACCGCAAGCTGGCTGCAAGCGCGCAACCAGGGCGGGACATGGCTTCTGCGGATTGAAGACCTCGATCGCCCGCGCGTGCTACCCGGCGCGGCAGATGGCATGCTGCGCTGCCTGGAGGCCTACGGGCTAACCTGGGATGGCGCGGTCGTCAGGCAAAGCGAACGTACCCAGCATTACCGTTCAGCCCTGGAGCAATTGCAGGGGCAAGGGCGCGTCTACCGCTGCGACTGTTCACGCGCCCGCATTGCCGCAACCGCAGTCCGCTCGGCCGATGGCGGTTTTGTCTACCCTGGCACCTGTCGCGTACGCGTGATGCCCCCAACTGGGCCAGCCGCGGCGCGCCTTCGGGTGGAGGCGGGAACTGTCACCCTGAATGACCAGCTCCAAGGGTCACTTGCACAGGACCTAGCTGTCACCTCCGGTGACATTGTGCTGCAGCGACGCGACGGGCTGTTCGCCTACCATATCGCCGTGGTGGTTGACGATGCAGATCAACAAATCACCCAGATTGTGCGCGGCGTGGACCTGCTGACGTCCTCGCCAAGCCAAATCTATCTACAGCGCCGCCTGGGCCTGCCAACCCCTAGCTATGCGCACATTCCGGTGGCCACCAATGCGGCCGGCCAAAAGCTGAGCAAGCAACACGGCGCCACAGCCGTTGATCAACTTGGCGATCCCGCCACACTGGCCGGCGTGTTGACCGCGCTATCACATCCACCGCCAGCGCAAATTTGCGGCGCAGCGCCGCGCGAATTGCTGCAATGGGCCACGGCGAATTGGGATTTGTCGCGTTTGTCAAACATAAGCACTTTCCAAATGCCATAGCGGTTGCGCCTGCAAGTTATTGAGCCACTGCAACATTTCCTTTTTTGTGCGCCTAAGCAGTGCACAATAACCTTCACTTTTGGCATTGCGTCAATCCCGTAAGTGACTGTATATTCGTGTTTTCTGATCTAAGATATGAGATCAACAGTCGTTATCGCCTGATGGGCATCAGACCGTGCGTGCCCAGGAGGATTGAAGGCATGAGCGAATCGAGAATCATTAAAAAGTATCCGAACCGTCGCTTGTATGACACCGAAGAGAGCCGTTACATCACATTGGCGGACATACGGCGCTTGGTCCTGGATCGGGTTGATTTTGTCGTCATCGACAAAAAATCCCAGATGGACATTACCCACAGCATTCTGCTGCAAGTCATCAGCGAGCAGGAAGCCGAAGGTGACCCCATATTCAGCCGCGACTTTTTGTCCCAGGTAATCCGCTCTTACGGCGGTGCGATGCAGGGGCTGGTGTCAAGCTATATGGACCAGAGCCTGAAAATGTTCGTCAGCCAGAACCAGCAACTGGGTGAGCGGATAAAGGATGTCGTCGGGGTCGACCCAGTCAACATGGTGACCAACATCGCGGTAAAGAACTACCAACGTTGGAAATCGGTGCAGGACGAAGTTGTGAAAGCGTTCACGACGGCTAACGAAGACCTGTCCACCGGACGTCGCCGCGATTACGAAGACACCACGAGCAGTAGCGAAAAAGAAAACTCCTGAGGCGACCAGGACGAACCGAAGCACCGACTTTTAGCGTGTCGAGCCCCCTTGCGCCTTGCGCAGGCGAGCCAGTGAAGCGCACGCCTGGAATAGGTTGCTTTACGGCGGTGTCGCTAAATGGTGACAAACACTTGACATAACTACTGGCGACTCGGTATGTTAGGACTGCAACTTGTGTTGCGATGCGTCAGAAATGCTGCATCCCCTTTGATGAGCCGCAAAGTCGGCTCCACTTTGGCCTCCTGGATTTCAGGAGGCCAATTTTTATGCGCGAACAAAACAACAACAATGCCCGCTGACGAGGCTCGCGACACATCCTAATGATAATGACTGACTCTGCGTTTAAGCCGCCCTCCTGGCTTGCGGGGCGCCATCTGCAAACGGTACTGCCTAACAGCCGCTTGCGCCGTCTTCGGCTACTCACACTGTCTGAGGAGGTATTTGAGCTGCCGGATGGGGACAAAGTGCGAACCAGTTGGGCAGATGCCGATGCGCAGGGCCCATTGGTCATCGTGTTACACGGGCTGGAGGGCTCGGTGGACTCACGCTACGCACGGGCGATTATGGCTGCGCTGAACGATATCGGCTGCGCCAGCGTGGTGCTACATGCGCGCGGTTGTGGTGGGCTGGCGAATCTAAAGACGCGCGGCTATCACGCGGGTGAGACGGGTGATCTTGCTGCCTTTGTGCAGTCGCTGGTCGATCGCTTCCCTAATCGCCCGCTGGCGGCGGTGGGTTATTCGCTTGGCGGCAACATGCTGTTGAAGTATCTGGGCGAGATGTCGTCCTTCACCCCGCTTAAGTGCGCGGTCGCCGTGTCGGTCCCGTTTGATCTGCGCAATGCGGCCATTGCGATCTCACGATCAGGATCGCGCTTTTACCGCAACCTACTGCTACGTCGGATGAAAACGACCATCAGCGCCAAATTCGAGGCGCAAAGTGCGCCGTTCGATTTCAACGCCGCGTTGCGCGCGAGCGACTTCTTTGAATTTGATGATCTGGTGACAGCTCCATTGCACGGCTTCGACGGCGTCGAAGACTATTACTCGCGCAGCAGCAGCAACCAGTTCCTGAGCCAGATCGACTGCCCAACGCTGCTTATTCACGCACGCGATGACCCGTTCTTGGCCACAAACGGCATCCCCACGCAAGACATGCTGTCGGACTGCATTGAAATGCAGTTAAGCGACCACGGCGGCCATGTGGGGTTTGTCGATTACTCACGCGCGCTGGGTCTGTACAGCTGGATGGACCAACGTATCGTGCAGCACATGCGCGAATGCCTGCTACCGCACACCTGCCACCCTAGCCCAAAGCTGCAAACGATAAGTTAACGCAAGCCCGGTAACAGCTCGCTGAATTCCGCCTCTGCGCTTTTCAGAAAGAACGCGGTACCACCGTTTTGGCCGAGGCGGCTAGCGGCTACCCGGCGCGCCAGACAACCTCACCATTGACGAACAAAGATGCTGCCCCATTGCGGCGGGCCCTGCATGAAAAACGGCCTGCCCCTCATTGGAGAGGCAGGCCGTTTTATTTCTTAGCCCAGCGTAAGCGCTGGCGCGCCTGGCTTATGCGTCGTCCAGATTCCGCATACTCAGACGAATGCGGCCCTGACGATCAACCTCCAGCACCTTCACGCGAATGACATCGCCGAGGTTCAGTTTATCGCTAACCTGCTCAACCCGCTCTTCGGAAATCTGCGAGATGTGCACCAGGCCGTCCTTGCCGGGCAGGATGTTCACGAAGGCGCCGAAGTCCATCAAACGGGCCACCTTGCCTTCATAAATCTTGCCTACTTCAACCTCGGCAGTAATCTCGCGAATCCGACGCTGCGCTTCCTTGCCGGAGGCACCGTCGACTGACGCGATTTTGATCGTACCGTCGTTGTCGATGTCGATTTGAGTACCGGTTTCCTCGGTAATGCTGCGGATCACTGCACCGCCCTTGCCGATCACGTCGCGGATCTTCTCAGGATCGATCTTGAAGGTGAAGATAGTGGGTGCCCACTCGGACATCTGCTCGCGCGGCGCATCAATCACTTTGTTCATCTCACCCAGGATAAACAAACGGCCCTGCTTGGCCTGATCCAGCGCTTTGCTCATGATCTCACGAGTAATGCCGTCGATCTTGATGTCCATTTGCAACGCGGTAATGCCGTCTTCCGTACCGGCCACCTTGAAGTCCATGTCGCCCAGATGATCCTCATCGCCCAGAATATCGGTCAGTACTTCGTACGCACCCTCTTCTTTGATCAGCCCCATCGCAATACCGGCAACAGGTGCAGCAATCGGCACACCTGCGTCCATCAGTGCAAGGCTGGTACCACACACTGAGGCCATTGAGCTTGAGCCGTTGGACTCGGTGATTTCCGACACTACGCGAATCACGTAGGGGAAGTCGTCCATGTTCGGCATCACGGCCTGCACACCGCGTCGCGCTAGTTTGCCGTGGCCAATCTCACGACGTTTGGGCCCGGACATAAAGCCCGCCTCGCCCACGCAGTAGGGAGGAAAGTTGTAATGCAGCATGAAAGGCTCTTTACGCTCGCCTTCCAGCGCATCGATAATCTGCGCGTCACGACCGGTGCCCAGCGTAGTGGTCACAATCGCCTGTGTCTCACCGCGCGTGAACAAGGCAGAGCCGTGCGTTCGCGGCAGGGTACCGACGCGTACGTTAATCGCCCGCACTGTGTCGGTGTCGCGGCCATCGATGCGCTTCTCGCCCGCCAGTATGCGCCCACGTACCAGCGCCTTTTCCATTGCACTGACTTCGCCCTTGACCTTTTCTTCGTCAAAACGCGGCTCAGCGCCTTCGGCCAACTCAGCCACGACGGCCTTCTTAACAGCGCCCAGCAGATCGCGGCGCGCCATTTTATCGACTTCCTGGTAAGCGTTAAGCAAACCGTCTTTTGCCAGTTCGGCGACAGCGCTGCTCAGCGCCTCGTCCTTCTCGATCGGCGCGACTTCCCAGGCCGGCTTGCCCACTTCGGCCACCAATTCGGAGATAGCCTTGATCGCCACCTGCATGTGCTCGTGACCAAACATCACTGCACCCAGCATGGTGTCTTCAGACAGCCGATCAGCTTCTGATTCCACCATCAGCACAGCGCCTTCGGTACCGGCGACGACCAGATCCAGCTGGCTGTCGACCAACTGCGAGTTGGTCGGGTTCAAAATGTACTCACCATCCTTGTAGCCTACGCGCGCAGCAGCAATCGGCCCGGCGAACGGCATGCCTGAGATACCCAGCGCCGCGGAGGCGCCAATCAGTGCGGGGATATCCGGATCCACGTCGACGTTCATCGACATGACGGTGGCGATCACCTGGACTTCGTTGCGGAAGCCCTTCGGGAACAGCGGACGGATCGGGCGATCAATCAGGCGGCAGGTGAGTGTTTCTTTCTCGGTCGGACGGCCTTCTCGCTTAAAGAAGCCGCCAGGAATACGCCCTGCGGCGTAGGTTTTTTCCTGATAGTTAACCGTCAGAGGAAAAAAGCTGCGACCGGGTTGGGCCGTCTTGACGCCAACTGCGGTCACCAGCACAACGGTGTCCGCCATACTGACTAATACGGCGCCGTCGGCCTGGCGGGCAATTTCGCCCGTCTCGATGGTCACGGTGTGCTGACCAAACTCGAATGATTTGCTTGCTACTGTCACGCTGGTTTACCTGTGCAGTGAAAGCCCGTGGATGGATGACCAAACCGGGCTGAAGTATGAGGTGTCGTTCTCGGGGTGATTGCTTAGCGACGCAAACCGAGACGGGAGATCAGATCCTGATAGCGGCTTGGCGAGATGCGCTTGAGGTAATCAAGCAACTTGCGTCGCTGATTCACCATGCGCAGCAAGCCGCGTCGGGAGTGATGATCTTTCTTGTGATCGCCAAAGTGGCTGGAAAGATCGTTGATGCGCGCGGAAAGCAGCGCAACTTGCACTTCGGTGGAGCCGGTGTCATTGGCGGTGGCTCCGTAGTCAGAAACAATCTTCGACTTATCTTCAGTAGTCAGCGACATGTCGTCTTACCTTTAACCCTTAAATCTTGGGGCGGTATTCTAGCCCCGTGTCCGCATCGCAACAAGGAAAATCAACACCTTTTTCAATGGTTTTTAGTGTTGAAATAGCCTCTTGGGCGCTACTCGCCCATCTTCAGTGATTCTGCCCATCCCCAGGAAGCTGGAATCTTCCTCGTAAAGGCGTACCCAGCCCTCGCTCGGCGCCTGTGGAACCAGCACTGGCTGGCCGTTTTTGAGGTACTGGGCACTCTCCGGCCGTAATTTTACCGGTGGCCACTGGGCGATGGCGCTGTCCACGGGCAGCAGCAGCGCATCCAACCCGTCCTGCCCGTCCTGCTCGGCCCTCGCCTTTAGTGCCTCCAGCCCCGTCATCGTGAGCAGATCCGGCGCCGGAACATCCCCCTCAAGGCGATCGGCCTCGCCACCTTCCTGACGGGCGCCATACGGGCCCGCAGCGGTACGGCGCAACGCGGTCACAAACGCATGGGTTCCTAAAGTGGCGGCAATATCCTCCACCAGGGTGCGCACGTAAGTGCCCTTGGAGCAGTGCACCTGCATACTCGCGTACTCGTGCTTGAGTTCAATCAGTTCCAACCCGTGGATGGTCACCGGGCGCGGCTTGCGCTCAACTTCGATGCCCTCGCGGGCCAGTTTGTACAGTCGCTGGCCGTTGTGCTTGAGCGCTGAGTACATCGGCGGAAGCTGTTCAATCGGCCCTCTAAAGCCCTCGATCGCCTTGCGCAGCGTCGCCTCGCTGACGTGCGAGGGGTCCGATTCGGCCACCACCTTGCCCTCAGCATCGCCGGTATCGGTACGCTGGCCTAAGCGGCAAGTCACCTCATAGCGCTTATCCGCGTCCAACAGGAATGCAGAAAGCTTGGTCGCATGGCCGAAACAAACGGGTAACAAGCCGCTGGCCAACGGGTCCAGACTGCCAGTGTGCCCGGCCTTACGCGCCTCGAACAAACGCTTGACCTGTTGCAGGGCCTGGTTAGAACTCATGCCGATGGGTTTGTCGAGCAACAGCACGCCGTTCACGGCGCGCCCGCGCTGTCGTGATCTGCGGGCGCCCATGGGCTATTGCTCGTCTTCGGCAGGTGAGGATTCATCCGCCGCCGGCATCTGCTCGGCCTCGGCGGCAGTGCGCGTCGATGCGCCAGGCAGTCCGCAGGACACCAGCGCGTCGATACGCGCTGCCCGCTCGTTGCTCTCGTCGTAGATAAATCTCAGCTGCGGGGTGTTGCGCACCACCAAAGCACGCCCGAGCGATGTACGCAAAAAGCCCGAGGCGGAGGCCAGCCCCTCGCGGGTGCCTTCCAGATCTGATTCTGGATTCAGGACACTGTAGTACACGCGCGCCAAACTCAAATCGCGCGTGACTTCAACGTCGGTCACGGTAACAAACCCCATGCGTGGATCGCGTAGCTCGCGACTAATCAAGTCGCTCAGCACTCGTTTGATCTGCCCGCCCAGACGCTGGGTGCGCTTGAAGTCTCTGGCCACGGGGCTCGGCAACACGCACTACAAAGTGCGTGCCACCTCTTTGCGTTCAAAGCACTCAATCTGGTCGCCGGGTTTTACGTCGTTGTAATTACGCACGCCGATGCCGCACTCGGTGCCGGAGCGCACATCAGTCACGTCATCTTTAAAGCGACGCAGTGATTCCAGTTCGCCCTCGTAGATCACAACGTTGTCGCGAAGAACACGAATCGGCAGATTACGCTTGACGTAACCCTCGGTGATCATACAGCCCGCAACGTTGCCGAACTTGGGTGAGCGGAAGACATCGCGCACTTCCGCCAGCCCGACAATCTCTTCCTTGATTTCCGGCGACAGCATGCCACTCAGGGCTGCCTTGACCTGATCAATCACCTCGTAGATCACGCTGTGATAGCGCAGCTCCACGCCTTTGTCTTTGATCGCATTACGTGCGCTGCCGTCGGCCCGCACGTTAAACCCGATCATCACCGCGTTGGATGCCGCCGCTAGATTGACGTCGGACTCGTTAATACCGCCGACGCCGTTGGAGACAACATTCACCGCCACCTCGTCGTTGGACAGCGAGGTTAACGCCTCGCCCAGTGCCTCGGCGCTGCCTTGCACGTCGGCCTTGATTACGACCGCAAGTTTGGACACATCGCCATCGGCCATGCGGTTCATAAAGTCATCAAGGCTGGCCGCCGCTTTGCGCTTGAGTTTGCTATCGCGCTGTTTGTCGGCACGGTACTCGGCCACTTCGCGGGCCTTGCGCTCGTCCTCCAAGACGTTGAAGTCATCGCCCGCATTCGGCGTGCCCGACAGCCCCAGCACCACGGCCGGATATGACGGCGTGGCCTCCTTCAGTGGCTGACCGGCCTCATCAAACATGGCACGTACCCGACCGAACTCCTGGCCGGCCAGGATGGCATCCCCCTGGCGCAGCGTGCCGCGAGACACCAGCACCGTCGCGACCGCACCGCGGCCTTTTTCAAGGCTGGACTCGATCACGACACCACTGGCAGGCCCGTCCGTCACCGCCTTAAGCTCCAGCACCTCGGCTTGCAGCAAAATCGCCTCAAGCAGGGCATCCACGCCATCGCCTGTCAGGGCAGAGACCGGCACAAACTGCGTTTCGCCACCCCAGTCTTCAGGTATCACGTTGTGCTGACTCAGTTCCTGTTTCACCCGTTCCGGATCCGCTTCAGCCTTATCCATCTTGTTAACGGCCACGATCACCGGCACTTGCGCCGCCGCAGCGTGCTGCACCGCTTCAACCGTCTGCGGCATAACACCGTCGTCGGCCGCGACCACCAGGATCACGATATCGGTGACCTGCGCACCACGGGCACGCATTGCAGTAAACGCCGCGTGTCCGGGCGTATCCAAAAAGCTGACGACGCCCTTGTCCGTTTCGACATGATAAGCACCAATGTGCTGGGTAATGCCACCCGCCTCACCTTCGGTGACTTTGGTGCGACGAATGTAATCAAGCAATGAGGTCTTGCCGTGATCAACATGGCCCATGATGGTGACTACCGGCGGACGCGAAACTTGCTCACCGCCGCCCTGCGCAGCAGCCTCAATCACCTGATCCTCAATCTGATCTTCGCGAATCAGCTTGGCGGTGTGGCCCATCTCTTCAACCACAAGCACTGCGGTGTCCTGATCCAGCGACTGATTTATGGTCGCCATGGTGCCCATGCCCATTAGCTGGCGGATCACCTCAGCGGCCTTCACTGCCATCCGTTGTGCCAGCTCGCCGACCGTAATGGTTTCGGGAATAGCGACTTCACGCACCAGCGGCTCGGTTGGACGCTCAAACCCATGCTGGGTGCCAACGGATACCGACACTGGACGTCGGCGTGCTTTTTTCTTGCGCCGCTTGCCGCCCGCGCCTTGTGACACGTGCAATTGTTGCCCCTGACCTTTGCGCTGGCCACCCGGCTGAGCGCGCTTTTGTTTCTGTTGCTGTTGCTGGCGCTTCTCATCTTCACGCTTACGAGCTTCGGCTTCAGCCTGCTTGCGTGCCAGCTCCTGCGCCCGACGGGCGTCTTGCTCGGCCTGTTCACGCTGCTGCTCAGCCTGACGCTCCGCATCTTCGGCGGCTTTTAGGCGCTCAGCCTCCTCAGCTTCGGCCGCGTTGCGCAAGCGCGCTTCCTCGGCCTCGCGCTGCATGCGCTCTTCGTCCACTTTTTGCTGCTGCTCGCGCTCCGCCGCATCAATCTCATTCTGCGCTTTCTGCGCTTCTTCACGCAGCTTATCCTGCTCCGCCTGCGCCTGCTGCTGCAGCACTTCACGGTTGATGTAGGTACGCTTTTTGCGAACCTCCACGTTTACCGTGCGAGTACGCCCCTGGTTGGAGGCCAAACGCAATTCACTCTGCGATTTACGCCGCAGCACAATTTTCTTCGGCTGCGCGTTATCGCCTTCGCCGCCGTGCTTGCGACGCATAAAACTCAGCAACGCCATTTTGTCGTCATCGCTTATCAGGTCGTTGGCCTGTTTTGCGGAAATACCCGCCTCTCCGAGCTGACTCAACAGGCGCTCGACTGGCACATTAACCTCTTCGGCAAACTGTGTGACTGTCACATCACCCATGCGTCGCTCCTTGGGATGCTAGCCCTGCTCTTCCGCTTCTTCGAACCAATGCGCGCGTGCCGCCATAATCAGCTCGGCCGCCTTCTCCTGATCCAGCTCTTCGATATCTTCCAGATCGTCCACCGCAAGATCCGCCAGATCGTCGCGTGTAACGACCCCTTGCGCGGCCAACTTGAAGGCCAGTGCCTTATCCATCCCCGCCAGCCCCAGCAGATCTTCGGCAGGCTCTGCGCCTTCCATCTGCTCTTCCTGGGCGATCGCCTGGGTAATCAGCACATCTCGCGCACGGTTGCGCAACTCCTCGACCATTCCTTCGTCGAACTCTTCAATACCCA
>CBDUQI010000108.1:0-18987 GCA_965369325.1 uncultured Gammaproteobacteria bacterium
GCACATGGGCACGGGCGGGCTAACGCTTGGTCTGGGCGGGCAGGTGATGCAGTTAGTTTTTCTATTCGCCGACAGCCGTGCGTATGATGATTTTGTCACCAAGGGCTGGGATGCTAGCGCTTCGGCGAACGCGGTGGCCGGCCGTAAGGGGTTGAATGCAGAAGCTAATTTTACCAACGGCGTGGCCGTTTATCAGTTGACCGATGCAGGGCTGATGCTTCAGGCGGATATTTCTGGCACCAAATACTGGCGCAGCCGCAAGCTCAATGTGCCGGAGGAACTACGCGTCCAGGAATAACCCTGTCAACGGTCGCCACACCCGCTGCGTTGCTTGAAACGAGGAGCGGATAAGTCAGGGGGCGTTGGTATGGCTTTTGGTAAGGCATCGAGGCGATGGCCACGGGGCACTTGTGCGACCGTCATCACCGCGCTCACCGTGTTGGCCGGCGATCTGCTGGTCACCGGTTACGCCCAATCCCGACTCGATATCATCATCGCAGGCCTGGTCTTTATTCTTCTGGTGGCGTACGCGGTTGTGATTAGCATCGTCGTGCATCGCCACTGGGCGCCGCCCGTGGCACCGCCTGCCCGTTCAATGCAACCCTCACGCTCTCCCCACTTGGTGCCCCGCACCCCGGCCGGGTCGCTGGATTTTCACGAGTAAACTCGATATAAGCCGCCCCAGGGAATACGGGAGAGGGTTATCAGCGGGCTACACGCGAATGGCCTAGAGTTCTGGCGCGGCGATAAACGACTGTTCAGCAACCTGAGTCTGAGCGTTCAGCCGGGCCAGGCACTTCACGTGGTCGGTCCTAACGGGATTGGTAAGACCAGCCTGTTGCGGGTGCTGTGTGGGCTCAGCCCTCCGGAAGACGGCGAAATTACCTGGAACGGTGCCTCGCTCGATGAAGATCGGCTTGGATTTCACGACGCGCTGAGCTTTCTTGGTCATCGAGACGGCCTGAAGGGCGACCTCACCGCGCTTGAGAACGTCTGCTTCGCGATTGCCTTACGGCGCAAGGTGGCGGCGCCCGAAGTGCAGGACTTCCTGGTCGGACTGGGCCTGAGCCATGCGGTGGACTTGCCGGTGCGCTCACTGTCCGCTGGGCAACGCCGTCGGGTGGCGCTGGCGCGCACTGCGCTTAGTCACACGCCGCTGTGGATTCTGGATGAGCCGTTTTCCAATCTGGACGTCGATGGCCGGCAGTGGGGGCACCAGCTGCTGGACCAACACCTGGCGAAGGATGGGCTCGCCATTGTAACTTCACACCATCCGCTGCAGATTCGCCACCCGGTGACCGAGCTGGCCCTGGTATGAGGCAGCAGACCGGCGTGCCCGCGGCCTTCTTACGCATGCTCAGGCGCGACTTTGCACTCGCCGTCCGACGCTGGAGCGCCGTGTTCAATCCGCTGATGTTCTTTGCTGTCGTCACGGTATTGTTTCCCTTATCGCTGGAGCCCAGCCCGCAGTTGCTTGGCCGCCTGGCACCCGGTGTGCTTTGGGTAGCCGCGCTGCTGTCGATGCTGTTGGCGCAGGAATCGGTGTTCCGGGATGATTTTGAAGACGGGAGCCTGGAGCAGCTGGCGCTGCAGCCTCACCCCTTGTGGCTGATGGTGATGGCCAAACTGCTGGCGCACTGGGTGCTCACCGGGCTTCCGCTCGTGCTCATCAGCCCATTAGCCGCCGCCGCCCTGTATCTGCCGCCAGATGCCATCGGCGTGCTCATGCTGTCGCTGCTGTTGGGCACACCGGTGCTAAGTTTGCTGGGTGGCGTGGGGGCCGCGCTGACCGTGAGTCTGCACCGGGCGGGCGTGTTGATGGCGATCCTGATTCTGCCCCTGGTCGTGCCAACATTGATCTTCGGCGCTCGGGCCACAGAGCTGGCCTCGGCTGGCCAGTCACCGAGCGGCGCCTTGTATTTGTTGGCGGCGGTGCTGGCCTTTTCGATGGTCACTGCGCCCTTTGCGGCGGCTGCGGCGCTTAAGATCCATCTGGATTGAACTATTTAGCCGCTGCGGCGGCACTGTTTTATTGACTTGATTACTTCCAACCAGCCCCTGCACTGGTTAGGATTCGTTCTAACGCCGTCAGTGGCGACGATCAACCTTACGCTCCGGGAATATCAGCTTAACCATGTGGAAATTTTTTCATAAGCTTGGCTCGCCGCCGTATTTTTACCGCCTCGCCGGCAGCATGCAGCCGTGGTTCGCCTGGCTTGCGTTTGTTCTCATCGCTGCCGGGGTGTACGGCGGGCTGTTTGTGGCCCCGCCCGATGATGAGATGGGCGACGGCTTTCGGATTATTTACGTGCACGTGCCGGCGGCCTGGATGTCGATGTTCATCTACGTGAACATGGCGTTGAGCGCGGCGATCGGTCTCATCTGGCGGATTAAGCTGGCGTTTGCCGTTGCCGCCAGCAGCGCGGCGCTGGGGGCATCATTTACCTTTCTTGCGCTGGTCACCGGATCTATCTGGGGCAAGCCGATGTGGGGCACCTGGTGGGTGTGGGATGGCCGGCTAACATCAGAACTGTTACTGCTGTTCTTGTTTGTTGGTTTCATCGCCCTGCGCTCAGCGTTTGATGACATCAATCGCGCCGATCGGGCCAGCGCGGTGCTGGCACTGATCGGGGTCGTGAACATCCCGATCATTCATTATTCGGTAGAATGGTGGAATACTCTGCACCAGGGGCCGACCGTCACCCGGATGGCGGCGCCAGCCATCGATGCACGCATGCTGGTTCCATTGTTGCTCATGGCGTTGGGCTTCACCCTTTATTATGTGGCGCTGTTGCTGATGCGTGTGCGCAGCGAGGTGCTGCGTCGCGAGCGCAACAAGCGCTGGGTAAAGGATCTGGTAAGCAGCGCGTAGACGCTGCGTGCCGGCGCACCCGGCCAGCATTAGCGAGCGGTGGTTGGAACACGACATAATTGGAGCAAGAACGTGAGCGAATTCTTGGACATGGACGGCTACGGTGCTTATGTGTGGAGCAGCTTTGCTATCACCGCGGTTGTGATGGCGATCAACATCATCGCCGCGCGCCGCGAACAGAGTGCGGTGTTGCGTCAACTGGCGCGTCGGGCACACGCGCAGGAGCAAAATCATGACGCCTAGACAAAAACAGCGGATGTGGGTGGTAGGCCTGGTCGTCGCGGGTGTGGCGGTGGCGGTCACATTTACCGTCAAAGCCTTCCAGCAAAACATGTTGTTCTTCTTAAGTCCCAGCCAAGTGCTTGCGGGTGAACTGCCCGGCGATCGTGCCTTTCGCTTAGGGGGCATGGTGATCGATGGCAGCGTGCAGCGAGAACCGGGCTCACTGGAAGTCAAATTTGCGCTGACCGATAACGCCGAGACGGTGCAAGTTGCCTACTCGGGGCTGTTGCCCGACCTATTTCGTGAAGGGCAGGGCATTATCGCCCGCGGCCGCATGAACGGGCAGGGCATCTTTGTTGCCGACGAGGTTCTGGCCAAGCACGATGAAGAGTACATGCCGCCGGAAATCGCCGACACGCTGAAGAAAGTGCACAACGAGAAAGGCGAGACAGTCAGCGACGGCTACGGAGGCGGGCAGTGATCGCCGAGTTGGGCCACTTCGCGGTGATCCTGGCGCTGTGTCTGGCGCTGGCGCAGGGGGTGTTTGGCTTGCTAGGCGCGCACCTTGGCTCGCGTCGCTGGATGGCGGCGGTACGTCCCGCAGCCAGCGGCCAGTTTGTGTTTGTCGCACTGTCTTTCGCTTGTCTGACGGCGTCCTTTTTGCGCGACGATTTTTCAGTGCTGTACGTGGCGATGAACTCCAATACCGAACTACCCACTATGTACAAGGTGGCCGCAGTTTGGGGGGCGCACGAAGGCTCCTTGCTGCTGTGGGCGTTGGTGCTGTCAGTATGGACGGTGGCGGTATGTGCGCTAAGCACCAGTCTGCCGCCGCGTTTCGCCAGCCGTGTGATTGGCGTGCTGGGCTTGCTGAGTGTCGGCTTCCTGCTGTTTACCCTGGGCACCTCCAATCCGTTCGAGCGACTGATTCCCATGCCGTTGGATGGGCGCGATCTTAACCCGCTGCTGCAAGACTTTGGTCTGGCTATTCACCCACCCATGTTGTACCTGGGCTACGTGGGCTTCTCGGTGGCCTTCGCGTTTGCGATCGCCGCCATGCTGGAAGGGCATCTGGATGCTAAATGGGCACGTTGGACGCGCCCCTGGACCACGGTTGCATGGGCATTCCTGACTGTTGGTATTGCGCTGGGCAGCTGGTGGGCGTACTACGAGTTAGGCTGGGGTGGATGGTGGTTCTGGGATCCCGTAGAGAACGCTTCCTTTATGCCCTGGCTGGTCGGGACGGCGCTGATTCACTCGCTCGCCGTCACGGAGAAACGCGAGCTGTTTAAGAGCTGGACGTTGCTACTGGCGGTGTCGGCATTCTCGCTGAGTCTGCTGGGCACGTTCCTGGTACGCTCCGGCGTGCTGGTGTCGGTACACGCATTTGCCACTGATCCGGAACGCGGATTTTTCATCCTGATGTTTCTGGTTGTGACCATCGGTTCCGCGTTAGCCCTGTACGCTTGGCGGGCGCCCAGCATGGGCAACGATAAGGGGTTCAAGGCATTTTCCCGTGAGACATTTTTGCTGGCCAACAATGTGCTGTTGGTTATCGCCGCCATGCTGATTTTGCTGGGCACGCTGTATCCCCTGTTTCTGGATGCGCTGGGGATGGGGAAAATTTCTGTCGGCGTCCCGTATTTTGCTGTGGCGTTCCTAATTCCCATGATTCCGCTGATTATGTTGGTCGCTATCGGCATGCACGTCGCGTGGAAGCGCGCCAAGCAGGCCGAGGTGGCGGTACGCGTGCGCGGTGCCGCGGTGCTGGCGCTGGTGATTGCTGTGGCGTTGCCACTGTCATACGGGCGCCTGTCGCTGCTAAGCGTTGTTGCCGTGTTTTGCGGCGGCTGGGTGATGCTCTCATCACTGATCGAGCCGTGGCGGCGCTTTCGCTTACGCGGTCGCTTGTCGGGTATTCCCGCCTCGGTGCTGGGTATGAGCATTGCCCATTTCGGGCTGGGCGTGTTTATTCTGGGTGTGACCATCGTAAGTGCGTATAGCCTGGAAGAAGATGTGGCCATGAAGCGTGGCGATTCGATTGAGCTTGCGGGCTACCACTTTGAATTCGACGGCGTTGAACCGCGCAGCGGCGCGAACTACGAAGCGATCGGCGCAACGGTGATTGTGCGTGATGCGAACGGCGATGAGCACACGCGTTTGTACCCGGAAAAACGCGTGTATCGGGTACAGAAAAATCCAATGACCGAATCTGATATCGCGCCCTCACTGGCGCGTGATCTGTACGTTGCCTTAGGGGATGATCTGGGCAAGGAGGCTTGGAGCCTTCGCGTGCATTATAAACCGCTGGTGCGATTTATCTGGTTGGGCGCGTTGATCATGGCCATTGGTGGCGTGGTGGCCGTGAGCGACCGACGTTATCGCCGCGCCTCGCGTACCAGCGCGGCGCGCGCCGAGGATACGGCGTTGGCGCGGGGGCAAAGTTAATGCTGCGATTTCTGTTACCGGCGGGCCTATTTGGCCTGCTGGTTATCTTCTTTTTTCGCGGTCTGAGCCTTGACCCATCACGTATTCCATCGCCGCTAATCGGCAAGCCGGCACCGGTGTTTTCGTTACCGGCGCTGGCCGACGCCAGCGAGACGGTGAGTAACGAGAATATGCGTGGCGGTATGGCCCTGCTGAACGTGTGGGCGACCTGGTGCGTGGGTTGTCGTGCTGAACACGAGGCACTGCTCACCATCGCTGCCAGCACCGAGGTGCCGATTATTGGCCTGAACTGGAAGGACGATCCGGTGGCGGCCCGCCGCTGGCTCGGCCAGCTTGGCAATCCCTACGCGGCGACTGCCGTGGACGCTGAAGGGCGGGTGGCGATTGACTGGGGCATCTACGGGGCGCCGGAAACGTTCCTGATTGATGCGGCAGGCATCGTCAGGCACAAACACATCGGGCCCATCACCATGCAGGCCTGGGAGCAGGATTTTCTACCGCTAATTTCTGCCTCCGGAGCGGGGTCTTGAGTGCTCCTGACAGCTCGAGTACCGGTTTGCCCGCAGTTACAAGAGGGTGGCATGCGCACAACCTGACGGCCCGCAGGATGACTCACGAGCTGACGGGTTGGCTGACCCGGGCCCTCACGCAGGGGCTGGCGAAAATACCTGCAATGCTGCTACTGATCGGGTTGGCGATGTTGCTGCTTACACCCGCCCATGCGATCGATCCCAGTGAGCGCTATGAAGACCCGGTGATGCAGGCGCGTTACGAAAAGCTGACCGATGAGTTGCGCTGCCTGGTGTGCCAGAATCAGACCATTGCTGACTCCAGTGCCACGCTGGCGCAGGATCTTCGCCGCGAGGTGCGTGAGATGCTGGATGCGGGCCGTTCGGATCAGGAGATTCTGGATTTCATGGTCGCGCGCTACGGCGATTTTGTGCGCTACCGACCACCGTTCGCCCCGCGTACCTGGTTGTTGTGGCTGGCGCCCGGCCTCTTGTTGGCGTTGGGGCTGGTAATCATCGTACGCGTAGTCACGCGCCGCAGTGGGATGGAGATAGAGGACGAGGAATTGTTTGAAGACGGCGCGCCCGAGCAAGATCAAGGTGGCGATCATGCGGACAGTCACAATCCGGGCGGGCACCGGACGCCATGAACGAGCCTGACGGGAGTTTTCTGTTCGCCGCTGGCGTAATGGCACTCATTGCCGTGGTGCTGGTGGCCTTCCCACTGTTGCGCCGCGCAGCCCCTGCGGCCGGCGCCGCGGAGCGTGAATCAGAGCGGGCGTTGCCCAGCGCGTTGTTTATCATCCTGGGCGTGCCCATTGTGGCGGGTTTTTTGTACGCCACCTGGAGCAACTGGCCGTGGTTGCCGGTGGAGCAGATTCGCCAACAGGCCCGCGCACCGCAGCCGCCGGGTGAGGTCGTTGAGATGGTCTCCCAGCTGGAGCAGCGCCTGATGAGCCAGGGCGGTACGGTGGAGGAGTGGCGTCTGCTCGGACGCTCAAAACTTGAACTCCGGGACTATCCCGGCGCGGCCATTGCGTACCAGCAAGTGCATAGCATGACCGGCGATGAGGACATCCAATCGCTGATTGACTACGCCGAGAGCCTGTTCATGAGTAACCCGCAATCCCTGCAGGGTGAGGGCGGCACATTGATTGAGAAGGCCCTGGCGCTCGCGCCCGATAACCCCAAAGCGTTGTGGTACGGCGGTCTGCTGGCGTACCAACGCGAGCAGTGGCCGGTGGCGGTCGGCCATTGGGAGAACCTACTAAGCAAAGTCGAGCCGGAGCGGGACGACATTCGACGGGTGCTCACCGAGCGGATCGGTGTCGCTCGCGAACAGATGGGGCAGGGCCCGGTCAGCATGGAGCCGGTAACAGGTACGGACGGGCCCGCCGCTGGATCCGGAACAAGCGAACACGTTGCCGCCACTACGGACGCAGCCACCAAGGGTACTGTCGCTATTGATATCGTGCTGGATGAGGCGGTCGCGGCCCAGGTACCGGCCGGCTCGGTACTGTTTGTGCTGGCACGGACGCCCAATGGCGGTGGCCCGCCATTAGCCGTGGCGCGTCGCAGCAGCGATGAGTTGCCGATGCAGCTCACCCTGTCGGACGCCGATGCGATGCTGCCTGGGCGCACCATTTCCTCGGTGGAGGAGGTGCAGATTGTCGCGCGGGTTGCCCTGAGTGGGCAGCCGGTGGCACAGAGCGGCGACGTATTCGGCTCCGCCCTGTTCCGCACCGGCCAGTCTCAGCCGGTGCAGATCACGATCGATCAGGTCGCGCCCTAGAGCGCGGCCACGGCTAGAGCTAAGCCTAAACTCGCACCACGCTGTTTTCTGCGCCGGCAATGCCGCTGGGCAGATAGGCATCTGCGGCGTCGTCATTTTCCCAAACGCGCCCGTCCAGCAGGTATCTGAACTGGTATTCATGCCCCTGCTCGAGATCGATGGTGACTTTAAAGCTGCCGTTTTTCAGTCGCGTCATCGGGTGCTGCTCATCGCTCCACTGATTAAATTCACCAACCACAGCCGCGCTTTCTGCGCCGGCGGCCGTCTCGCTCGGCAGACGGAAGGTGACCTTACAGATCGGCCGCGACTTCAGATACTGCTTTTTCATGCTCACGTTGTCTCCGTTGGATTCCATTGGGTTAGGGGGGAGTGCACGTACCAGAAGGCCGCGCGGGTAGTTCTCAAACACCGGCTGACATAACGTTGCCCGTGCATTTTGCCGGGATTCTACCTCTTGTTTAGCGGTTTGTGGGCGCTGATGGGGATTTTTCCCGGGGTGATTGGCCGACACGGCGGTAAATATGGCCCGAATCAATGCACCGGTGCCCACAAACACGAAGTAACCGATCCCACCGACGGATACTGAACCAGGGCGTGGGCGGCTCTAGCCTTCCGGGCGAACGTTGCGCACGTTCATGTTGACGCCGAGCGGGCCTCGGGGAATATAAAACAACATGCGCTCACCATCGCGCTCCACCTCAATCGGGGTGGAGCCGCCGCGGGTGCCCGCGCCACTCAGGGTCACGATGCTGCGCGAGTCAAACACCCGCTCGCCCGCGTAGGAGATGATCGCGTCGCCGGGTTGCAACCCGGCCTGTTCGGCCGGCCCACCGGACAAGATGGAACGGGTGAGCACGCGGTTGGGACGGCCCACGGCATACAGGTATCGATCGTAATCCTCATCACCCAACTCCTCACGCATTCCCTGGAAGCGGGTGGTGAGTTCACCCAGCGCCTCTCGGTAGCGCTCCGTATTGGCCCAACCGTCGCGGGTCGCCTCATCACGCAGGAATAGCCGATCCAGCGCCATGGCATCCTGTTGTTGAAGCAGGTATGCTGCACGTTCTTCCGAGAAGCCAGCATCGACGAAGCGCTGCAGACGTTCTTCGTCTGTGCCCTGATTGCGACGGATGTTGCGCGCCTGCGTGCGTTTCGCCTCGGCTTCCTGCGCGGCGCTGAGTTTCGTCTCCGGCTTTTCCTCCAGTGAAGCCTTCAGCTCGCGCAACTGTTCGGACAGCTCCTGCACCACCGCCTCAAGTCGGCGCCGCTCGGCCACCTCCAGGTTCATCAGCTGCGACAGTGAGTCGACGATTTGCGCATAGCGGGCGGGGTCGAACGGGCTATCGGCCAACCGCGGCAGCGGGTCGGGGGCGGGTAGCGCGGCCCGCGTATTGTCGCCCGCCAAGCCGGTCGCGCCGACGGTTATGGCGCCAATCGCGATACCGACGGCCAGCGTCACGAGAAGGGGGACCACCTTCCTGTTCATGGATGACTCTCCTGCAGTGCGCAATGTTAGGGCTATAGTCTGCCAGACCGCGCGGAACAATGGAGGTTCCTGTGGTACGGCTGTTGGGCATCGGCCGGCTGCACGCGTGATTTATCGATAAATTCCCACATACTCGCCGCCATCCGGGCCAATATACGCCCGATACATGCCACTGGTATTGAACGAAAATGCGATGTTTCCCTGCCGGTCCAGCGCAATCAGGCCGCCATCGCCGCCGAGGGCGCCGACCCGCCGGTGGATCACCTCATCAGCCGCCTGTTGTACATCCAACCCTTTGTATTGCATCAGCGCAGCGACGTCGCGAGCCGCCGCCGTGCGGATAAAATACTCGCCGGTGCCGGTCGCCGAGACGCCGCAACTTGCATTACTCGCATAGGTGCCAGCGCCGATCACGGGGCTGTCGCCGATGCGACCCCAACGTTTGTTGGTGGTGCCGCCGGTGGAGGTGCCGGCCGCGAGGTTGCCATGCCTATCCAGCGCCACGGCACCGACCGTGCCCAGATACGGCGCTGCATCCGCGCGGTTATCCTGTTCTCGCGCAATGGCCTTTTGCAGTTGCTCCCAGCGCCTGGGGGTAAAGAAGTAATCCGTCGGTACCAGGGCGACACCCTGGGTCAGGGCAAACTCCTCCGCGCCGCTGCCGGTCAACATTACGTGTGGCGAGCGTTCCATCACCATCCGCGCGAGCTCTATGGGATTTCGGATGTGGCTGACGCCAGCCACAGCGCCGGCGGCCAACGTGTCCCCAGCCATCAGGGAGGCATCCAGCTCGTTGCGCCCGTTATGGGTGAACACGGCCCCATGCCCAGCGTTGAACAGCGGTGAGTTTTCCAATGGCGTGATGGCGGCGATGACGGCATCAACACTGCTGCCGCCGCCCTTCAGTATCTGATGCGCTGCACGCACAGCGCCGCTAAGTGCGTCGCGGTAGGCGGTTTCCCGTTCCGCACTCATGTTGCTGCGCGTGATAGTGCCCGCGCCGCCGTGGATAACGATAGCGTAGGGGGAGGTCGGGCGGTCACGTTTAGCGGCGTTACCCGCCATCGCCAGCTCGGCACTGGCCGTACCGCTCAAACAGCAGGCGGATATTGCCCAACAAACAAAAGCGCTTAACCGTGTGTATGCCATTGGATACCTGTAGTGCTGATAAGGATTTCAACCCGAGCCTGCCTGGGCCGTCTCGCCGTGCGCCCGGCAGATCTAGTGGGTGATCTCAAGCCGCACATGGTCAATCTTCACATTATAATCGCTATCGCGCGTGGAGGCGTCGCGGGAGGTTTGCAGGCGCATTAACAGCAGGCCATCGGAACGCAGATAGCTGCTTGCATGATTCAGCACCCGCACACTTAGCACTTGATCCGTTTGGCTTAGCGTACCCAGCGCCAGCGTATGCCAGCCGGGCTCGGCGAAGCTGCGAACAATCAGCTCCGCCTGAATGTTGTTATTGGCGTCGTCAGTGGCAAGTTCCACTGCCAGATTAAACTCCGAGATCTCCCCGGACGGGCTGAACGCGCCGATGAACGTGCTGGTGGCCTGCGCGGTCTGGTTGGTGTTCAGGATCGAGTCGATGTAGGCGTACTCATCATCGGCCTCAAGCAGTTCGGGCAATCCGCCCTGCGCGCTGCGTCCCGTGCGGACCATAAAGGCGGACGCCGGTACGTACTGCACTTGCGGCTCGCAACTTTGCACAAACACGCGCCACCCGGTGCACAGCGCCATTAGGATATCCATACAGGCATCGCCATTGACGTCCAGAAAACCGAAGTCGTGCGGGTCGAGGTGGAAATTTTCGGACTGTGGGAACGGGTCGTGCATGGCGCCGTTTCCATCATTGCGCATCAAGGTGAATTCTGAGGAGCTGCCGCAGTTTTCAATGTCCACATCAATCGGGCCGATGCCCACATCCAGATCGCCGTCATTGTCGATGTCCACCAATTTCGTGTTACCACCGAAACTCGCTGTGCGAGTACTGTCCAGGAGCTCTGTCACGTTGTAGGTGAGGCTTTGGTCGGGCACGATGGTGTCGGCTAGCAGCACTCGGTCCTGCTTGTCACCCTCCATAAATATATCCAGTTTGCCATTGCTGTTCAGATCGCCGGTAGCAAACATGTAAGGGTCTTCGGTGGGCAGTTCGACAAACGGGAACGTGTTGAATACGCCGCTGCCATCGTTAAACAGCACGTATTGCCCGACGCTAAAGGGCGGGGCGTTGTATAGCGTGGATATCTTGATGATGTCGTTGTCACCGTCATTGTCGATGTCCACAATTTCCGCACCACTGCCAAAGGCAACGGCGGCGTACTCGCCCAACCGGGCCGCCGTCTCGTTCACGAACTGGCCACTGCCATCGTTAATCAGCAGGATGTCGTTGGTTGCGATGGTGGGATGGTAGTTGGAGAGGTAAATGTCCATCGCGCCGTTGCCGGTGACGTCGCCGCCCCACACCGCGCAAAATTGCAGGGTGTTGGCATCCACAGGGACGCTCAGAAACGGCAGCCGCGTGCTGGACTCATCCACCAGGCCGAGCCATTGCTGTTGCGCGTCGAGCCCAGCATTGCGGTAGAAAGCCGGCTGCTGGCCAAATGTGTTGGCGATAAGCACGTCTTCCCAACCATCACCGGTAAAATCTCCCACAAACACATCGCGGGCATCGCTTAAATTCTCGATAAACCCCGGTGCCAGCGTGGCAGTGCGGTCCACCAGCACGCCCGCCTCACTCATCAGCAACACATCCTGGCGCGCCCCAGCATTTGAGAAGGGTTCTTTGCGCACGATAATCGCATCGTCAAAGCCGTCGTGGTTAAGATCGGCTATGGCGATGTCTTTTTCCTGGGTATCAATGTCGTACGTGCCACCCGATGAATCGGAAAAGGGCGCGACCTGCAAGCGCGCGGCCGTCTCATCGACAAACGTGATCCAGTCCGTTTGGGCATGCGCCAGTGGCGTTGCCAATACGGCCGCGAACAGCCCCGCCTTTAGCCAGTACCTGGCCCCATTGGCTATGCCAAATTTCCGTTTGTTCATAGATGAGGATTCGCTCTGCGCCCTGTGATAATCCGTGCGAATGGTAGCAGGTGCAACGAACTGTTGCAGACACGGGGCGCTTGTTCAACGGCGTACCAGGGTCAGCTCGCTAAGCCCCCGATCAAGGTCAATATTGAAGTGATTGAGGAAACTGAGCCCCAATAGACCGTCGTACCGACTCAGCGACTCCAGCACCACCACCTCAACATCGTTAACCACCGCACCGCCAAGGCGTAGGGACGGAACCGACAGCAACGGAGCGCTGACCAGGCCATTCGCCGTACTTAACATAATCGACCGACTGCCGCGCATCTCCAACCCGATCTCCTGCGCAAGCTGCGGCGAAATCGCGGTGTAGGAGGCGCCGGTATCCAGCAGAAACCGCAGTTGCCGCGGTGAGCCTTCAATCGCTGTGTGTACGTACAAGCTACTGCCATTGCTGAGGACCGGCACCACGGTTAGTCCGGGCGTTCTCAGCCGCTGGCCGGCACTGCCCAATAGCGGACCGAGCTCAGTCTCCAGAGAGGGGTCCAAGGCGATCGCCCGTTGCATCGCCTCAAAGGCCTGAGGATAGCGCCCGGCTTCGTGTTGCAGCCGCCCCAGCCATGCGTGCCACGGCGCGAAATCCCGGTCGCTGCGCACCTCTCGGGTCAGAAAACCGATGGCCCGCTCGCCGACCGCGCTACCCGCCTCTAGGGCCGCCGAGAGCAGTTCGCGCCGGTAGCGGCGCATCTGGTCGGCCAAGTGCGGGTATTGCTGGGCGACCAGCGCTAGCTGGTCCAGGGCCTGTTCCAGTGCGCCCTGATTGCTTGCCAGTCGGGCTGCCAGCAACCGTCGCTCGGGGGTCCACTCCAGCGTATACGCGGCATCGTCCAGCAATTGCTGCGCCCGCACCTCGTCAGCCTCGCCCAGCGCCTGCCCAATCAGCGCAACGTAGGCCTCCTCTAGCATGGGGCTTACGCGCTCGCGCATCTGCCAGCTCAGGTCGATAATTTGCGGCGCAATCTGATGGACTTGCGCGTACTCACCTGCTTGGGCAGCGGCGATCAGGGCGATCAACAGGCCTTCGCTGGTCTCAGAGAAGAACGTGCGGGCGAACTGCGCGATGCCTTGCTCGCGCATCCGCGAGCGCGTCGCCAGCAACCGTTGCACTGCCTCGACATCGTAGGCTTGCAATTGACCGTTGCCCGCGCCATCGGGCGGGCCCGCGACCGCCAAACCCAACAACCGTTGCTGTGGGTCCAGCAGGGCGGCCAGTGGTCGTGGATTAACCCCATTGGTTTGCACTACGTAGGTGTACTCGCCGTTGCGATCCTGCTGTGCCGGGGAGTCCACCCAGCCGCTCAGCGCCGAGGCCCCGGCGCTGATCACTTGCATTTCGCGCCCGATTTGCAGATTGGAGACCTCGGGGCTGAGGGCATACCCGCTTGGTGTCCCTTCGGGCGTGCGCAGCGCCACCAAACCGACTGATGGCAGTACAGCAACCACTGCGGTTGCGGGCAATTGCTGGGTACCCGAGCGAAATGTCGCTTCGGTTGCTCCCAGCAGCGCGCTCACAGGCAGCACCAACCAGTTGTCCTTGCCCACCAAAAGCCCGCCGATGGGCGGATCTACATAGGCACCTACGCGCACGGGCACCGCCGCGTCGCCGGGGGCCCATTGCACGGTGTTGGAGCGGCGGATGGGGGTGCTCGTCATCGGCTCCGGCGCCGCTGGCGCCGCGCCCAGCTGAAACAGGGCAAAGCCGTAGCCAAGGGCGACGCCAAGCAGCAGCGCCAGTACGATCGGCAGCGCCGCGCCGCGTTGCTTGCAGTTTATGGCATCAGAGCGCATCGCTAGCCTATAGCGTGGGATGCCCCTGCATGGCATACCCGTGTCCGGGCGGCTCCCGCCTGCAGGTTAGCTGAGGAACTCTATGACAGCCCCGATGCACTATTACCTTGGATGCCCGCTTTGGGGGCAAAGCGATTGGGTCGGGGAATTTTACAGCAGCACGGCCAAGGCAGGCGATTACCTTCGTCAATACTCCAGCGTTTTCAACACGGTAGAGGGAAATACCACGTTCTACGCAGCGCCTGCGCCGCGCACCGTACAGCGTTGGGCCGAGCAAACGCCCGAGCACTTTCGGTTCTGCTTTAAATTGCCGCAGCGCGTCACTCATGACGCGCGGTTGCGGGGCCGTCGTAGTGAGCTGATCGAATTCGTCGATCTGCTGCGCCCGCTGGGCCCGCGGGTGGGGCCGTTGCTTATCCAACTCCCCGCAGACTTCGGTCCCCGCGATATGTCCACGTTGGCGGACTTCCTGCTGGGTTTGCCGGGAGATTTCTCGTTCGCGCTCGAACTACGGCACAAAGCGTTCTTTGAAGTCGGTGCGCGCGGGCGATTGGAAGCCTTGCTACGCGATGCTCGGGTGGACAACGTGATGCTGGACTCGCGCCCGATGCGCAGTGGCGATATGCGTCATCCCGAGGTGATGGCAGCAGCGCATCGCAAGCCCGATCTTCCGGTGTGTGCCTCGGTGACCGCGCAGCGTCCTTTTGCGCGGTTGATCTTCCATCCGTCAATGCACGTGAATGAGGATTGGCTGGCGCAATGGGCGGTGCGTGTGGCGCAGTGGCTGGCGCAGGGGCATACCCCTTTTGTCTTTATCCACTGTCCTAATAATTTTCACAGCCCGCGTATTGCAATGGCGTTCCATCAGCAACTGGCCCGACATGTGCCGCTGGCTGCGCTGGCCGACTCACCGGCGGTGCTTGAAGGGGCGCAATCGCAAATTGAGCTTTTCTAGAAGGTGACATTGCGAGCCAGTGTGTAGTGCAACAAAACGCGTCTTCATGTCATAAGGGTAAGAGGTGTGACCAATTGACACATTTTTGCCGCGAGAGTGTTAACTAGGTCCATGCGCAAATTAGGTTGAGTCCGTAGGGTAAATAGCACAACGGGTTTGCGGCGTTTTGGAGGCACGATAACGATGAGCTTAGTGAAGAATCCAGGAATGATCAGCGTACGCGAACGGCGACTTAAGGAAAGGCGACGCGTTAACTTCCTGCTGGACGATGACGGGTTCAGTCGCGCCAGCCGCGTTTCCGGCGAAAAGGACCTTTGGTCATGTGCACGCCGAGGCAGCATGCAGTCGGACCGTTGGGATGCCTTCGAGCGGTGGCAGGAAGAGGCTAAAGAGGCCCAGGCGAAAGTGGTCGACGGCGTCCGCCGCCTGCCCAGAAAACTCTCTCTCAAAGCAATATTCAAAGCAAAAAATTCAAGTTGAAGTACTGACCTCCCAACCGGTACTTTTTCGTGCCGGATCTACCCCCCCAGATCCGGCACACTCTTACCTCCCACATAGCGCTATACTCTCCCGGTCGTCCACTGATGCGACCGGCAGCGGTTACCGTTCGTGCAACTGACGCATATACAAAAAGACGATCACCTTGGCGCTTGGCGTACGGGGTTGGCCGTGGTGGGTGGTAGGCACGCTCGCCACCCGTGACCTGGGCGATCAGCACAAAAGCTAAATGGGAAACACACATCATGAAGTTACGTAATTGGTTCGTTGGCGCTGTCACTGGCGCCAGCCTGTGTATGTTTGCAGCGCAGCATGCAAGCGCGAATACCTGGGATTTTGACGGCGTTGTTGAAGAGTGCAATGCGCTGGCGTGCCCATTGGCAGACATCGCGATTGGCGATCCTTTCACGGGGTTCCTGCAGGCTGACAATGCCGTCTCCGGCCCGAACAGCACTTTCGATGAGACTGGCATCATCGATTACTCACTGGTGGTGCAGGACGTGGCCATCGGTGCGGCGGATAGCGATATTGTCTCGGCCAGCGTTAGCACCGACGGCGCAGGCGAGATCAGTAGCGGATCCGTATCGTTCTTTGGCGTGTTTGACGCCGGTTTGTTGGGAGACGTGAACATCACCATGACCATCGACCTGACGAACAGCACCTGGGTGGCGGAGACCGATTTCTTAGGTTTGGGCGAGGTGGCGTCAGGTTCACTCACGCTGGCTCTGGAACCCGACGGTGACGATGTTCCGAGTACGGTCGACAATTGCCTCGCAGATTTTAATCCGGATCAGCGCGATACAGATGCCGATGGTTACGGTAACGGCTGCGATGCGGATCTAGACAACGACTGCACCGTGAACTTTAGCGATCTGGGTATCATGAAAGCCGCTTTCTTTGCCTCAGGTGATCTGGATACCGATCTGGACGGCGATATGCAAACCAACTTTAATGATCTGAGCATCATGAAGGCCAAGTTCTTTGGCGAGCCAGGGCCTAGCGCGCTGACCAATATCTGCGACGCGCCTTAACCACAGAAACGCTGGCGCACATCGTCTTGGACGGTGTGCGCCAGTACCTCCGCCAACCGAGCACCGCGCGTTGCTTACCTATATGCAACCGGCGAGTCACCCAGCTTCGGTTGCACTGCACGTCCATCCAAACCCGAGAACGAAAACTGTAGCGACGACATTTGCATACCGGTGTTCTTCATCACCGCGAAGTGCAAGTGCGGTCCCGAACTGAATCCGGTGTTACCAGCATCGGCAATGTACTGCCCGGTCTGCACTTCATCACCCGGGCTCACTCGCACTGATGCACGATCCAGATGTGCGTACACCGCAAAGGTGCCATCGTCGTGCAGGATGCGGATGATATTGGCGCGCGGCCCGTCCCGCTCGCGGTCAGTGCCGCCGGCGTAGTTCGCGTAAGCCGTTTCGACAACCAGGCCAGCGCGCGCCGCAAAGATGCCGGTACCGACTGGCATGCCAATATCAATCGCGTAGAAACTGGAGGGGTCCAGGTGCGTGAGGCGATCGTTAAAGCCCTGAGTAATCTGATGAGATGAGGATAAGGCGTAGGGCAACCGGTACGGGCGTGGCGGACGGTGCTGCGCCTGTGGGTCGCCTGGCAGATATCGGGTCTGGAAATTAATGGTCATGTCCCGGGCGAGATCGGCTTTGGGCACCACGATATCGCCTGTCGCGCCGGCCTCAAGCACCATCTGCTGAACTGCCTCGACCTCACGGACGACATTGCTCAGCTGAGTGAACTCCAGCATGACTTCCACCGGGCACAGGTAGGTGTTTTGCAAACGCAACACCATCCGATCAGCTTCGGCGATACGTCGAATACTCACCGTCGGCTGCGCCCTCGGGGCCTCGCGTTGCTCGCGCTTTACCTGCGCAGCGTCGGCGGGCGGGCGATCAGTAAAATGCCAGTTGCCTTGCGCATCCTGATAACGGTAAAGATCTGCAGCGGCACCGGGCAGCGCGGCCAACAGACCGAGCAGGGCGGGTAAACTGCGCTGTGCAAAGGTCTTTCCCATGATCCCCCAGAGGCTATCAACGTCAAGCGGATAAACAAGCCTCCAGGATACCGCCGCCCGGACGAATTGGCGACCGAACCGGGTCCGTATTCGCTGTCGCGGCGGGGCACAATCCGTCCCGTGTGGGCTTGCCGGGATCAGCCGCTGGGGACTTTGGCCCATTTGCGTGTCGTCCGCCGCCCGCATTTGTGCAGGGCAGCGCGGTACACTCGCGCAGGGCAGCCCCGAAGACGCGTTGAGGACACAACATGAAGTTCACTCCCGAACACCAGCAACTCAGAGAAACGGTCAACCGTTTTGTGCGCGAGCGCATCAATCCGTTTGTGGATGAGTGGGAGGCCGCCGGGCGCTTTCCTGCGCATGATCTGTTCAAGGAACTGGGCGATCTGGGGCTACTGGGCATTTGCAAACCCGAAGTGTTTGGTGGACTCGGACTGGATTACAGTTACAACATGGTCGCGACGGAGGAGCTTGGGACCGTGGCATGTGGCGGCGTGCCCATGGCCATCGGCGTACAAACGGATATGGCAACACCCGCGCTGGCACTGCATGGCAGTGATGAGTTGCGTGAGCAGTTCCTGAGGCCTGCCATTGCCGGCGAGATGGTGGCATGCGTTGGTATCAGCGAGCCGGGCGCGGGATCAGATGTCGCGGCAACTAAAACCCGTGCGGTGAGCGACGGTGAGGACTACCGCATCAACGGCACCAAGATGTGGATTACCAACTCTCTGCAGGCCGATTGGATGTGCTTGCTGGCCAACACCAGCGACGATCACCCACATGCCAACAAGTCTCTGATTATCGTACCCATGGACACCCCCGGCATTACCCGTTCGCAACCGCTAGATAAGCTCGGGATGCGTTCCTCAGACACTGCGCAGATATTTTTCGATGACGTCCGCGTACCAAAGCGGTTTCGTATCGGTCAGGAAGGCGCAGGTTTTATGTTGCAGATGCGCCAGTTTCAGGAGGAGCGCCTGTGGAGCGCGGCCAATGGCGTTAAAGGGCTGGATCAGGTTATCAATCGCACCATTGAGTACTGCCGCGAGCGCCACACGTTCGCCCGCCCACTGATCGCCAACCAGTCTGTGCACTTTCGCTTGGCTGAGCTTAAGACCGAGGTGGAGCTACTGCGCGCGCTTACCTATCAGGCTTGTGAGCAGTACGTCGACGGTGAGGATGTGACCATGCTCGCCTCGATGGCGAAACTGAAGATGGGGCGGCTGAGCCGTGAGGTTACCGACGCCTGCCTGCAATACTGGGGTGGGATGGGGTATATG
>CBDUQI010000109.1:0-18531 GCA_965369325.1 uncultured Gammaproteobacteria bacterium
GAGGTTCTCCCCGGCCAGCACCGGCAGGCAGTAGTAGCCGTACTTGCGTTTGGGTGCCGGTTTGTAGATTTCCAGCAACTGCTCGAAACCGAACAGCAGTGCCACCCGCGCGCGGTCCCACAGCAGGGGATCGAATGGCGATAGCAGCACGCCCTGATCGCGCGGTGGCCGCACCTTGTTCAGACGCTCCGCCAGTTCGCGGTCCTCGGCCAACAGCCAGCCCACCCCCAATTTGCCGTCGCGCTTGTTGGCCGCGCGCAATTCGCATGGCGCGATGCGCGCGGCCTCGTGCAATCGTGCCAACGATGCATCAATCTCACCGCGACAGTTGCGCAGCCGCCAGGTGGAAGCCAGTGTGCCGGTGGTAGCCCAGCCATGCCCCTTTAACGCGTGCACCAGCAACTGATCGAGTGCATCGTCTTTGCTCAGCGGGTGCCTGCGATACCGCGCCGGAATCACCCGCTCCGGCAAATCATAATGACGCTGGAAGTTCACCCGTTTGGCAATCGCCAGTTCACCACATGCCCACAAGGCGTCGGCCACCCGTTTGGTGACTTTTAGATCCCACCACCCACGGCTGCCACGCCCTTCCATGTCCAGTGATCGTATCGCACCCTCATCGGTGATGCGTTTGAGCAGGTCTTTCGCCACTTTGGGATGCTCGCGTACCACATCGCCCCACCACGGGTGCGAATCGAATTCCGTCCGACGAAATTCAAACGCGGGATATAGATCCATGGGCAGCCAGCTGGCCTCATGCCCCCAGTACTCGAACAGTCGTTGATCGGCGCACAGCAACTGCTCGCCGAGCACGGCGTCCAAGCCCGCCAGTCGTGAGGCCAGCACGATGCTGTGCGTACGTGCGCCCGCGATCGAAACGGTATCCAGTTGTAGATAACCAAAATGGCTCACCACCCGGCAGGCCGCATCGCGCGCCCGTTTGCCACTGCCGGCGGCGCGCGCAGGCAGCGCGAGCCACTGCGGCTTCAGCAACCCGGCACGGGCCAGCGCCAGACGCCGCACCTGGCGCAGGCTGAGGCTGTGGGTCACCAAGGCTGTTCCAATTGAATTGCTCGGGGCCGTCGGACAATCACAGCTACTTCTCCACGCTGAACAACAGGTCGGCGCTTTGTTCTGCCCCAGTTTGGGTCTGCACTGCAACGCGCTCGGTCAAGTCATAACGCACCAGCAGGTTGTTGAAGGTTTCGAACAAGCCCAGCCCGTAGCTCACGTACAATCGAGGCGAGAGGTATTTGCCTATGACCAACGAGGCGCGGGACTGATCGTCGGTGTCTTCAATCGAAATCTCATCCAGCCCTACGCGCCGCCCGATTTGCTGCGCCAGCAACTCGGCACCGGCCAGCCCCAGACGAGTGGCGGCATCGTCCAACAATGCCTGCTCACCACTTTGCAGTGTGCTCACCGGGCGTCCCAACACCAAGTAAGACAACGCGTCGGCTTGTGAGGAGGGTGGCTCGGTGGAGAGCGCCAGTACGGGCTCGCGCAGGCTGCCGCGAACGCTCATGTTAACGGTGACATCATTGCGGGCCGCGCGGGTGGCGACAATATCCAGTCCCGGATTCGCCAGCGGGCTTTGGCTGTAGAGAATACGACCGCGATCAATACTCAGCTCCTGCCCGTAGGTTTTGTAAACACCATCGAGGATGCTCAGCTCGCCGCTGGCGATAGTAATTTCGCCGGGGCGATCAGTGGCACGCAGGTTGCCTTCCACCCGCGCCTTTAACCCGTAGCCATCGAAGTTAACGCTGTTGCCCAATTTAACGGTGACGTTGGAGATAACTTGCCAGCCGTCGTGGCCCTGCTCGGGCACCTGGCCGTTCACGACTATCACCTGATCTTCCGAGACAGTCACGGCACCACTCAAATCGGCAGGGGCAATGCGTGCCTGCGGCACAGAAATGCTGCCGCTCAGATCAATCGTGTTGCCCTCGGCCTTCGCGGTGAGTTCGGGGCTGATCTGCAGGCTGATCTCCGGCGTGTCGATCGCGAGAAAATCCTTACCGGTGAGGGTGAGTTTGCCGCTGCGATCGGTCAGCAGATACTCGCCCGCCACTTGCAGTTGACCCTCACCGGCATTCAATTTTCCGGTGAGTTGGAAAGCGCCGTCGCGCGCCAGCAGATTCAGCTCTGCGTTGGTGACATCAATCCCCAGCGTCGTAACTGCCGCATTGATCTGCTGCGCGTTAATCGCACCGTTCACTCGCGGCTGCCCCAGGGTGCCCTCTACATTGACTTCGAAGCGGGTCTCGCCGGTGAGGCTTGCCACCTGCGGCAGCAATGCGGCCATCATGGGGACATCCAACAGCGTGCCGCTTAGTTGTGCCGACAACGGTGCTTGCTGATCCGGGGTAAAGCCCCGCATGCCGGCCGAGAGGCGCGCATCGACGTTGCCCTGATTTAGTAAATTCACGGCCGCCTCGCCCTGAAGTTGATTCGCCGCCAAGTTGAATGTGGCGGTGGCGCTGTCCCAGCGGATGAGCGCTTCAGCCGCTTCGGCTTGCTCGATACTTCCCGGGCTCACGAGCACCTGGGCTTTGCCGCGGGCGTTGCCGCCATCGGCCCGCAACTCGCCGCTCGCGCTGATGATGCCGTGGTAGGTGAGCGCGGGCGGCAGCAAGGGTGCGAAGCGCGCGAGTGGTACCGCCTTGATGTCGAAGCTGCCGACCGGCGCTTGTTGTGGCGACCACGCGGCGGACACGCACAAGCTGGATACGCCATCGCCGATGCACGCCGGGGGAATCTTACCGGTATTGGCCGACAACACCACAGCCGCGGGGGCCGATAGCGCGAACTGCTCATCGCCCACCGAGAAGTCCAAGCGCTCGATGTCGCCCTGCCAGCGCGCCTGCCGCCAGCCACCGTTGGCACTTGCGCTGGCACGCGCGCGCGGGCCGTCCACGGTCAGCTCCAGCGTGTGTTGGTCTAACTGCCCGTTAACACGAACACTGGCCTGATCAAGTGGATTGTTCCCGATGCGCAGGGCGCCGGTTGTCAGGGTGATGTCCAGCGGCCCGCCGGGCGCGAGGGAAGCTCGGATGTCGCCGCTGAGCCCGTCAACAGCGCCCGCCGTGCTGACGATGCCATCGCCCTGAATGCTTGCGCGCAGCTCCAGCGCATCGCTCGGGCCAAGCAGTTTCCCCTCGCCCTGCACTTGTCCTGCCCAGCCCGGTATCAGCGTGCCCAGGTCGGGCGTGCGCAACGACCATTGCACGTCAGCACGTTTATCAACCGTGCCGCTCAGACTGAGCTCGGTTGGCCCGAACTGCAGATTTAGTTTGTCGCTTTCGAAGGCACCGTTGCGCCAACCGAGGCTGCCGCCACCGCCCAGTGCCTGCCCGCGCAAGGTGCCGGCAATACGCTTGATTTCAGTCACAACGAACGGCGCGCTGGCAAATTGCCCGCCTCGCGCGCGCAGCGTGATGTCGGCGTTGCCGTTAAACGCGGGGTGCAGCGCGACCGGGTTGAGTTGCTTGCCGCTCACGGTCAGATCGAAGTCGCCGTCGGCACTAGCATTGGCGGCGCCGCTTACCGATAGCTCGCCACCTAGTTGGGTGAGCGTTAAGGCTTGTAGCGTAAGCTGTGCTTGTTCGCCGAACCCCTGCACCGACCACGGACTGGCCGCCAGCGGCGGAACGTGGGCGGTGCCTCCACCAGTAAACTCATAACCTCTCGTGGTGCCCTGCACGCTAAGCGTGCCCTGCGCGCTGTGCAATACGCGTACGGGGTTAGTGCCCAGTGGTAAACGCAGTCCGGTCCAGGCCGCCTGTAGTTGCGCGCTGGTATTGTCGGTCTGGCCGGGTGCGCTGGCGGGCGGGCGCGTGACCGTACCATTGATGAGTAGGTTCACCGCCGGGCTGGTGGCATCGGCGCTGTCGATGCGGGCACCCAGTTGCTTTAGGGTAAGTTCATTGGTGCGCAGTGCGATGTCGCCGGACAGATGTACTGGCACTGGCGTATCGTCGCCGATACCTGGCAGGGCCGTGGTGACGGTCAGTGTGGGGCGCAGCGTCAGATCATCTGCCTGTCCTTCGCCGCTCAAGGTACCGTCGATACTGACGGCGGGCAGGTCGGGCCGCAGCGCGTCCAACTGCACGCGGTTAGCGCTCAGCGTCGCCTGCAAGTGAGGCGTGGCGCTCAACAGTTCCGTAATGTCGGCTTTTAGTTCCAATGAGTACGGCGGGCTGGCGGAAAAGACCACATTCGGTGCATGCAGTTTTCCGCTGACAAGCAAGCGCGAGGGCAATGCGGCATACGGCGCAAGCCTAACAGAAGATTGCAAGTCAGCACCGACCCTACCCTGTGTGTCAGGCGGCAGCCCGATGCTGCCTTGCAGGGTAATATCGGGGCCGGTGACGCTCAAATCAGCGACGCGCAGGCCGTTGTGGTCCAGCAGTATGCTGGCCTGCAGTTGGTCGATGCGATTGGGGTAACTTTCAATGCCGGCCGGCACCATGGACTCGGCCAGATGAAGCTGCACGCTGTTTACCAGCAACCGCTCTATCCTAACCGCCAGCGGCGCGCTGAGCGCGTAGGCGTTGCCGTCAGTCTGTTTGCGCGGCGTTGTGCCGGCTGGGCTCAGAGTCACCTGTACGCCATCGATGCTGATCTCGTCGATCTGTGCGCGGCGGGCTAGCAGCGCGGTGGGCTGCCAATGCACCTGCACGCGTTTGATCGTGACGTCCACCCCGGCGTCGCGGTAGCGAATGCCAATGAACGTGAGTGGCCCGGCCAGTGCGCCTTGCATGCGCTCGATGCTTACCTGCGGTGGCAATGCCGCGAACGCGAAGGGCTGCACCAGGCGTGCGCCCGCAGGCGTCAGCATCAGCACAGTAATTGCGATCAGCAACCCGCCAAGCACGATGCTGGCACCGATCAACCCGCGTTTTAGTTTGCGACTCAAATCTCTGGTCCGAACGAGAAGTGTACGTGCAGGTCATCGTCCTCATCCAGGCTCAACGGTTGGGCGACGTCCAGTCGCACCATGCCAATTGGCGACAACCAGCGCAGTCCGATGCCGGCGGCGTACTCGAACGATTCGTTAAAGTCGTCAAACGCATTGCCAGCGTCGGCGAAAAACGCAAGTGCCCAGTTGCCGATCAGGCGCCGCTCGTACTCCACACTGCCGGTGAGCAAATGGCGCCCGCCGATCACTAGCCCGTCCTGGTCCGTCGGCCCCAATTCGTTCAGCGAAAAACCGCGGACGCTTTGATCGCCACCGGCAAAAAAACGCTCGGTCGCGGGCAGCTCGCTGAACTCATCCACAACGGAGGTGCCAGCCGATAAACGCATGATAATCCGGTCTTTGCCTACGGCCGGGCGAATAAAGCGAGTCTCGATCTGTAACCGGGCGAAGCTGGTGTCGGCGGCAATGCCCTGCACCGCGCCATGCAGATCGGCTTCGAGGAAACTCCCACGGGTGGGGAAGGTAACCGCGTTGCTGATGGTGCGGGTCCAGGTGGTCCCCGGCACCAGCAGAGTGGTGCGCAGTTCCTCATCGCCGGTCTGGTCAAACTGGCGGGAGAACTCGGTATACAGTCGTCGCTGCCAGTTGCCGAGACGGCGGGTCTGCACCGCAGAGGCACTGAATACCTCACTGTCGGTGTCTCCCAGCGTCTCCTGTAGCACACCCAGTGCGTAGGTCATACGATCAGTCGCTGGTCGATCAAGGGGCTTGAGAAATTGCGCGGTGAATTCGGTGCGTGGCTCCGACACAGAAAGATCAACGCCGATGCGATGGCCGCGGCGGTTGAGGCGACGGTTGAGGTAGCTGGCGCTAAAACGCGCCCCGGTGTCCGTGCCGTAGCCGATGCCGGCGCCAAGCTTGCGTTTCTTTCCAGCCGTGGTGGAGACGTTTATTGGCACCTGGAAGTCCTGCGCACTCATCGGCTGTACGGCAACCGTGGCAAAGTACTGGCTGTCATACAAAGCGTACTGCAGGTCGATGAGCTTGCCGGCGTCAAACAGATCGCCTTCGGTGAACGCGGGGTAGCGGCGCAGCAGGTATTGCGCGATCACATCGGATTGAAACGTGACCTCGCCAAAACGGTAGCGTTCGCCCGTCTGCAGGGTGAGCTCGATATTGGCCTGATGCGCTTCTCGATCTACTTCCAGGCGGTTGCGCACAAACTGCGCATTGCGGAAGCCGCGTGCGAGCGCCGCTTCTAGCAAACGTTCCTTAAGCGTCTCGTAGCGTGCGTGCACCAGCACGTCGCCGGGCGCGATGCCTGGGTTGCTGCTGGCTTTGCGTAATGAGACCTCGTTTTCGCCGGCCCCCTCTAACACCACATCGATGCTGGCCACCCGCACTGCGGTGCCGGGGGTAATGATGTAAGTGGCCAGCCAGCCATTGTCGCCCTGGCTTTCCAAACGGGCCTGCACCTGTGGATCGTAGTATCCGTACGGGGCGCTTGCTGCGCTGATCTGTTCCGGCGCGCGCTGGTGCAGCGCGCGGATATTGGTCTCGGTTAACCCTGGGGTCTGAGCGAAGCGGGCGATGCCAAGATGCTGGCGTACATTGGCCTCGATCTCAGGCTGAACACCTTCGACGCGCACCTGCACTTGCCCGTGCGCGCTGTGCACAACGCACAGTACGAGCAAGGCGCAGGTCCATCTCATGCGTGGGCTTCCAGGGTAAATTCGAATACCTGCTCGTCGGTGCACTCGGCCAGGGGATTGAATGTGCGTTCGATAAAGCTGACATGCCCGTCCTCGCGCACCAAAATCACCGTGCATGCGCGGGTGCCGTAGGCGTCGCTGACAATGAAAGGCGAGGAAAGCAACTGCTCCCACATGGGGGAAATGCCGGTATCCGGCAACTGATCCTCCGGGGCGCGCGTGCGGTCGGCGAGCATGTCGAACAGCGCTGCGGTGCGCAGCTCGCCCTGCAGGATGCGCTCCATCGCATGTTGCAGGCGTTGTGCTTTGGGCCACGGCGTATTCAGGTGACGGTTGGACAGCGTGTGTATGCCTGGCCTGAGCGCAGCATGTCGCGTGCCGCGATTGGAAATATGCATAAGCGACACGGCGGTTGTGCGCGGGTCCAGTGTGCCGAATAACAAGTTAAAGCCGGCATACTCATCGGCGGCGCGATCGAGCGCGCCCGCGAATTGCTCACTCGTATGGGTGCTGGCAACATAATCCGTAATAAGTTTGCCGCGCGAATGCGTAGCGTCCTGCCTCTCGCCACCCTGGCGATAATTGGTAACGGTGGCGAAACGGCCCTGGCGGTTAAGCCCCAGCCAGGTGCCGCCGGCTACCAAGTCACGTCCGCCCAGCATGCCGTGGGCACCCGCCTCCTGCGCTGGCCACCAGTGTGCCGTCTGCGTCGGGCGCTCATGAAATTCATCACGATTGCCCGCAAACACAAACGGGTATCGTGGATGTACGCCGAGGCCAGCTACCAGTAAACACATAAACGTCTCGCCGAGGTATTCAACGTTTGAGGTCTGTTCCGCGCATGGGTTCAGTACCACAGACCGCTGATATGCCAGCGGCTGCGCCCACGCACCCGCTGGAAGTCGGCGGGCGCCAGGGCCGCGCGCGACACTTCCGGCACCGGCAGTTGCACCCCAGGTGCGGCCACGCTCAGCAGCCGCTGCACGCGTTGCGCCGTCGGCGGGTGGCTACGCAGTAGCGCCGGATCGGGCGGTCGTCGTCCCGGCAACAGTTTTTCGGTCCAACTCTTGGGGTGCATACGCGCCAGTTTGTTGAGCGCTGAGGCCAGCCCCTGCGGGTCACCGGTAAGTTCCACCGCGCCCATGTCGGCATTGAATTCGCGTGAGCGCGACAGCGCCAGTTGCAGCAGCGTGGTGAGCGAGGGCGCCGCGATCAACAGCAGCACCAACGCCAGCCCGCGCCACCCGAAGTCAACGCTGCCGGACAGGACCGCGGGCACGGAGATCAGCAGCATGATCTGCCCAACACTCGAGAGTGTACCGGTGGTGCGCGAGACGATATCGGCCAGACCCATCACCTGGGTATCTTCATGGCGGATGTGGCTAAGTTCATGCGCTAGTACGCCCGCCAATTCGCGCCCGTTCATGATCCGGATAATGCCGTCGGTAAGTGCAACGGCGGCCTGTGTTCCGCTGCCGACGGCAAAGGCGTTAGGCATGCGTGAGGGCACGTAGTGCAGGCTCGGCGGGTGTTCAAACTGGCCGCGGGCCACCAGCGCCTGGAAGATATCGTGAATCTGCCGCGCATTCGTCGGCGTGAGCGGCTGGGCTTTGTACATGCGCAGCACCAGTGCTGGCGAGGCGCGTGGCCCGAAGGCTGCGCCGAGCGCAACAATCCCCAGTCCGATCGCCGCGCCCACCAGCCCGAGCATAGCCCAGCCGAGCGCGGCCAGCAGCGCCGACATCGCGCCGATAAGCAGCACAGACTGGCGTTTGTTCTCGTCCCGATTGGCGTGTATCTGGTTCTGATCCATCCCAATATTATGTGCTATTTGGGCGGGTGAAGGGGCGCTTTGGTGCGCTATGCCTCGTTATGAGGGGAGGGTGTACAACTTCTCGCTATACGTGTTTAAGAGAGTGGAACTATTTCCGATAAACAATATGTAAGGACGTACATGTTAAGCCAGATAGGGACCAGGCGCTTGTCTACCAGCCGCCCACCTTCGCGTGAGCAAGAGGAGCTTGTCACTCGCGCGGAACCACTTGTTCAGCCGGCCGTATGGCCCTCTTCCAGGCCGCGGGCTAAACCTAAGCCGCTGATGCGCGGCTGGTCGCACGCTGGCGCGGCTTTGGCGGCTGCGTTATTGCTGTGGCAGTCGGTGGGTACGCTGAGCGGCGCGGGAGGACGCTATCTTGTGGCGCTGGTCGCGTTGTTCACCCTGAGCGCGCTGTATCATCTGGGCAGCTGGCCAGCGCGGGTGCTGGTAGTGCTTCGCCGTCTGGATTACGCCTGTATATTCTTCTTTATCGCCGCCTGTGTCAGCCCGCTGGTTGAGGCTGGCCAAGATCTGGCGCTGCGCCGGTGGTCACTTAATCTCATCTGGATTCTGACGGGCTGCTTTATGCTCGCGGTGGTGGCCGTTGGCCCGTTCCCCCGGCCTGTGCGCACCGCCATGTATGTTGGTTTGGGTGTGCTTGGCGCGGTTTGTGCTGTGCTGTGCGAATCGGCGGTAAGCGTTGGGACCATGAGCCTGTTCTTAACGGCCGGTGTGATCCATCTGCTGGGTGCGGCCGTGTACCTCAGCCGCCGCCCCGATCCCGTGCCCGGCATTTTCGGCTATCACGAGGTGTTCCACCTGATCGTGATTGTGGCCAATCTGCTGATGTTGCTGGGGCTGCTCAACGGCGGTTGAATCGGCTGGTCTGACCCGCTGCAGGTGACCGCAATCGCCACGATAGGGGCGATTTCACCGAGGATGAGGGAACCCCGTAGACCTCTCAGCCTTGCGCTTGGCGCTCGCGCGCCAGTGACTCCGCGACCATATTGAACAGCGTGCCGGGCGCATCGCCATCGTACCAGTGGGCGATCAGCTGGGATGAGATGGACATCTGCATTGGCAATACGCGGGCCGATGCTGTCACCCGCTGCGCGAGTTGCTCGCGATTGAACCAACGCGCATCGCTAAGTTCCTCATCGTTAAGCACAATGTTGGTGCTGGTGGCCTCGGCGCAGAATCCCAGCATCACGGATGAGGGGAATGGCCAGGGCTGAGATGAATGGTACTCCACTGCCCCCACCTGCACGTTGGTCTCCTCCTCCACCTCCCGCCGCACCGCGTCCTCCAAGCTTTCGCCTGGCTCAACGAAGCCGGCGATCGTGGAGTAGAGGCCGTCCGGCCAGTTCTTCTGCCGGCCCAGCAGGCATTCGTCCCCACGACTCACCAGCACAATAATGGCCGGGTCCATGCGCGGAAAATGGTGCGCCTCGCATTGCCCCGCCGTGCACTCCAGGCGGTGGCCGCCCTCACTGCTGCGCGTGGGCGAACCGCAGCGCCCGCAATGGCGATGCGCGCGATGCCACAGCACCATCGCGCGCCCGTAGGCGACCAGCGCGGCATCGGATGCGCACAGACGCATCGCATGGTTGCGCAGGCCCTCAAGCGTGCCCAAGCCCTCAAGGCTCGGGCGATGTTCGGTTGGCGCGTCGAATGCGAAGCATGGCTGCTCCTTGTGCAGCCCTAAGAACACGGCGGCGGCGTCCTCGCGCCCGAGTGCGTCGGCCTGCTTCCTCGCCAGTAGCACCGGCTTGCAGCGTCGCTCGTCGCTTACCAGCGTGTGGTCTTCGCATATCGGCAGCCACAGCGAATCGCCATCAATGGCCTCGCTCAGCCATCGTGGGTCTTTGCGTAGGTGCCCGGCGCGGTTAACGTGGGCGCCCCCGAAACGATTGACCCGCTCAGCGCACATGTACCGCTAGACGTCCGTGGTGCAATGTGCGCACCGGGTGGCGGCCAGCGGTATCTCCGACAGGCATCGTGGGCAGGGTTTGGTTTGTGGTTCGGTCGGGGGCAGTGCCGGTTCGCGTTTGGCTGCGTTGATCATTTTTACCACCACGAAAATGGCCATCGCGATAAACAGGAAGTCCACGACCGTGGTCACGAACACACCGTAGTTGAGGGTGGGTGCACCCACCGCGCGGGCGGCCTCCAGCGTGGGGTACTGGCCACTGCCTAGATTGATATACAACTGACTGAAGTCGACGTCGCCCATCGCCACACCCAGCAACGGCATCAGCACATCGGCGACCAGCGAAGAGACGATCTTGCCAAACGCGGTGCCTAAGACGATGCCTATCGCCATGTCCATGACGTTCCCGCGGACTGCAAATTCCTTGAATTCCTTGAACATAAACGGCCTCCCGGCGCCTTTCTTCGCCCCGGCGCTTCCTGCTGCCTTAGGCGCACGACGGCGTGGCTCTGCCCGCCGCCGACATCACAACCTCGGAGCGATGGTAATCGGCGCAGGCGCCGTGCGCCACCTTCCAATGCCCGCTTGAGGCTGCACGGGCGCTGATGGCACGCCGCCGGGTGAGTGACAATCAGCCCCGCGTGATACTATTTCGCTGCAGCGCGGCGTACGCCGTGCGCAATTCCAGCGTGTAGATACTTGGGCCCGGCAGCGGCGTTTGGCGGGCAGGCGCCCGCGCCCCCGGCGGCAACAGGACGGTGAATGAAAGCTCTTTCAATAAGTGGACTGCGCAAGACGTACGCGAACGGCGTCAAGGCCCTGAATGGTGTGGATCTTGACGTGGCCGAAGGCGATTTTTTTGCCCTCCTGGGGCCCAATGGCGCGGGCAAAACCACCGCAATCGGCATCGTGACATCGCTGGTGAACAAGTCTGCCGGCCAGGTCTCGGTGTTCGGGCATGACATCGACCGTGAATTGGAGCTGGCCAAATCCTGCATCGGGCTGGTGCCGCAGGAAGTGAACTTCAATCAGTTTGAAAGCGTGATAAATATTGTGATGCACTCGGCCGGCTACTACGGCCTACCGCCAGCACTGGCGCGCGAACGCGCGGAAAAGTACTTAACCGAGCTGCATCTGTGGGATAAACGCAAGGACCGTGCGCGGGCGCTGTCCGGCGGTATGAAGCGACGGCTGATGATTGCACGTGCGCTGGTGCACCAGCCGCGGCTGCTGATCCTGGATGAGCCTACTGCCGGTGTGGACATAGAGATCCGACGCACGATGTGGGACTTTCTGCGCAAGATCAACGAGGCGGGCACTACTATTATCCTCACCACACATTATCTGGAGGAGGCCGAGACTCTGTGCCGGAATATCGCCATTATCGATGGCGGTGAGATCATCGAAAACGACCGCATGAGCAACATTCTGCGCAAGCTGCATGTGGAGACGTTTGTGATGGATCTGCAAGGCCCGATGGCTGAGCAGGCGGTGGCGGCACTGGCGAGCGACGATGCGCGGTTGGTGGCTGAGGACTCGATTGAGATTGATCTGTACCAGCATCGGTCACAAAATCTGAACGACATTTTCGCCACGTTAACCGATGCGAACGTTATCGTAACCAGTATGCGCAACAAGGTTAACCGTCTTGAGGAACTGTTTATTCGGATGGTCGAAGCCAAGGGTAATCAGGAGGCGAACCAGTGAGTCGGGCGGCGGAGAACTTTGTTGGCTTCATGACCATTGTGCGCAAGGAAGTGGGGCGCATCATGCGAATTTGGGTGCAGACTATTGTGCCGCCCGCGATCACTATGACGTTGTACTTTGTGATCTTCGGCACGCTGATCGGTAAACGCATCGGCACAATGGACGGTTTTGATTACATGCAGTACATCGCGCCGGGACTGATCATGATGTCGGTTATCACAAATTCCTACGGCAATGTTGTTTCGTCATTTTTTGGCGCCAAGTTCGGCAATCACCTGGAGGAAATGCTGGTCTCGCCACTGCCCAACTGGTTGATCATTATTGGTCACGTGGCGGGCGGCGTGTTGCGTGGGTTGCTCGTCGGTCTTCTGGTGACGGGGATCGCGCTGTTCTTTACCGATCTGCATGTAGAGCACGTGTTGATTACCATTTCGGTGGTGGTGCTCACCTCTATCGTGTTCTCCCTCGGTGGGATTATTAATGCCATCTTCGCGCAGGATTTTGAGGGGATCTCCATCATCCCCACCTTTGTGCTCACGCCGTTGACGTATCTGGGCGGGGTGTTCTATTCGGTAAATCTGTTGGGCGAACCGTGGCGCACCATCTCCCAGGCAAATCCCATCCTGTATATGGTAAACGCGTTCCGATACGGAATTCTGGGCGTGTCGGACATCGACATCCGTGTCGCTTACGCGATTATCGTGTTCTTTGCGGTGGCTTTGTATTTGGCCGCGATGATGTTGATGAACAAAGGGATCGGGATGCGCTCGTAAGCGCACCCCCGATCCGGTTCAGGGTTATGGTGGTGCACCGGTTGGCGGGGCCCGCCGGTGCGTGCACCCACCTGCTGGCCTAGAAACTGGCGCTGATGACATCACTTAGCGTGCAGCTCGGGCGTTCCAGCGCCTGCACAAAAATACTCCGTCCCGCGAAAGCACCCGGGATAAACCGATCGACGCTGACCTGGCCATTGCTATCGGCAGTGCCGGCGCCCAATGCCCGCGCGTTCGCGAGCCCAAGACTCACGCCGTTACACCCCGGCACCGGCGTTTGCCCGGTTTGACCGGCGCGGAAGAAGATCACGTTAGCCCCCGCGCTAGCGCCGCTCGCGGCAAAGGTGTTGCTGGTGCCGGCCACTCCGGGTGTGACCGGGGCCAGCAGCAGTCCGGCTTCACAACTGTCGGGGATGTGATTGGCGTTGGCGTCGCTCGCCTGGCCACCAGCGATGTCAGTGACATCCGAGACACCATTGCCATTGCAATCCGGGAACACCTGCAGATAGTAAACATCCTGTTCGCCATTGAAGGTAGCCGAGTACGCGACGTTTGCATGCGCACCGGTTGAGACGATGGTGTAGTAGTCGCCAATCTTGTTTTGATTGGGGTGCCCGAGCAGACTGTCGAATGACGGGCTTACCGGAATGTTGCCAAGCCAATTGTCGCCGCCGTCGTAGGACCAGGCGTAGAACAGCTCGGAGATGTTGCTCTGGCCTGAGGAACGCGTGTCGGCCCAGATGGCATCAATGCGCCCATCGTTCGCCACATCGTGGGCAGCAAACCACTGCCAGTGCTCGCCTGCGTCGTTGTTCACCCGTCGCGGTGCCGTCCAGTTCTGGCCGCCGTCTGTGCTGCGAATGATGAACACGTCAGCCGGGTCGCTGCCTGGCGGGTTGGTGCTGGCCAGCATGTAGACATTGCCACGAGAGGCACCATCGCTGCGGTCCACGGCGACATTGGCCTGGCCCAGCAGGCCGCCGGGATTGGGTGATGCGCTGATGACCATCGAGCCGCCCAAATCCACCCGAGTGCCTGCGAAACTCGGGCTTTGTGTGTTGTCTTGCGCGTTGTCTGAGCGCGCGATCACAAACTGACTGAGGTCCTGCGTGAACGTGCCTTCCACGCCACTGAGGTAGACCTCACCGTCAGGGCCCACCGCCATCGTGCCGAACAGCGGGCGCAGATCCACCGCCACGGGCTGCTCGAATGATTGCCCGCCGTCGCCCGAACGGGTAAAGGTGGCGTTGCCGCAGCAGCCGAAGAAACGCTGCCAAGTGCCGTACAGGTTGCCATCGCCGATGCCTGTTGAATTGTCGAGCGCCAGCCAGTTTTTGTCGCCGCCGAATTCGGGCACCCGCGGCCCCCAGGACATGCCGTTGTCGGTCGACTTGAACACATCCAGCATCAGCGTTTCCTGCAGGCTCTGGTAGTACACCTCGCCGTTGGTGTTGGTCGCCAGCACCGGGTCGCTGCGGAACACACCAGGCTCGATCACCCCCGGAAAGGTCCAGCTGGCGCCACCGTCGGTGCTGTAAGACCAGCCCGCCTGGCGGAAGTTGGAGATAATGGTGTCGAACTGGCGCCAGCCGATGACGATGTTGTCCGGGTTTGCAGGGTCGACAGTGATTGACGGCTCATTGGCCGCATCGCCGACGATGTTCTGCTCGGCCGCATCAATGTTCACCTGCACGCTGATATAGGCGCCGCTGCTGGCCCGCATGGCGGCACTGCGGGCGTGCGGATCGTTGACCGCTCGCATGGGCGAGGGTGGGTCGTCCAGCGTCTCTCGGTAGACGATGTCATCTTTGGCGAAGGCGCTGGCGGTGATTAACAGGGAGGCAAGTACAAATAAAACCGTATTGGAAGGCATAGGTCACTCGCTGGATTATATTAATGATGATATGAGCTCACGCATGGGATGCGTAAGTGCATCTGAGCATACCGCAAAAGCTGTGCGTGGCCTTCTTGCACGACAGCATGACGGCGATTGCCTATACTGCCGGCGGCAGGGCCATAGCAACTGGGGTGAATCCTGCGCTGCACCAAAGCTCGTGGACTGCATATGCCGGAAGTTGTGTCGGCCGCAGGTGGTATCGGAGAGAATAGTCATGAGATTACGCGCTGCCTTGATGCTGCTGTGCCTCTGGGCGATACAGGGTTGCTCACAGAGCAGCGACGAGCATCTGCAGGACGCGGATACGGTGCGGCTGAAGCATCTGCAACACTACGCCGAGTTAATCGAGGGCTATCATGCGCGCACAGGAAAATATCCGTTCGAAGGCGCGTTTGATGCGCCAACGTACGTGTATGTGGCCAACGATGAGCAGATAAAGTACACCCAGCCGGGGCCCGGTTACGCGCACGAGAGCATTCCGTTCGCGCGGTTTGTGAGCACGCTGAGCGACGCACTCGAGCGCGATATTGATGAAATGTACGATCCGCTTGATGTTCCCGACACGAAACCGAATTTCTACGTGTATCTGATCTCAGGCGATACGTACTACTTTGCGGTGCACGTGAGACACCCGTATGCATTCGCCAAGCCGCTTGGTGAGCACTATTACAAGATCGAAATTTCTAATCGACCGAATGAGAAAAACAAAGCACAGGACCCTGTGACCCTGTTCGCCGAAGAGGGGTTTGTCAGTGCGGTGAACGCGCCGATCAGCAATACCGGATACTTTAAGCGTCGCCAGGCGAAGTACCTGACTCATACAAGCACACAGCGAGATTGAACCACGGTTTCAACGCCAGCCTACCGGACCAAAACGATCGTCTCAGCCGCGTTCCATCTGCATCGATCGGCGCGCGCAGCTACAACTACCCGCAGGCACCCGGTACGCCACTTGGTCCCGGCACGGTCCGCCACAGCGAGCTGAAGATTGCCAGGTCGAATACGTCCACGGTGCCATCCCGGTTGAAGTCTGCGTTCGGGTCGTTGGTCCCCAGCGCGTTTTGCATGAACGCGTAGTCGGCAGGGCCGACCACACAGTTGCCGTCGAAGTCGCCATCGCACAGGTTGCCGTAGCCATCGCCGTCGCTGTCCAATTGCCCGTTGTTACGTGCCTGTGAGCAGTTGTCTACGCCGTCGAGTACGTTGTCGTTGTCGTTGTCGACGAACGGCGGCAGGTTCTCCACGAGCCAGCCTGTGATGCGCCCTTGCGGCGTCTCGCCCCAGCCGGAAATGCTGCGCGCGTCCCCCGACATGCCGAGTATGGTATCCAGGCGCCAGCCGTCCAGCCCGGTTACCCCGAGGGCAACAAGATAGTCCTGGAAGTTGAGCATGCCGCTTGCCTGCGTCCACACGAAGGCGTTGCGGAACTGCGCGCCGCTGGCGCCCGCGGCGACCGTCCCATCGTCGCTGACGACGAACGCGAAGCTGGAGGCTAACTGCCCGCCGCCCGGGAGTGAGCCAATCAGTTTGCCGCCGTCGGCCTCGGTCCACAGATACGCTTCGGTCCATTGCCCCTGGGCGGGACCGGCGGGGCCGCCGACGATCACGGAGCCGTCTGGTGTCACCGCCTGGGCTTCGCCCAGGAACAGCGCCGGGTTGCTGTTTTCGATTAACAGGCTCTCGACGCCGTTAACCCAACGTGCACCGCGGCGATTGCCGTTTTCCGCATCGTCCCAGCCCACCACCACCGAGCCGTCGTCGTTCACCGCATTGGCACGGCTGGAGCGGCCCTCAATGAAACTGCCGAGGTCGACCATGCCCGTGCTCTGTTCCCAGCGGAAAGCGCGTGCTTGGCAGCCTTCCCAGCCGAGCCCGACGATGACCGAACCATCGCCGGAGATGCCGTAGTTGTTGCTGAAGTCCGGGCAACCAGTATCGGAGAAGCCGCCGAGTCCCATCCAGTCCGTGCCACCGAGCCACAGCGCGGCCTCGTTGTGGCCATCGACGATGAGGTTACCGGAGATGGTCGAGCCATCTCGCGAGACGCGGGCCAGTCCGCCATTACCGCCGATAATTTCCGTGCCGCCGTCTCGCGTCCACCGGAATGATGGCGCGCCGAACAGAAAGCTGCCAACAATCACCTGCCCGTCCGCCGACATGCCCGTGACCTGAGAGTCGATTGGGCCAACGGCCTCAAACGTGGGCGCCGCCAATACGGCTGTGCTAGACAAAAAAACTATTGAAATCGCGATAGTGGCTGCCGCCGAGCGGCGTATGAAAATGCTTCCCATCATAGGTTCCCCCGAATGCTGATCAGGCTAGTATCGCTAGCCCCGAAAAGCTCCAGAAGTCGCTCCGACTAACAGATACACCGGTTGCATTGTCGTACCTTTTCGCACGGTAAGTCCAATCCGTACGCAGGTGTTAGGGAGGACTCGCTTTGATGTTGTGAGTGCTCGCCTCGCGCATGGGAGATATTCATTGCTATGTCTCATTGCTATGTCGAGCTCAGCCATAGTAAGTTCGCGGGGATAAGCCTGCACTTGGACCTTGGTTTTATCGTTGGAGTGTTGGGCGGCGATTCAGCGACTAAGCATTCGTTGGCAATGAGATTGATGCCGGCCGCGTCGGCAAAATTGGAGAACCTCGATGAGATACCAGGCTTTGAACTTTGCGCAGAAACTGAGTTTGTTCGACGAACATTGGTCGCCGAAAGTGATTGCCGAGATGAATAACTATCAGTTCAAGATCGTCAAGATCAAAGGCGACTTCGTCTGGCACGACCATGAAGACACCGACGAGACGTTTATTGTCCTGGAGGGTGATCTGCGAATCGATTTCCGTGATGGGCAAGTGAATTTAGCGGCCGGTGAAATGTATGTCGTACCTAAAGGCGTGGAGCACAAGCCCTACGCGGAAGAGGAAGTTAAGATGTTGCTCATAGAGCCTCGTGGTGTTGCAAACACCGGAGCTGAAAGCGGTGAGCGTACTGCCGAAAACGATGTGTGGATATAGTGCTGGATGTTCAATCGGGCGAAATGTTCACCTCGCAATGGCCGGCCGGCGAGCGACCGATTCCGGCATCGCGCAGCTTTCCCCTTCCTGTTTGAGTGCGTGATCGCCGTATGGCCTCGCATCAAGGCGGAGCGCAAGTCAGGTAAACCCAGATTGAATCAATATGGAGCCGGCTGCTGACGCACCTGTACTCGAAACTGAAATCGCATGCGGCGTACTGTTGGCTTACGGGGTCGGCTGGAGTACCACGCGTTCCATTGCGGAAACCACGTACATATCCGGATTCGCGGAACACAATTTGCCCACTCGCTCGAGCGCCGGCCCGATATCCTTTCCGTCCTGTACCGACAGGTTATGTGAGCCGACGACGTAGCCGTAAAGCATCATCATGGCGGGCACACGCTCGTCAACTTCGGTGCCAGACAGGTCCCAGCACGTGATTGTAGTGAGGTTGAACACGCTATCCTGTTCGTCTTGCGCATGGGCCGATGTTGCGAATCCGACCCAGAGAGAAATCATGACAACTGCGCACGTGAGTACTAGGTGTCGCCTGGTCGTGGGTAAAATGTTTGTCATGCTAATTTCTCCGCGCCGACATGCAAGCATGCAGCTCTAACTCGTAGCGTCGCCGCTTTGTTTCATTCTCACGTCGTTTCTTGTCTTGTTCTGCTTTCTTGAGTGCCCCAATCAATGCGCCCAGTGCAGCGCCCTTCTTTGCGGCCTTCTTTTTATCGCTATTGGTAATCCATCCCAGCGC
>CBDUQI010000110.1:0-18373 GCA_965369325.1 uncultured Gammaproteobacteria bacterium
GCCCAGTGCCTGGAACAATCGCGCGTCCGCCGGCATATTCATGTAAGGATCATGCTGCGCCTGCAGCAACAGCGTCGGGCGCGTAACCCGGCTACCGTCCAGCTGATTCCACTGATGTCGCGCTCGCCAGTCCATCCGTACCGGATCCGCCTTCACCGCGGCCTGAACGTAAGCCTGTACCGCCTCCGGCGAGATGCTGCCTGGCACGATGAAGTCTTCGCCGGCGGCCGTCTGGGTGGTTAACCGACGCGGCGGTGCAGCGGTCGGGTTGTCCAACGGCACCGGCTCATCCACATCACGCGGAAACCCGTACAACACCAGGCGCCCAAAAAGATGCGGATATTTTTGGGCTGCGAGCATCGCGACCATCGAGCCATACGACCAACCCAACACCGTCACATCACTTTGCGCGGGCGGCCCAGTGGTGCCGCCGTGGCGCTGATGTATCCAACGCAGCACGGCCGCCAGATCATCCGCCGCGCGATTAGGGCTCAGCCAACCGCTGGCATCGCGTGCAGTGTTGCCGTAACCGCGCATATCCAGCGCGTAGACATCATAGCCACGCGCACTCAGCGCGCGCATGATCGACAGATCCTCTTGCGGGGTCGCCAGATCGAAGTCGGGCAGCGCACTCCAGGTGCGCCCGTGCAACAGGAGCACCGGCGGGCGCGCGGGTGTGGGCACGCGCGCCCACAGCGTCAGCGCATGCCCGTCGTCGGCGATCACTTGGTGCGGCGTGGGCCGCCCTGCGCCTGCCGCGTCCGTGGTGCTCACGCTGGCGCACCCCGTCAGCAGCAACATCGCCACTAAGCACGAGGTTATGGTTAACCGCCACCAGGAGCCGCGAGTGTTTGTTTGGGAAATTATCTGCATGCTGGCCATAGTATCGGAAGTGACCGCAGGCGCAAGCGGGTGAGCCGCACCGCGCACGCACTTGCACAAAGCTGTGGCGGCCGCCAGCGATAGGCGACGCGCTGATCGCGCATCGAATGTCAATCGACGCTACACTTAGCCCATTCAGCGGCCGCATAGAACGGCCGGGCTCATGAGAAGGAGATACCATGAGGAAGCAACGCATTTTTTCGACGTCGACGGTCACAGCCCATCCAGCGGGCAGGCGGACTGCACTTGCGGCCGCGCTGTCCGCGACGCTTTTGCTGGCGATCCCATCTCACGCGACCAGCCCCAGCTTTACCGACGTTACCGACAGTGCCGGGCTCGCCTTCAAGTTTCGCCTGGCGCCGGATGCACCGGTCGGACGAATGCATGGCGGCGGTACCATTGCGGACTTTAACAACGATGGCTATCCCGATCTTTTCGTCGTCGGCGGTGGCGGTGATGACGGGCTGGCACTGGATGCCTTGTTTATCAATCAGCAGGACGGCACCTTCGCCAACCAGGCCAACGCCTGGGGCTTGAACGGTGTGTACCGCGGCAATGGCGCCGCGGCGGGTGATTACAACGATGACGGCCACATTGATCTGTACGTCACCAGCATGGGTGATCTGGACGGGCCGCCACGCAACGGCCAGCATCGTTTGTATCGCAACAACGGTGACAACACGTTTACCAACGTGGCTAATGCGGCGGGCGTGGCCAGCACGGGCCCCGGCCATGATGGTTACGGTGCCACCTTTGCCGACTACGACCTGGACGGCGACCTGGACCTGTGGGTGGCTGGCTGGCACAGCATCGAGAACGGCGTGAACGCCTCGGTCCTGTTTCGTAACGAGGGCGATGGCACGTTTAGCGAGGTGACTGTCGCTGCGGGCGTGCAGGACGATCGGGTGCGCGGTTTCGCCGGCATCTTTGCCGACATGAACGGCGACCGTTACCCGGAGCTGATGGTCGCAGCCGATTTCAACACCTCCGTGTACTTTGCCAACAACCGCGACGGCTCATTCTCTAAGGTGGGCATCTGGAGCGCCAACAAAGTGCACAACGGCATGGGCGCCGCGGTCGGTGACGTCAATCGCGATGGCCGCCTGGACTGGTTCGTCACCGCCATCGATCCCTCCTATCAGGGTTTCCAAAAAGATGGCAACCGTATTTATATGAATCAAGGCGAGCATGTGTATCTGGAGTTACCCTCAAGCGACGCGGCGCCAGATGAATCCGGGGTGAAAGACGGCGGCTGGGGCTGGGGTGGCGCGGCTGTTGATTTCGATCACGATGGGTGGGTGGATCTCGCCAACACCAACGGCTGGGCGATCAATCCGGCGTTGGATGATTTTTGCTTGGACTTTGTAACAGGCGCGAAATTTCACGACGACCCCACGCGCCTGTTCCACAACAACGGCGACGGCAGCTTTACCGAGCGCGCACTCGAGTGGGGCCTGGAGCATCGCCTGCAGGGCCGTGGCCTTTATCAAATGGACTACGATCTGGATGGCGATATGGATCTGGTGATTACCGCAAACTCGCTGGAGTGCGCGGTAGCCTCGCAGGCGTTGATCGATCAGGCCGGCGATTTGCATGTTTACCGCAACGATCTGATCGCCGGCAGCACACCGGCCGACGCGGCTTGGCTGAAGGTGTATCTGGACACCACCGGGTTCGACCACCTTGCCCCACAAGGCCTCGGCGCTATCGTGCGTGTAACCCTCGGCAACGAAAACGGCAAACCGCGCCTGGTCAACGTCAACGCCGGCAACAACTATCTGGGCCACGGCGAGGTACTCGCGCACTTCGGCCTGGCCAGTGCTACGCAGGCGCTGCAGGTTAACGTGGAATGGCAGGACGGGTTTTCCACCCGCCTGACCAACGTGCCAGTGAACCAGGCGATCACTATGCGCCCGCAGGTCCCACACGTCTCCGGGCAGTGGTTTTCCGGTAACACGGTAAACCTCACCGCGCGCGGTCTGCGTCCGGGCGAGACGGTGTATTTCTTCCGCGGCACCGGTATCAGCGAAGACGTGCGTTGCTTTGCCCAGTTTGGAGACATCTGCACCGATCTTACCGACGCTGCAGTGACCGGTGTGGCCGTAGTGAACGCCAGCGGCACCGCCACTGCGAACGTGCAGGTGCCGGGGCTGCCGGCCGGCACCGAGGTCTTCACTCAAGCACTGATCCCCCGTGGCGCGAATGGTGTGGCATCACTTGCATCGAATGTGGTCACGCGGGTGGTGCAAGAGGCGCCGTAATTCGCGCGCCGGTCGGTTACCATGCACCGGGTAGTGTCATCGCGCACTGCCCGGTTTTTCGTTTTGGGGAAAACGCCTATGGATAAATCAGATTTTCGCCGCTGGGCGCACCGCGCAGCGGACTGGTCGGCGGACTATCTCGACACGGTGGGCGAACGCCCGGTCAGGGCCCAGACCGCGCCCGGTGATATTGCCGCCGCCATCGAGCAGAGCCCACCGGAAACCTCCACGCCGATGGAAGATATTTTTGCCGATTTCGCCGCCACCATCCCCGATGGCATGACCCATTGGCAGCACCCACGGTTCTTCGCCTACTTCCCCTCCAACGCCGCCCCAGCAGCGATTATTGCGGAGCAGTTGGCAGGCCCGATGGCGGCCCAGTGCATGCTGTGGCAGACCTCGCCCGCCGCGACCGAGCTGGAAGTAAAAATGGTGGACTGGTTGCGCCAGGCGGTCGGCCTGCCCGAGCAGTTCAAAGGCGTGCTCCAAGACACCGCCAGCACCACCACTCTGTGCGCGATCCTTACCATGCGCGAGCGCGCCCTTGATTGGCAGGGCAACGAGCAGGGGTTGTTTGGTCAGCGCCCGTTACGCATCTACGCCTCCACCCGAACCCACTCCTCTATCGACAAAGGGATGTGGATCGCTGGGCTGGGACAGCAGAACTTGGTAAAGATCGGCACTCGCGATGACTACTCAATGGACGCGCAGCAGTTACGCGAGGCCATTGAGCAAGACCTCGCCGACGGCCTGCAACCCGCCGGTGTGGTGATCTGCGTCGGCGGCACTTCCACCGGTGCGACCGACCGCGTACGCGAGCTGTGTGAGATTGCGCGCCATTACAACTTGTACACTCACGTGGACGCCGCCTGGGCCGGCTCGGCCATGATCTGCCCGGAGTTCCGCCCATTATGGGATGGGATAGAGTTGGCCGACAGCATCGTGTTCAACCCGCACAAGTGGCTGGGCGTGCCCATGGAGTGCTCGGCGCACTTTGTGCGCGATCCAACCTCGTTGGTCCGCACGCTGGCCATCCAACCGGAGTATCTAAAGACCCACGGCCAGGACGGCATCATCAATTTCAGCGAGTGGTCGGTACAACTGGGACGCCGCTTTCGCGCGCTGAAGGTGTGGTTCCTAATCCGCGCCTATGGTCTTTCCGGGCTGCGCGCGCGCATCCGCGATCACATTCGCTGGTCACAGGCACTAGCCGCCCGTCTCCAAGCGGAACCGGACTTTGAGATTGTCACCCAGCCCATGCTGTCGCTGTTCTCGTTCCGCTACCGCCCACCCGGCACTGAGGATTTGGACGCGCTGAACCTGCGCCTGGTCAATACGATTAACGATGACGGGCGCATATATCTCACCCAGACAAACCACGACGGTGACATCGCGATTCGATTTTCAGCCGGCCAGTTTGATATGCAGGCAAGCGATATTGACATCGCTTTTGAAACCATCTGCACGCTGGCGCGCGAACTCACACCCTAAAGAGCGCTCCCCGAGGCCGCTGTTGCTGAGATAAACGTCCCGCTCACGTCACTTATAGAATGGGCCCCTAAAAAATGGGGCTCGTTTATCTGGGGGGGATAGATGATGTGAGCTGTTTGAATATTCAGCTTATGGACGAGATGCGCGTCAGCAACCAGGACCGACAGGCAGCTGTATTTACCACGCGAAATTCCCGTAAACTGCTGGCTTACATGGCGTTTTACATCGGACGCGAACTGCCCAGGGGCTCGCTCCCCGCTGTTTTCTGGCCCGCCATGCCGGCGGGGCGCGCCCGCAGGGCCCTCAACACAGAGTTGTGGCGGTTACGCAATACGCTGCGATCACTGGGCTGCCTACCTGATGCGCTGATCGAAAGCACCAGTGACATCATAAAACTGCGACTGGACGGCCCGTTGCGCCTGGACGTCGTGGAGTTTTTCCGCGCCACCGACCCGATTATCGATACCTCGCCCGACACGTGCGATAACGCGCTGATAACGTCAATCACAGGCGCGCTCGCATGCCACCGTGGCAACTTACTTCCGTGCATCTATGACGACTGGGCGCTGCTACCGCGCGAGGAGGTGCGTGCGCGGCAGCTGGCCGCACTCCAGTTTTTGCTCGAGGCACAGTTAGCACGCAAGGCCTGGGCGGATGCACTAGCGACGGCACATCGCCTGCTAAAACGTGATGAACTTATGGAAGCTGCCCACCGCGCCGCCATGCGCGCCCATCATGAACTGGGCAACCAGGCCTGCGTTGTGAGACAGTACGCGCAGTGTGCCCAGGCGTTGCAACGGGAGTTGGACATCGCACCGATGGCGCAAACCACTCGTCTGTACGAAGCGCTACAGCGCGCCGGCGCCGCGCAAGGTGGCGAACGACGAGAGTTGGCGCAAGCACCGACAGAACGCACTGAGCACCGTATCGAATTGGCCATCGCAAGCCTGGACCGGGCACGCCGCACATTGCGCGAAGCGGATCGATGCCTGAGACGGGAGTCGGCGACGCTGGTCCCTATCGCCAAACAATAATCGGGGAGTCTGTATGCCTAAGCCGGTGGTTCGCTTTGACGTGGGTTGTCGTGATCTTGCGGCCGGGACGCAGTTCTACCAGCAAGTTTTTGGCTGGGAGTTCTGCGAGAACGGTCCGTACTCTTATAATATCGTGTGCGGGGCCGAGGGCGGCGCCAAAGGTTCGGTAACCGCCTTGCCGCATGAACCCAATCAGTACGTCATGATCTACATCTCAGTGGATGACGTACCCGCCACGCTGACTCAGGTGACATCCCACGGGGGTAGCGTGGAGCTGGGGCCGCTGGAAACACCGCAGGGCGGGACCTTTGCCTGGATACGCGATGTTAGTGGTAACCTTATTGCTGTTACGGACGAACAGGTTGCCGACACATGAACACTGCCCTGCCGGGTACCATTAAGCCACCCCTATGGTTTTGGGTTATCAGTGCGCTTGGGTTAGCGTGGAATGGTCTCGGGTTGGCCGCCTTCGTGGTGCAAATGGGAATGGACCTGACTGAGTTGCCACAGGCACAACGCGAGTTCCATGAGACTACGCCGGTTTGGGCAACGCTGGGGTTCGCCATCGCGGTGTTTGGCGGTGTGTTGGGTTGCATCGCCCTGCTGCTGCGCAAGAGCTGGGCCGTCACCATGCTGCTGGTATGTCTGGCCGGCATTGTCGTACAGATATTCCACTCGCTGGTCGTCTCCAATGGCATTGAAGTTTTCGGGCCACAAGGGATTATCCTGCCGTTAATGACGTTCACGATCGCCGCACTACTCACCTGGTTCGCCTACGTATCGAAAAAACGTGGCTGGATTCACTAACGCCTGACCGCGGTCCGCACATTGTTGCGCGCGGTTACGGTCCACCGCCGACTCGCGACGTGGTAAGGTATCGCGCGGCGTCAGCGGGACGCTTCACCAACGAGCGATGACATGACATTGAACGAAACACTCGAGGCCCTGCAGGCGAAAGTGGGCAAAGTGGCGCACACCAGCGACTGGCTGACGCTAGAGCAGCAACGCATTGGGCTATTCGCCGACGCCACTAACGATCATCAATGGATACATGTCGATCCGCCTCGCGCCAACGCGGAGTCTCCGTACGGCGCGCCCATTGCTCACGGATACTTGGGGCTTTCACTCATGAGCTACCTGCGCGGGCTGGTGGATGCGGATACTGAGCAATTCCCCGGCGTTAAGAACATCATTAACTATGGCGCCAACAAAGTGCGCTACCCCAACGCCATTCGAGTAGGCTCGCGCGTTCGCGCACACTTTGAAGTGCTCAGCGCTGATTTGGTCAAAGGCGATGGTATCCAGCTGGTGGAACGCGGCAGCATGGAAATTGAAGGGCAGCAGAAGCCTGCCTGCGTCGCCGAAATCATTATGCGGCTGTATTTCTAGGCGCTCGTACTGCCGCTAGCCGCTGAGCCCCGCAGAATAAAAAAACCCGGCGCTTCCTGCGCCGGGTATGTAGGGGACCGTAGTTTCTTTTTTTTTAGGCCTTGTGCCCCTTCATGAGGTCGCGCAATTTCTTATTATTCATTCACACTTTGGCGAGATGATCATTGCCACAGTCTGCTGCACGCTCGGTAAGGTCAATGCACTGACCGTGCCGAAAACGCCCGTACGCGGCATTCTGTAATGAGAAACGGGCTTTCATCCATTCAGTTTGTGACGATCGTCACATTTGTGGCGCTTCACCCATCTTCATCGTCCTCGCAACACACCGCCGTACGCGCGTCGTTTGTAAAGTTCTCCGACACGCCGCGCGCGCGTGTCGACGCGCTTTACAAACCTATACTGCGACAGCTCACATAACCACTGGCCCAGTACTGGTGAGCCCTGTGACAACCGAGACTTACACATACTTGGCATGACGCTTGCTTCGCCTTTGCGACCGCGCGCCGCTCACGGCCGCCACTATGGAAAGTTGGATGCACCGGCATCCTGAGTTGAAAGGAACTCATACAATGAAATCAATCAACACTCTTAAGTCGTGTCTGCTTGCCAGCACCCTGCTTGTTGCTGCCAGCAGCGCCAATGCCACCACCTGGGAATGGAGCTTCGCGCACGATGAGGTAAGCAACTGCAGTGACGGCAACCAGGGCCTGTGCGATGCCGCCACCCTGCCCGGCAACTTCTGGTACCGCCTGAACGCCGGCACCGTCGACAGCCTGTACCTGAGCTTTGATGATGTCGATCAGACGCTGAGCCTCACCGCCACTATCGGCGCTTATGCGGGCGGCCTGGCCAACGCCATTGAGATTGTATTAACGGACGGTCCGAAGCCGAATTTCGACGGTACCGACCAGCGCGAGCACACGATCTTGTACCTGGACGGCTTCACCTCACCCGGCACTGTTTCTGCCTATCAGTACAACGAGGTGAACCTGGTGCCGAGTGCCAGCTACACCGGCGAGCTGGCCGCGCGGTACGACGACGCCTTTTCGCTGAGCAACAACCCTGACGGCAGCGTGACCTTCTCGCTGGTCGACCTGGACATGAGTGCGCTGGGTGGGCAGATTGGTTTTGGCGAAGAACTTGGTCTGTGGTTCCACACGCTGGAACTGGATCGCCTGAACTACGCTGGCGATGGCAGCATCTCGGATATTTCGGCCGCTCGTGTTGGCTGGGTGGACGTGAACACGCCAGTGCCCACCTCACCGGTACCGGTACCAGCCGGTTTCTGGCTGTTGGGATCAGCCTTGCTGGGTCTGCTGCGCAAACGCGGTTGATCTAAACCGGGCGACGTTAACAGCGCCGGTCCAGCGGACCGGCAATCAGACGGCATTACAATGACATCAGGAACGCGATGATGGCGTCTTGGTCGGCCTGGCTCATCGTGGAGAACGTTTGTTTCGCAGACGCCGCCTCACCGCCGTGCCACAAAATAGCTTCGAGCAGATTGCGCGCACGACCATCGTGCAGGTATGCCTCGCCGCCACTGACACCGGCAGTCAAACCGATACCCCACAACGGCGCCGTTCGCCATTCGGCGCCGGTGGCGTTGCCCTCACCAAGCGTGGCTGCGAGCCCCGGCCCCATGTCGTGAAGCAGCAAGTCCGTGTACGGATGGATAGTTTGATCGCGCAACTCTGCATGCGGATGGTACCGCGAGGTCTGCAGCGTATCAGCGTGACACGCTGCACAGCCGGCACTGTGGAACAGTGCCTCGCCTTGCAACGCAACCGGATCATCAAGGTTGCGTCGCGCACGCACGCCCAGCAATGAGATATACGCGGTGAGTTGTTCCAGATGCTCATCGGATAACTCAACGCTGGCAGGACCGCAGTCGGATTGCGCGGCACCGCAGTCCGGGTTCGGTAGCACTGAGGTCATCACACCAATGTCCGTATTCAACGCCGCTGCCACTTGGTGCTTTACCTTGGCGCCAGCAGCCTTCCAGCCAAAACGCCCAAGTCTCCTCTGACCGGTTTCAGGGTCGGTCACCAGTTGCATGCGACCTGAGATGCCATCGCCGTTGAGATCATCCGGATCAGCCAGCGCTTCAATATCTGTCTCGACGATTGCTTCCAGCAACCCCATCCCCACCAATTGAGGGGCGATGCGGGCGGAAAAATTACTCGGCGCCGCAGGGGTAAAGCTGAAGTTCGGTGAACGCAACCCGTCGCTCTCGCTCCAGCTCGCAATGCTCACACCGCCCTCCGGCGCGCCGCCGCTCGAGCGCGGCTGCAGCACAGCGCCAAACGCGGGATCCGGATTGCCGCTGGCGTCGCCCACTTTCACCACGTACTTGCCCAGCGCCTGATTGGCGGCCGGCGGCAATGCGCGGCCGTTGCGATCATGGCAAGCCACACAGGAACGGTTAATGTAGTGCTTGCCCAACAGCCCGGCCAACTCGGTGAAAGGCGTATTTTCCGCCGCTTCATCGTGAGAGCCGTCGCCAAAATCGGTATGGTGAACACGCCGGCCCAACACAAACACCTGACCATTGATATCCGACAGGTTGGTCGGCATCTGCATGAAATTATTCTCCGGCTCATTGGAGTACTGATACGCCAAGGTAGTATGCCCGCCGAGCCAGCCCGCCTGATCGATGGGATAGGAGTCTTCCAACTCAGTGGAGAAATCGCCGAATACGCCACGCGCTTCCCACGGCACCAGGCCTTGCCCAACGATGTACAAAAACGCCGTGCCGTAGTAATTGTCACGGCCGTTTGGCGTGCCGAGCAAGAACTGACTAAGCTCGAACTCCAGACGATCCCCCACCTGCAGCTCAGCATTAGTTTTTGAATTGAAGGCTACGCTGCGGGTGTAGTGAGTGGGATCGATACTCGTCATCACCCCGTTGTTATGGTACTCAGCAACAGTCCCCAAGCCACGATAAAACAAGCGCAGCTCAGCTTCGAGCGGGTGCAGCGGCCACTGGGTGGTGACATTAAAGGTGATGGTGTCACCACCCTTACCGACCGTATCCACGATTTCGATAGCGGTGGTTCGGTGCTCCCAGTAAAACGACAGGTAGTGGTCATATGCTTGGAACTGGTCTTCGCGCGCATGGCGGTCGCGCGCGCGATCAGCAACGTGGGTGATCAACGCGGTGGGTGTGTCCTCCTGCAGCGCAGGCTCAAGCACCGTCGTGTCGTCGAACAGCGGGTCGTAGAGCTGCGTATACGGCACCAGCCACCAGACGCCACCCTGCCCCTGGCCGTTGGTATCACCGGGCGCGAGGTCTCCCAGGTAAAAGTAAAGCGGTCGGCCTTGGTGCGCCGCCTGGCTTGCACCGTCGTCACGCGTAATGATCGATAGCCCGGCAACGCCGGAGGCAGCCCCGTCAGTGACCAACACCGGCGGCCAGGTGGTGGCGCAACCGCCCTGACAGGTGCTGCCGTCGGTACCCAGGTCATCGTCGAGTACGTACAGCGAGAAGCCCGGATCATCCGAGCCCGCACCACCGACCAGAATGCCGTCACTTGTGCCGACCTCTTGCACGGGCTGAACAATCAGACAGCCGTCGGCATCGACGGTGCTGTCGGGCGGCGTGCTCGGGCACAGGTCCAGTGCGTCGATCACGCCATCGTCATCAGCATCAATGTCGATCATCATGCCGGCACTTGCATCGCCGAACACGTCCATCTCCCAGATGGAGTAGCCGTAAACGTTGCCAACGCTGCGCGACTGACCATTCATCCGCAGGTAGCGGTAAGTGCCGGACATGCCGATCACATCCGTCCTGTTCCCGAACAGCCCACCCGTCTGGGTGGAGAGCACATCCCAGGTTATGTTGTCGTTAGAGGCCTCAAGTGTATAGGTGTGCGCGTTGGCGGCTTCCCAATGGATCTCCACGCGGCTCAGTGGGTAGCTCAGGGACAGGTCCAGCGACAGGATGCCGGGATCGACACCATGCACGGTTTCCCAACGCGTGGATAGATTGTTGTCTACCGCCAGAGCCGCTGGCTGAAACTCGGAATTGGTGCTGGCCATCGCGAGAAGCTCGGTGGCCGTATTGCAGGATGTGAAAAGGCCGCTGGGCCCCGGTGGCAGAAAGAAAATCGACTTGAGGATTTGCAGATCGAGAAAATCCACCACGCCGTCACCGTTAAGATCGGAATCCCCGTCCGCGCCAAAAAACGCTGGCTTGAAGATACTGAGATCGATGGAATTAACGCCACAGTCGTTGTTGAGGTCGCCGTCGCACAAATTCCCGAAGCCGTCCGCGTTGGTGTCGCGCTGGTCGGCGTTCGCAACCAGCAGGCAGTTGTCGATTGCATCATCAACACCATCGTTGTCGCTGTCTGCAGCGGTTGCGCTGGTCACCGCTAAGCTCAGTAGCGCAATGGCCGCTCCGATCCCGAAAGCTGACGGCTCTTCCATTGATTATTCCGCATTGTCTCACGTAATAGCATCAGTATACGCTTGGGTGACAACGCTGTCATATCTTTACCTAGGCGCATAATTGGAACAAGATTTCACACAGCCCGGCTCGCGAACCGCCGATTGTCCAACGAAGTCAACGCTCACAAATATTATGTTTCGACCATATCTAGCCAACGCGCTGCTGCCCCTTGTGGCGCTGATCGTCACCGGCTGCGCAGGCATCTCGAAAGTCCGCGTAAGCAATCCAAGTCAGGTCTACGCCGATGACGGGGCGGTGTATATTGGTGGCTGGTCGCCAGATGGGCAACGCATCGCTGCTACATCTCTTCGAGATTCCGGGCCTGTTCCCATCCTAATCTCGGTCGCCAACGGAACAGCCGAGGAAATCAAGGTCTCGCTGCCGGGCTCCTGGCTGAGCGGCTGGTCATCCGACGGATCCCGGATCCTGGTCGGGTCTGATGCCGTTGGGAATCCTGAGGTATATGTACTCACATTAGAGTCGGGGGGCTTGCAGAGGTTGACGATTCACGATGCAAACGAGTGGCATCCGTCGTGGTCTCCAACTGGCGGCGAGATCGTGATGGACTCGGATCGAGAAGGACAACTCGACCTGTTCGTTGCTGAGGTAAACGGGGGCGGCGTTCGCCGCTTGACGACGTCCGAGCGTTCCGAACAATATGGGCGATGGTCGCCGGATGCCACTGAAATTGTCTTCCATCGCCACGTCGGGCCGAATGAATTGGACTATGACATATACGTTGTCGGCTTGAAGGATCTATCAGAGCGTCGCCTAACAAACTCCCCCGGTGATGACGCTAACCCGGACTGGAGTCCGGACGGGCGCCGAATTGCTTTTTCGTCGAATCGAAGTGGCGACTATAAGATTTACTCCGTTTGTGCCGATGGAACCGGCTTAACCCAGATCACCGTGGGCCAATCCGACGACAAATATCCCTACTGGTCACCATCGGGCGATCAACTCGCCTACCAATCGGAAGCGGACGGTACAAAGTCTATCTTTCTGATTGACGCTAGCCTTGGCTCCAATTGTCGTTAGCGAAACCCGCTCGTTAGCGTACTGTCCCGCCGACCCCACGGGAGAACTCTTGCAGCCATCGGTGAGATCCATCGCGGCCGATGCATTGGGCTCAGGCTTTCGGAGCCGAGCATGTCGGTGCCATATTGTCCACCACCCAACTCACGCCGCCAGCCTCGGCGGCGTTACCCGCTGAGACATCTCGGCCATCTGATGAAATTTTCTCTTCAAGCCACTTTAGAATGAGTCTTGCCTGGCGCTGCTCAAAGCCTGTGTATGACTTCATGCCACACACGCCCCTTGATTCGCGATCCGTACGTGGTTCAAAATGCGCCTATTCGTCTTAACATAAGGCTTGGCTTTCGCGGCACCGAAGATCCTGGGGTGGCTGCGCAAAGGATGGCACACAGCCGCCAACTGTCAGATGTCTTGAACGACTTGCGAGTGCTCTCTTTCGATAAGGGACGACCTCCACTGCCGCGATCTTTGCCGGCCTTTCGACCCCGATCATATCGGGGGACAGGGGCTCGTAATGCACATTTTCAGGCTTGCGCTGACCGCTCGACAGCGCCGCCGCATCCGTGTCCCACAAACGCTCCCCTTAGGAGATAGGTTCCGAGCAGGCCCCGCTATCGAGCGTCACCATCCGAGTGCGTGGCGCGGCGCCGCGCTCTTGGCGTTCACACTGACGTTGGGCATTGCCGGGCCGGCGCTAGCTAGTGGTGGCCCAGAGTATGTCGCCGGCGTGGTGTTCACGCGCGGGCTGGTGCTGGGGCCAAACAATCAGCCGATCTATGCGGAGTTTGACGAGCAGGGGGTTGCCCGAAGCATCAGCTCGCTGCCTAACGGCGGTGAGTTGACGGGCGAGCTGGCCGAGTCCACCGTCATGGATGGCGACAGCTACCGCGCTATCGAGCAAGCCTTCAACGCTTATCTAGACGAGAACCAAGACGGTATCGCTCAAGGCGCATCCATCATGCTGGAGGACGTGTACCGGGCGGTGGACCTTGGCAGCGTTGAGATCGTACAAGCCGAGGGTCAGCCGCCGTTGCAAGTGCCGATACCGAAAGTGGCGTTGCTGAGCTCCAGCAAGTCAGCCTTGATTCGTGCCAATAGCACTATCAGCGACCCCGCCGGGCTCGGCGAGCGAGGGGTAATTTTGTTCGAGGCACCGATTGACCTCACCGCAGCGCGCGTGCAGTCGTTGGACCCCGATATACGCTCGCTGGTCCTCGATGGACAGGGGCGCGTCTTGTACGCATCAACCAACAATATCGGCTTGCGGGCAGCCTATGTGCGCCCGCAAAGCGGCACCGGAGATCCATCTCAGGACCATATATCAGCGTACAACCGCGGCGAGACACTTTGGGGCGCAGTAGATGGGGCGATGATCCAAAGCACGCTAGGCGGCTTTACCGCGACCGACGATGGGCGTTTTACGGTAATCGACTTTCTACCCCCCTGCCCCGGATTCTCGGTAACTTACGACTACGAAGTATATGCCGATCTGCCCTATCGCAATTTCGACCCACAAGCAGCACACCCATGGGGCTCGTACAACTTTCGCGGGTTTGCCAGCGAAACCTGTATCGGCTACGGCGAAGTGCCCCTCGGGTTCTCACTGACCGCTCAGGCGATCCAGCTCGCGCTTATCGGCATCGACGCAACCGCCGCCGATCCATTGACGGTGTTGGAAATCCCCATCGATATCGTTTTGTTCAATGGCGTTGGACGTGTAGCGAACCCTGACGGCTCGCTCATCGGACTCGGCCCGATGACAAAATACAACCCGACTGTCGCCACTTACACGAACGAAGCACCGATCGAGTTGGATATCAATCTTGACCGCAATCTGGATTGGATCAGCCAGCCGGGCAGCGTGCTGCCTGCCGGCGCCGACATCCTCGGCCCGGAGTATGTCGGCGTCTGGTTAGGCACCACGGGCCAATACGGATACGACGACAACGGCGTGCCCTTGGATGTGGACGGGAACCCCTTAGACCCGGACTTGTACCGATTGGCCGATCAAATACCCGATTTTGAAGATCGCGGATTGCTGGAGAGCATCAGCATCGAGGACATGGCCGATACCGACATCTATGTCTTTCGCCGCAGCAATGGGCAGCTAGTGGTGAGTCAGGAAGGGTTGTCGGAGGCCGAAGTTATTGAAGAGCAGGGTCAGTTCCGATATCAGCTCACAATCCCCGGGCCGCGCTCCAGTTTCGCGCTGAACTCTGGCTCATCGGTGGAGGCATGGCAGCAAGAGCAAGGCGTGGTGGACGCGCTTCAAGGGTTCAGCACAGACTCACTGCGCCCCGGCGAGCAGGTTCGTATTATTGCGATCAATCGCCCAACCGGCTACATCGCCAGCCTGATCGGAAACATCGAGTCGCCCGCCGACGGCTTTTTAGATTTCCCGTTGCCCACGCTGGAGATGAAACCGCCAAACCTGAGAATCAGTGTTGAGCGCATGTACACAGTTGAGCACGGCGCCACTGCTGGGCAAGAGCGTGAGTATTTGATCGGTTCCGAAGGCAGTGGTTTGTCGAGTGATACGTTCATCGCCGTGTTCACCGAGTGGCTGGACCAGGACGGCACACCACTGCCGCCTGAACTTGAGGGGTATACCGCACGCTTAGCCCAGATCGGCGGCACCAACCAGCTAGTGGTCGCAGCCGCCGCGGGCGTGGAGTTTTTCACCATCCGGCCAGGGCGCAATATTCAACTGGTGAAGTTGCAGGGTGATGTGCTCGGCACCGAGCATTTCTACGTGCATGTTAATGGCGCTAAACCTTCAACCACGGCGGATTTCAGCGAGGGGGACGGCACCGGCGCACTTCAGTACCGGCCCAGTCGCTACACACCTGTCAAGGTGCCCGTGTACGATGAGGCGGCGACGCGCAGCGCCAGCAACGCGGCCGCCTATGCCGCCCAGGAGGGCAACCCGATCGGCGTGGCGCAGCCGTCCGTTTACCGTTGGCCATATCGCCCGGAAATGCAGTTTTCCGTGCACCAGCTCGACATCTCTCGAATCGAGCGTTTCGGCGAAGACGGTGAGGTTCTTGTCGACGCGCAGGGACAAGCGATCAATCTACTTGAGCAGAGCATCCCAACACTGTCAGCCTCCGATTCGGCCTTAATGGTGTTTTACGATTTGCTTTCCAATCAATTCGATCCGCTGGAGTTCTTTGGTCCCGGCCCGACGCTCACCTTCGGCCTCTCCGGGTACGAGCTGGCCACAACCACAGGTACCGGGCAAAACGTCAGCTTCGATACCCTGCGCTACCTCAACGCGCTCGATCCGTCCAATTTGCTAGCGCTTTCCCTGTTCGACAATGCGGACGCCGCCAACCTGCTGTGGGAGTTCGCACTGTTCGAGCTCGATCTTGCGGTTGACCTGAACCGCGATGGTGAGGTTGAGTTTTTCCCAAACCCAGACATCCAATTGTCCGACAAAACCACGCCGGATCGGCCTTTCCGGTTTTGGCTGAATAACGACTATGACGTGGTCAACCGGCTAGGTGAGTCGCAATCAGAAGAGCCATTCTGCGACCCTAAAACCGACGATGATGGACTGCAAATTTGCGAACAATGGGACGACACACCGGGAGCGACGGTCGATGATATGACCATTACCCCAAACAACATCTCGCCACAGAATATCCACCGCATCGAATCAGAGCGAGATCTTGAGGACTTCGCCGCCCTGGCTTTGCGGGTGAACTCAATCGGTCAGGACGGCACCATTGAAATTCCACAAGGCTTGCAACTAACGCTGAGGGCTAGCGGCTTCTCGATCAACCTGTTCAAAGGACTATGGACCAAAGGGCAGGAATATCTACTCGACGCGGACGTGTTGCGCGAGCAGACGATGGAGTCGGCTAACCACTACCTGTTTGAGTTACGTGAGGGCGAGGAGCACATTTTTTCGCAAGCGGAATTGGCGCGGATATTCGATCAAGGACCAGTAGCCAAATTGATCTTCGAAGGCACGGAGGACTCTCCGCTGGATTGCGCCGAGGACTCGACCCACTGTTTTTTGGAGTTGGCCGTAAAGGATGGCAATGAGACGGTCGAGTCAACCCGCCTCTATCTAAACATCTACAACATCAAGCACTACTACGACCACTTTACCGCTGGCACGGGCACCTTCCCTAACATCGTCGGAGACATCCCGGTTCCCACCGAGACCCCTATCGACCAGCACGCGGCAGGCTCGCCAAGCTACGAGCACAAGTTTATCAGTGTATTTGGCGAAGACGAAGAAATACCCGAGGACTATATTCTGTTTGTGCACGGCTGGCGCATGCTGTACCCGGAACGGGTATCATTTACCGAAACCACGTTCAAACGCTTGTACTGGATGGGTTACAAAGGCCGTTTCGGTGGCTTTACCTGGCCAACCGGCTATCATGAAAAACCAGCGCATGTGGCAGATACAGATCAGGTGCCTTTCGTCATTGGGCACATGCAGAATTACAATCGTAGCGAATTTGTTGCGCGACATAGTGGGTTGGCACTGTCGAGGCTTGCCAGCGACCTTGACATCGACCATGACTTGCACATCGTTGCCCACAGCATGGGCAACGTGGTCACCAGCGAGGCCTTGCGCATCCTTGGCTTTAGGAATACGGTCACCTCGTACGCCGCATCTCAGGCCGCCACTGTGGGGGGCGCCTACGATGGCAACACGCCGGACATGGTGCATAGCTTCATATTAGATTTCGCCGACTTTCCTTTCTTTTGCGTCAGCGACATGATGGATCCGGCAACCGCATGGGAGTGCTACAACAGCGATAGCTTTGGAGCCCCCGAGCTGGATATGCCGCCGGACAAATATCGGTTTGCGGTGCCTGAGGAGCATGTCGGATTCAGCGCATACGATGAAGCCTGGCGTGGCGGGTATTATCTGCGACTCTCACAATGGACCGACCACGTACGGATGGTCAATTTATTCAGCGGCCCAGATGCGGCACTGGCCGGGTGGGAAATTAATCAACTCAGTAAACCTGACGGCAATCGACCTTTTCAAGCCGACGGCGAGGCCAATGATGAGTTCGGCTATGACTTCTCGTGGGTCGACTCTTGCATCCCAATAATCACCTGTGATCCGTTGGTGCATCGTGCAGTCGACGAGTTTGCCCGTACGTTTGTCGAGGATGAGTGGGATGAGCTGCTGCCGATTGACGATCTATTCTGGGATGTAGCACCGCCGCTAAATCAGGACAGCCGCTATATCATAAGCCACATCCTGCCGGCAAGAACCCATGCGCTGGGACAGACCGCTGTCGGAGGCCTCAGCAATAACGTCAACCTGGAACAGGCAGTAGGGTTCACAAGCTCCAACTACGACCACAGCGCGCAGTGGCAGTCTACGTTCGTGCACCGACGTCCGTACTGGGACCTGTTGTTAACCGAGTTCAGGATTACGCTCGAATGAAGCAGGCTACTCCATGAACAAAGCAGCAATAGCGCTCCTGCTGTTAGCAGGCTCGGCGGCACTTTGGTGGTGGTTCGGCCATGCGCCGACCGCTCCCTCCTCGCAGGGCGCAGGCCTAGTTCGGGCATCGCCGCCGTTGAGTGCTGAGCAACGCGAGCGGCGCCGGCAACAAGCAACCCCGTCACCAACATCCGCGGCGGAAAAAGCCACAGCCAAAAAATTGATCGACGATCTGGCGCGGCTAGACACGGCCACGCCGGAGCAGCGCAGGCGCATGCTGACCGGCAACCCGATGTTAAGGAAGGTTTAGCTAATGACTGGTGTCGGCGTTGCAGACTTCGATTTTTTCGGCAAAATCATCGACCAGTTCGACTTGCCCGTGAGCGGCGCCAAGGTGAAGTAC
>CBDUQI010000111.1:0-18361 GCA_965369325.1 uncultured Gammaproteobacteria bacterium
AAGGTCGCCAAGCGCAAACCCGCCAAGAAAAAGGCTAAAAAGAAAGTAGCCAAGAGGAAGGCCGCTAAGAAAAAGGCAGCCAAGAAGAAGGTCGCCAAGCGCAAACCCGCTAAGAAAAAGGCTAAAAAGAAAGTAGCCAAGCGGAAGGCCGCTAAGAAAAAGGCAACCAAGAAGAAGGTCGCCAAGCGCAAACCCGCCAAGAAAAAGGCTAAAAAGAAAGTAGCCAAGAAGAGAGCAGCGAAGCGCAAGCCTGCCAAGAAAAAGGCAGCCAAGCGCAAACCCGCTAAGAAGCGAGCTACGCGGAAGAAGAAATGACGGTGAAGGGTGGCGTACGCTGATTCAGTCACGCCACCCCGATTGAGTTCTAGCTCAATCGAACCTGAAGAACAGGGCCCCCGCGTGGGGCCCCAGTTTTTTCTGGAGAGGTCACGATGAGCCAGCAACAACGCAAACGGCAGGCAGCTGAGGCCGCCGCCGCCATGGTCCCGGAGGATGACAGCGTCATCGGGGTAGGCACCGGATCGACTGTGAACCTCTTCATCGAGGCGCTGGCAGCCAAAAAACACTATATCCGCGGCGCTGTTTCCAGCTCCGAGGCATCCACTGCGCGGTTGCAGGAGCTGGGCATTCAAGTGATGGACTTGAACTCCGCCGGCACCCTGGAGCTCTACGTAGACGGTGCCGACGAGGCGAATGCGCACCTGCAACTCATCAAGGGCGGCGGCGGCGCACTCACACGAGAGAAGATTATCGCCGCTGCTTCACGGCGCTTTATCTGCATCGTCGACGACACCAAGATGGTCGACGTACTGGGCGATTTCCCCTTACCGGTGGAAGTGATCCCGATGGCCCGCAGCTATGTGGCGCGCGCCTTGGTAGCGATGGGCGGGCAGCCCGTATGGCGTGAGAACTTTCTCACGGATAACGGCAACGAGATAATGGATGTGCGCAATCTGAAGATCGTTGATCCGGTCGGCCTTGAACATCAGATCAACCAACTTGCTGGCGTGGTGACGGTGGGGTTGTTCGCTCAACGCCCGGCCGATTTGCTGTTGATAGGCGGCGCCGATGGTGTTCGCCAGCAACACGCCCACTAACCCCATTTCTGCACCGGACACCAGCCCTACGCCGCCTGGCTGGGTTCGGTTAGTCCGGTAAACCCACCTGTCTTGTCATGCCGTCTGCGACAAGGCAGGCCCATCCACCTTAGTGTCTGGCCCAGCCACCGGCAGTGTCAGATGGAATTCGGAGCCATCGGGGCCGGTACTGGCCACCACCAGCGTGCCGCCGTGGCGTGTCACGATGCCATGGCACAGCGATAAACCCAGGCCGGTCCCTTTACCCACCTCTTTGGTGGTAAAGAACGGCTCAAAAATACGATTTAGCACATCCTGCGGAATCCCAGGGCCATTGTCACGTACCGCAACACGGATCATCGGCCCGACCAACCGTGAGCTGACCTCAACCGCCCCTTTGCCGTCCATCGCCTGGCAAGCATTGCTCATCAGGTTGAGGAATACTTGCTTAACCAGTCCAATGTTGCAGGACACCGGTGGCAGATCAGACAGATCCAGCGTTATCTGCACCTCGCCGGCGAATGCTTTGGGCAGAATCTTGAGCGTAGCCTCCAGCGCCTCGTTGATGTCATTGGGCGCACATTCCACGTCGTCCTTGCGGGCAAACTCGTTCAGGTTGCGCACGATTTCGATGACGCGGTTCAGCCCTTCGCGGGATTCACTAACCAACGCGCGCACATCCTCGAGCACAAAATTCATATCCAGAGCCTGCTCCATCTCATCCAGATCGCTGCGCAGCGGCACAACGCCGGTATCGCCCTGACTCGCATCAATGGCCTCTACGAAGCGCCCATGCAACGACAACATCTGGGTCATGCCGTCCACATACTCATTCAAGGGTTCGAAGTTGGAGAGCACATACCCGATCGGGTTATTAATCTCGTGCGCGATACCGGCAGCCAGCTGTCCGATCGAGGCGAGCTTCTCCGAATGGATGAGCGCTTCACGCGTATTGGAAAGCTCCTCCAACGTGTGTTTTAGCCGTTCGTACTGCGTCTTCAGCTGAGTTTCGGCTTCCTTGCGCTCGAACAGCACGCTAAGCTGCTCGCCGGATTTTTCAATCACCCGTACCAGATCGACCGAGACGGTATCCAGCGCATTCGCCGGCAGAAAACACTCCACGACACTCATGACCCGCCCGAAGCTTCGCAGCGGGAAGGCGAAACGGCCCGCCACAACCTCTCCCAAGGCCATGCTGGCCTCCCGGTTGAAGTCCTCGTCCTGATCGATCGTGAGCTGCAGCCGCCCCTCAGTGACGGTCTGGAGCAGCAACTCGGAGGTAGGGGTGAAGTTATCGCTGATCAGCGCCCGCGCAGCCTCCGCAGGCACACGCTGGTGTATGTACATCACGGAGGTGCGAGCCAGATGAGAATCGCGATTCACCAAAACCACATTCGCCAGCAGTGCGCCACTGATCAGCCCACTGGAGCGGGCAAACTCCTCCAGACAGTCGGTCAGTTCCAGTTCCATTCGCGAGAACCGCGCCAAGGCCGTTAGCAAGTCGGTCTCGGCCAGGTGCTGGCGACGCAGCCGTGCGAACTGGTGATGCACCGAAATCTGAGACCACAGCTGAGCGCATAGCTCATCCCCGCCCTGCGACGCATTGACCACGGCGTTGGCGCTGTGCTCACGAATCCACGCGCTCGCTGATACTCCGGTGTCCACCTGCTGGTACACCACGATCGGCATTGTGGTGTCGCGAATTACCTCCCGCACCACTCGCAGCAGCTCCTGTACCTGAGCGACGGCAGAAGCGTCAACGACAACCAGCACTGTGACCACATCTTCCAGTTTGCGCAGTCGCTTTCTGCCCTTTTTGGCGCCCTTGACGGTGACCACGTTGAGCGCCTGAGGCAAGCGGGAGGGCTCGCGGAGTTGCTCATAGAGCCTCGCGCACTCGCCGGTTTGCGCCTCGACAACCAGCAGGGTAGGTGCAGTGGTGTGACTCATTGGACTACTCATAACGACTGTGGGTCGTTTATCGGCCGGTGGCTACCTAACTAAAGTTATTCGCGCCTCTGCCGATTTAGCTATTGGTCAGTTTGAGTGGGAGTCATCAATGCAGATCAGGCTTACATATTACAGCCGGGCGTTGCGCGACATGGCGCTGCGTGACATTCAGGATATTCTCAATGCGGCTCGGGACAACAATGCGTCACTGGATATCTGTGGCATGCTTGCCTACGAATCGCAGTGGTTCCTGCAAGCGCTGGAAGGCGATCGCGACGCCGTCAACGAGTTGTTCCTGGAAATAGCGGACGATCCGCGGCACGAGGACATCGTGATTTGTTCGTATGAGTACATCGAACAGCCCGTGTTCCAGGACTGGCGCATGGGCTATGCGGCCAATAGTGGCGCCGTCGCAGAGGCGCTGCGCCAGTTTGGCCTGCGCGACTTCGACCCAACACAGATGCGGCCCGACCAAGCCCTGGATTTCCTCGTAGCGATGTCTCAACGTCACGAACACGCCGCCTGAGCTGAAAACCGCCTTCTTGCACGGAAACGAAAACGGCCGCAAAGCGGCCGTTTTTGTTTGGCTGGGAGACCAGGATTCGAACCTGGATTGACGGAGTCAGAGTCCGTAGTCCTACCGTTAGACGATCTCCCAATATCGACACCCGATGGTGGGACGCCGCCCGCAACAAATGTGCACGGCCACCCGGGCCGGGGTCAAAGCCCCGGAGAGTGCGCGTCTAGCGCTTGGAGTACTGGGTCGCCCGGCGGGCTTTACGCAGACCCACTTTCTTACGCTCTACCTCACGCGCATCACGGGTGACGTACCCGGCGCGGCGCAGCGACGGCCGCAGCTCTTCGTCATACTCCATCAGCGCTCGGGTAATCCCGAGGCGAAGAGCGCCAGCCTGCCCGGTGGTACCACCACCAACGACAGTAGCGGTGACGTCGAACTTGTCGCCCAACTCGGTCAGCTGCAATGGCTGACGCGCAATCATGCGCGCGGTCTCACGACCAAAGTACCGATCAATAGGCTTGCTGTTGACCGTGATATTACCGGTACCGGGGCGTACAAAGACGCGTGCGGTGGAGGTTTTACGGCGCCCGGTGCCGTAATAAGTGGTATCTGCCATGTCCGTTAGATATCCAGAGGCTGTGGCTGCTGTGCAGCGTGTGAGTGCTTGGGGCCGGTGAAGACTTTGAGTTTACCCAACATCTTCCGGCCCAAAGAATTCTTGGGCAACATGCCCTTCACCGCGAGTTGCAGAACGCGTTCCGGCGACTTCGCCATCATCTGCTCCCAGCTCGCAGACTTCAGGTTACCGATGTACCCGGTGTGATGATGGTACATCTTTGCGGCAGCCTTGTTTCCGGTCACTCGAATCTTGTCCGCGTTAACCACCACCATGTAATCACCCGTGTCGACGTGCGGGGTAAAGGTAGGCTTATGTTTGCCGCGCAGACGATGCGCCAGCTCGGTGGCCAGCCGACCGAGCGTTTTGTCAGTAGCGTCGACCAAGTACCAATCACGTTTGACGGTCTGCTCGTTCGCGGAAATTGTTCTCATGAACCTGTCTCTATGCCGTGGTCTTGTGCCGGGCCGCTGTGGCGGCTCAGGAGACCTGAAAGGGGAAAAGCCCGTCATATTAGTATCGCTTCGGCGGTTTTGCAATAGCTCATGCAAAGCGCTGGCGGCAACCTGGGAACGGTAACTTAACGTATTGATACTTAGTGGATAAACGAAGAGCGCCCGGGACATCGAGCGCCCTTTACGGCCCAAGGCTCCCTAACTAGAAGTCGTACTGCAGGGTAATTGCGGAAAAGGTATCGGTTTTTTCCGTTCCCGGCAGCACATCACTGTTGTTTTTAATTGTATAGGACAGCGCCAGCGCGATGTTGTTGATGATGCTGGCTTTCAGCTCACTCACTGACTCCAAATAGGTGTTGTCGGAGCTCATCTCCAGGGCTATCCGCTGTGCGAAGGCGGAGGAGTCGCTAATCGCCCAGGTGTAATCCAGGCCCAGGCGACCAATGGTCTCATCCAGCGTGGTGCCGTCGATCAGGTCCGACTGCTTGGCGCCGACGCCTACTTCCAGATTCAAGATATGACGTTCATTGTTAAGCACGCGTCGCCCATAGCCGATTGTCTCTGACAACTGGCTGCGGTAACTACTAAATAGATCACGATCGAAATTCAGCGCCAGGAACAAGTAGTTGAACTCGGACAAATCACGCTGCACCTTGTAGCCCAACTGGTAGCGCTCAGCGGTGGTACTGCTGATGTCGGTGGTGGTGTCGGTGGCACTGGCCCGGAACGCAGCCCCAGTCGCCTCGTGATGCCACAGCTCGGTGTCGTACTTAAGTGACACTCCGGCGGCCAGATTATCGGACTCAGCATTGCCGGTACTCGCAGCAAAGCCCAATGAGGCACTACCGGACCAGGGGCCTTTTGCCTGCTCTTCCTGGGCAACAGCGGTCGCCGCGAGAAACAAGCACAAGGTGCCAGCAAAGATCGGTTTCATCGGTTACTCCTAGACCAACTTTAAAAATGCGTGCGTATGATACCAGCGCTATACGCCGGCGGGAGGCCGGAACAATACTTCACAAAAAGGCCGCTCATTAGCTGGCGGACCACACCAATGGATCATTCCCGCCGGTGGGCATAGAATGGGGCCTATGAGTGAGCAACCGCGCAACTACTCACCGCTGGATCGGTTCATCGGCCGGCTGGACCGGCGCGCTCGTGATCTATTGCAGCCACCAGACCATTCGCCGCGCCCCTCGCCAGCGGCGAACGTTGAGGGTGGCACCTTGGACGCCGATTCCCAGCGCCATGTGGCCCGCTTAATGCGAGTGAACCACGCTGGCGAGATTGCCGCGCAGGCCCTTTATCGCGGGCAGGCAGCAGCAGCCCGCCACCACCGCGCACGTAATGCACTGCAAGACGCCGCCGCAGAAGAGGCAGACCATCTCACCTGGTGCGAAGCGCGGCTGCGGGAACTGGACAGTCAGGCCAGCCTGCTGAGCCCGCTTTGGTACGCCGGCTCCTGGACCATTGGCGCGGCCGCCGGGCTGGCGGGCGACAAGTGGAGCCTTGGCTTCGTGGCGGAAACCGAGCGCCAAGTGGTGCAGCATCTGGACACGCATCTGGCGCGCTTGCCAGCGCAAGACATGCGCTCACGCGCTGTGCTCACGCAAATGCGCGAAGACGAGTTGCGCCACGGTGAGCACGCGGTAGCGGCCGGCGGGCGCGATCTGCCCGCGCTGGTAAGAACACTGATGCGCGCTTGCGGGAAGGTGATGACCCGTACGGCGTATTGGATATGAGACTTAGATCACGGCGCGCAACGTCGTATCTTAAGTTAATAGGCACCTCTACGGGCGCGCAAGATTTTGGCTCGCGTAAGACGTAGTTGGATCATTATTGTGGCGCCGTCTAAAGTACGGTCAGCAGCACGAGGCGAATATGGAGAACACCGCAAAGCCCCTCAGCGATATCCCGGCGATCAATCGCTTTCTAAGCTACTGTCGTATTCGTACAGTGCCTTCGAAAACCGTGGTTATCCACGCGGGCGATCTTCCGGACATCCTGTACTACATCGTCGACGGTTCAGTAGAGGTGATGATCGAGGATGAGGACGGCAACGAGATGGTGCTGGCCTACCTGAATAAGGGTCAGTTCTTCGGTGAGATGGGGCTGTTCTACGAGCAACCCACCCGCAGCGCCTGGGTGCGCACCCGCACCGAGTGCGAAATCGCGGAGATGACCTACCCTCGGTTCCGTCAGATTGCCAGCGAAAGCCCTGGCCTGGTGTTCGAACTGGCCACGCAGCTGGCGAGCCGACTGGATCGCACCAATCGAAAACTGGGCGACCTGGCCTTTGTGGATGTGACCGGTCGCATCGCACATGCGCTGATGGACCTATGCAATGAGCCGGACGCGATGACCCACCCGGATGGGATGCAGATCAAAGTCAGCCGCCAGGAGCTGTCAAGACTGGTGGGCTGCTCGCGGGAGATGGCGGGGCGTGTACTCAAGGTGCTCGAAGAGCAGGGCCTAATCAGCGCTAGCGGCAAAACCATCGTGGTGTTCAACGCGCGCCGGGGTGAGCCGCCTCCGATGTAGCCAGGCGTGCCGGCGCATCGCAGTGCACCGGCTGCGAACCAACAAAAAAAGGGGCTGACTGCCCCTTTTTTGTTCACCGTCGTAAGACGGCAACCCCTATTCGTTCGCAGCCAGCTGCTCTCGCATCGCGGCGATGGTGCTGCGGTAGTCCTCGCTGGCGAAGATGGCCGAGCCTGCCACAAACGTATCCGCGCCAGCCGCGCCTACCTCGCGAATGTTCTGCACCTTCACTCCGCCGTCGACTTCCAGCCGGATATCGCGGCCACTCGCGTCGATAATCTCCCGCGCCTGCTTCAGCTTCGTGAGCGCCGCGGGAATAAAGCTCTGCCCGCCAAACCCAGGGTTCACCGACATAATCAGTACCAGATCCACTTTGTCGATCACGTACTGCAACCAATCCAGTGATGTTGCCGGGTTAAACACTAAACCGGCACGGCAGCCACTCTCGCGAATTAGCGCCAGCGAGCGGTCCACGTGCGCACTGGCCTCGGGGTGAAAGCTGATAATGCTCGCGCCCGCTTTCGCGAAATCGCCGATTAACGCATCCACCGGGCTTACCATCAGGTGCACGTCAATGGGAGCGGTAATGCCGTAATCGCGCAGCGCCTGGCACACCATCGGGCCGATTGTAAGATTGGGCACATAGTGATTATCCATCACATCAAAATGCACGATGTCTGCGCCTGCCTGCAGCACCGCATCAACATCCTCGCCCAGGCGGGCAAAGTCGGCGGACAAGATCGAGGGGGCAATCAGATTGTCGCCGGGCTTGAGCTCAGACATAGGAATTCCTCAACAAACGATACGAAAACGGCTGGGTGTGCGAATACTAACTCAGCGCCGCGTGCTAGCGAATGCGACGAGCCTGCTTGATCAAATCATACGCGGCACTGATTTCCTGCGTTTTCTCGCGCGCAAGCTGCATCATCTCCTCCGGCAGCCCCTTGCTCACCAGCTTATCTGGATGGTGCTGGTTCATCAGGCGCCGATAAGACTTTTTGACCGCGGCGTCCGCTGCATCCGAGGACACGCCTAAGACCTTGTAGGCCTGCGAAAGCTTATCCACCGGGCGTAGTGCCGCACGCGCCGAGCCAGAGTTTATTCGTGCCAGCGCCTCAATCTGGGCGAATTCGACGCGTGAAATTTTAAACTCTCGGCAGATATCGCCCAACAGCAACCGCTGATCCTGATGAATCGCCCCGTCGGCCAGCGCTGCCTGCAACTGGATCTCCACGAAGGTGCGCAGCAAATCCGGCTGCCGGCGGCACCTTTTGCGAAACCCGCTTAGTACCTCCGCTAAGGGGAAGGCCGCATTCTTGCCCTCATTGAACAGGCGGATGGCGGATTTGACCTGCTCAGGGTTCAGGTTCATGCGGTGCATGATGCTGCGCGCCGCCTTGATTTCACTCTCCGAGACTCGCCCGTCAGCTTTCACCAGATGCCCCATCACTGAGAAGGTGGTAGTAAAGAACTCAAACTGGATTTTTTGCATGTCGGCCGCCGACACGCGCGGGCCTTTGCCGCCTTTCGACCCAGCCCCGCGCATCTCGCGGCTCATCGCAGAATCAAACTGGTGGCCGATCGCCCCGCCGATTATCGCGCCCACCCAAGAGCCGAACAAGAATCCGACACCGGCACCCGCCAGCTTACCCCACCAGCTCTGATTCATGCCGTGTGGGTGCCCTCAACCGCGCTGGCACACGGGCGCTCACATCCAGCAGCGTGCCAACAGGCGCCCGCCCAGAGGGCGCAGGATTCGGGGGATCGGCGGAACACGGATTGACCCGGCCCGATCAGCACTGCAACAATGCGCTTTTGTACAAGGCTTAACTGTCCGTCTGCTGGCATGAACAACTATGTTAGCAGGTCAAACAGACCCATACATGTGAACGATCCCCAACAAACAATCACGGCGGTTTACCGTCTGTCGCTGCAGTTCGGTGAGCAAAGCGCACAACATGTCGGCGAAGAGCCCTTCGCCGACCCGGTGCTGCACACCTATTTCCTGCTCTACATACTTGGCGCCATTGACTATCTGGGCGATACGCCGGCGCAAGGCTTGCCACTGCTCAGCGCCGAGAAGCTGGCCGCGATGGCCGAGGCGCTGGATGCCTTCGGCGTGGCCAGCGCGGATGAGATCCGAGCCACAGTACTGATGCTAGACCAGGCAGCGGATACCGCCGCGCGCAATATTCGGGGCGAAGGTGCGGCGGCGGCCGAACGCTGGCAGGACGGCGATAGTCAGGCGCTGCAGCACTTTGCCGCGTTATTGAAAGACTCGGCGAACTTTCCCGCCGAGGTAGACCCGGCGTTAGCCCCACTGGTGCAAAGCTGAACTAAGCTGCCGTTGGCGCGCAGCGCCTGCCCGGCGCCGCCAGCTAATCCGGCGCCGCCAACTAATCCAGCGCCTGCCAGCTAATCTAGCGTCCACCAGCTGATCTGTTGTTTAAGGACTTGCCTGTCATGTCAGATACCTCCCGTACCAACACTCGCCACGCGCTGTTTCAATCGAACATCCCTTCCTTGGAGCTGGTGCATCGGGGCAAGGTCCGCGATGTGTACGCGGTGGACGATGCGCATCTGCTGATTGTCGTGTCTGACCGGCTGTCGGCGTTTGACGTGGTGCTGCCCGACCCGATTCCCGGCAAGGGCCAGGTGCTGACGCAGATTTCCAATTTCTGGTTTGAGAGAACCAAGCATATTGTGCGCAACCATCTGACCGGCATTGCCCCAGCCACCGTTGTGCGCCCCGAAGAGGCGGGCCAGCTGGAGGGTCGCGCCGTCGTGGTCAGGCGCCTGAAGCCTCTGCCGATAGAGGCGGTGGTGCGCGGGTACATTATCGGCTCGGGGTGGAAGGACTACCTAGCAACGGGTGCCGTATGCGGCATCAAGCTGCCCGCCGGACTCGCGCAAGCCGCGCCACTGGCGCAACCGCTGTTTACACCGGCAACCAAGGCGGCCGTCGGCGATCACGATGAGAACATCAGCTTCAAACAGGCCACCAACATTGTCGGCACCGAGGTCGCCCAGGCCGTGCGCGAGTGCACCCTCAACATCTATCGTCACGCGGTAGCGTACGCGGCCACTCGCGGCATTATCATTGCCGACACCAAGTTTGAGTTTGCGGTGGATGAGGATGGCGAGCTCATTGTAGTGGATGAGATTCTCACGCCGGACTCCTCACGTTTCTGGCCAGCAGATGAGTACCGTGAAGGCACCAGCCCACCCAGTTTCGACAAGCAATTTGTGCGCGACTATCTGGAAACGCTCGATTGGGATAAAACCGCGCCCGGACCGAGTCTGCCTGCGCAGGTAATCAACAATTCCATGGTGCGATATCGCGAGGCCCAGGCCCGCCTGACCGGCCACCTGGACTAGCAGCGTCCACGCCCGGTAACACGCCGCTCGTCCGGCCCGGACGCAACACCTGTGATATGCGTGCGTACATAGGGCGTTAGAGGCGATAGCCCTCCGCGTCCACCCAATGGGTGATGATGCTGTGCAATGCCGCCACCCCGTCAGTGAGTGCAGCCGGGCCTGGTTGCAGGATCATTGCGGACTTCACCTCTGACATATAGCCCTTGCTCACCGCTGGCACCTGGCCCCAGCCTTCGCGTTCCGCCACTCGCTCGGGGCGAAACTTCTTGCCGCACCAGGAGCCAATAATGATGTCGGGGGAGCGGCGTACGATTTCCATTGGATCAGCGATGATGCGGTCTTTGCCCAGCGCGCAATGTGACAGCTCCTCAAAGCAGTCCTCACCACCGGCCAGACTCACTAGTTGCGATACCCAACGGATGGCACTAATCGGGGGCTCGTCCCACTCCTCAAAATACACCCGCGGCCGGCGCCCAAAGCGCTCGGCTGCCTTGGCAATGCGTTGCAGCCCATCGCTCAGCTCATCCAGCAGCTGCGCGGTCTTCTCCACCGCCCCAATCATGCCGCCGAGGATGGCGATCATACTCAGAATCTCACCCACCGAACGCTGGTTAAACACATGCACCTGCACGCCCAGGCGAATTAGCTGCGCCGCGATATCGGCCTGCAAATCTGAAAACCCCAGCACCAGATCAGGTTCCAGCGCCATAATCTTGTCAATCTTGGCGCTGGTAAAGGCCGACACCCGAGGTTTTTCTTTGCGCGCCCTTGGCGGGCGCACCGTAAATCCGGAGATGCCAACAATCCGATCCTGCTCACCAAGCAAATACAGCGTCTCGGTGGTCTCCTCGGTCAAGCACACAATGCGTTGCGGATACGTACTGATCATCCGGGTAGTATAAAGTGATGTGTCGCTGCCGGCGCACGCGCCGTTGCGCGCTGGCTGCTTGCCTTGGTGCGGCCCGCGTGCAACGCTTTGAGCTGTTTGTTTCCGCCGAAAGGCACCCAGGCCCGAAAAATCAACATGATCGCCCTGCTGCAAAGAAAAATTGAAGGCTTGCTGTGGAATCCACAGCTGCCTCATGTGCATGTGGTCCCGCGGTTTGCGGTACAGGTGTTGCGCTACCCTTATGCGCTGGTACGCGAGGCCTTCAGCGGCCAACTCAACCTGCGCGCCATGGGCCTGGTGTACACCACCCTGCTCTCCATCGTGCCGTTAATCGCCCTGAGCTTTTCGGTGTTAAAGGGATTTGGTGTGCACCGCGAGTTCGAGCCGCTGCTGCGCCAGTTCCTCACCCCGCTGGGGGCAAAGGGCCTGGAGATGTCTGGCAAAATTATCGAGTTTGTGGATAAGGTACGGGTAGATGTGCTCGGTGCGGTCGGGCTGGCATTTTTGATCTACACCGTCATCTCGCTGCTGCAAAAAGTGGAGGAGAGCTTTAACTTTGTGTGGTCGGTGGAGCGCTCGCGCTCGCTCGGACGGCGCCTGAGCGAGTACCTGAGCGTGATGCTGGTCGGCCCGGTGGCCATGTTTGTTGCCCTGGCCATGATCGCTTCGGTCACCAGCCATACGCTGGTGCAAAAGCTAAGCACGATCGAGCCGTTTGGGGCCACCATGTTGTTGATCGGCAATCTGGGGCCGTTCTTTCTGGTGGTGATGGTATTCAGCTTTGTTTACGGCTTTGTACCGAACACGCCCGTGCGTGCGTGGTGCGCAATGCTCGGCGGCCTGCTCGCCGGCATTACCTGGGCCGCGACCGGGCACTTATTCGCCTCCTTCGTGGTTTCCTCCAGCAACTACGAGGCCGTCTACTCCAGTTTCGCCATCGTGCTACTGGCGCTTATCTGGCTGTACATCAATTGGTTGATTCTGCTGTTCGGAGCTCAACTTACGTTCTATCTGCAAAACCCCCAGCTGCTGCGGGCCGGGCGGCGCAGCGCGCGGGTGAACCACCGGGATCGCGAGCGCCTCGCTCTGATGGTGATGCAGGTTATCGGCGAGGACTTTATGACCGGCGGTGCGCGCTGGAGCCAACGCACGCTGTCGGATCGGCTGAGCGTACCGGACACCGCGCTGGGCCCGCTGATCCGTCGCTTGATGCGTCGGCGCCTGCTGCTCGAAACCGACACCGGCCATCTGGTACCCGCACGGGATCTGGCGCAAATCCCACTGCGCGATGTTGTGCTGGCGGTGCGCCACGGCGTCAGCGTGCCATTCATCAATGGCCCGAGTGCCTCGGTGGATACGGTGATGCGGAATCTGGAATCTGCCATCGACACTAGCCTGAACGGCATGTCGTTAAGATCACTGATTGACTCAGAAGCCGCGGCCGGGGGCAAAGAAGATCAGGCCGCCCATTCGCCAGGCGGTCCACCCGAGCGTCCCATGAGCGCCCCCGTGGGCGATTCCTCGGCAAAGACCTTCGGCGGATAATCGCCGATACGTGCGAGCGCTGCCGCTACTCGCCAGCGATGGTCATTTGCTCCACCAGGATAGAGCCACAACGCACACCCCCGCGCAGATCCACATCGGTGCCGACGTGAGCGATCTGCCGGTACATCTGTTTGAGGTTACCGGCAATCGTAATTTCGTTCACCGGGTAGGCTATTTGCCCGTCTTCCATCCAGAACCCGGCAGCCCCACGGGAGTAATCGCCCGTCACCGCATTAACGCCACGTCCGATCAAATCGGTCAACAACAGGCCGGTGCCCATTTCGCGCAGCAATTGCGGGCCATCAAGCCCGCCCGCCTTAACCAACATGTTCCAGGTACCCCCCGCATTGGCCGTGGTGGCGAGCCCCAGTTTGCGCGCTGAATAACTTCCAAGGATGTAGCCGTTCACTACGCCATCGCTCACCAGCTGGCGCTGGCGCGTGGAGACCCCTTCGCTGTCGAACGCCGCACTGGCCAGGCCACGCGGAATATGCGGATCTTCATCAATCTGCATAAAGCTCGGAAAAACTTGGCTGCCCTGTGCGCCGAGCAAAAAGCTGGACTCACGATACTGTGAACCGCCGCGTACGGCGGACAAAAAATGACCGATCAGACCTCGGGCCAGCTCCGCCGGGAATAACACAGGGGCTTTACGCGTGCTGATCTGCCGCCCACCCAGACGGCGCACCGTGCGTCGTGCTGCCTCCAGCCCGATCTGCTCCGGCGATTGCAGCTCGTTGCCGTCGCGCGCGGTGCTGAACCAATAATCACGCTCCATGTTGCCCTCGTGTTCACCCAGCACCGAGCAACTGATGCTGTGACGGCTGCTGCGGTGGATGCCGATAAAGCCATGACTGTTACCGTACGCTCGCACCCCTTGATGGGTGGAGACCGCTGCGCCCTCGGAGTTGCAGATGCGCTCATCGGCCTCACGCGCGGCCGTCTCGCACCGCAACGCCATCTCGATAGCATCATCAGTGCCTATCTGCCAGGGATGAAACAAATCCAGCTCAGGCCCGTTTTCGGGAGAATGCATCAGCGCCGCGTCCGCCAGACCCGCGTAAGGATCCTCCGCCGTATAGCGCGCAATGCTGCATGCCTTGCGCACGGTCTCGCGCACCGCCTCATCGCTCAGATCCGCAGTACTGGCTGAGGCTTTGCTCTGCCCGAAGTAGACGGTCACACCCAGGCCGCGGTCGCGCTGGTACTCCAGCGTTTCCGCCTCACCGAGGCGTACATTCACGGTCAGACCAGCGTCCACGCTCACCGCCGCCTCAGCGGCGCTGGCACCGGCGCTGCGCGCCTCCGCCAGGATGGCCTCGAGTAACGCATGCAACCTCGGCTCATCTACGGTGAACTCAATCGCCGCAGCGTTGCTTGACTTGCTCGGAACAGATGATGTCATAGCGATATTGTTGACCAAGGCACCCTAATAAGGCGCGTAACTACATCACGTTCGTGTAGCATTTACAATGCAGGTACGCCGGCACCTGAAGGAGAATACCGTGACATCCGCGCAACCCGCTGCCCACACTGTGTTCATGCCCAGGCGGCGTACCCATTACCTGTGGCTGGCGCCGCTCGCGCTGGCGCTGTCAGGTGCTTGCGCAGACACCCCGAGTGGTGGCGTCAGCGATGAGGAGAGACATCACGTGAGCGACAAAACCAAGCCTGAGAACCCAAGCACTGTAGGGCCTTCCAAGGACAAGGCCTCGGGCAAGCCTCTAGCCGCCGATCCAGCCACCGCTGCGCCGGGCCAGTCGCCGGCAGACGCCGCCAAGGTGCCAGCGGCGCTGCTGCACACACTGACTGAGGATCTGGCCACACGCCAGTCGGTTAGCCCGACCGATATCGCGCTGGTGCAGGCACAGGCGGTTAATTGGCCCGATTCGGCCTTGGGCTGTCCGCAACCCGGCATGGGTTACATGCAGGTGATCACCCCCGGGTATCGCGTGGTACTGCAAGCCAGCGGGCGCCAGTTTAGCTACCACACCAATCAACGTGGGTATTTTGTACTGTGCAAACAGTCAGTCTCGAGCGGACGCGCAGTGCAACCGCGGGATGACACATGAGCGAGCCTGAGGACACTGCGCAAGCGCAGGAGCCGCCGAGCAAATCCCAGCGCAAACGCGACGCTCACGAGCTGCAGGATTTGGCTGAAGCGCTGCTGGCACTGCCGCTCGCACAGCTGGCCAAAATCCCGGTGCCCGAGCGGCTGCTGGACGCCCTGGATGATACCCGCCAGATGCGCAAGCACGAGGCCTTGCGACGGCAAAAGCAGTATCTGGGCAAAGTGATGCGCAGTGTCGACGCGGAACCAATTCGCCACGCCCTGGAGAAGCTAAACCAGCAGGCTCGGGCCGAAACCGGCAGGTTCCACGCAGTAGAACAATGGCGCGACCGCCTGCTAAGCGGCGGCGACGATGCTGTTAATGCGCTGTTGCAAGACTACCACGGTGACCGCCAGCATCTGCGCCGGCTGATACGCGATGCAGCGCGCGAGACCCAGCACAACAAGCCACCTAAATCCGCCCGCGCCCTGTTCAAGTATCTGCGCGAAATTATTGCGGGTGACCAGCACTAAGCGGCCGTGGCCCACACGCGCGAAGAACACGAAAACTCCCGTTTTCGGCTGAGACTTTTGCAACAGACTGGTAGAATACGCCGATGAAAGCACTGGTCGGTATTATCATGGGCTCGCGTTCCGATTGGGACACGATGCAACACACCGTAAAAATCCTCGAGCAGCTTGGTGTCGCGCATGAGACGCGCGTGGTCTCGGCACACCGGACGCCGGATTTGTTGTTTCAATATTGCGCAGATGCACGCAAGCGGGGCCTGGAGGTCATTATCGCCGGCGCGGGTGGCGCCGCACACCTGCCGGGCATGGCTGCCGCAAAAACCGCACTGCCGGTGCTGGGCGTGCCCGTACAATCACGCGCGCTAAGCGGCGTTGATTCCCTGCTTTCCATCGCTCAGATGCCGCGTGGCGTACCGGTTGGCACGCTGGCCATCGGCAGTGCTGGCGCCGCCAACGCGGGCTTGCTAGCAGCCTCCATCCTGGCCAACAAATATCCGGCGGTACGGGAGGCTCTGGATGCCTTTCGCCAAGCACAGACGCAAAGCGTACTGGACCAGCCAGACCCCCGCCCTGATGCGTAAGCCGGTGAGCCCGCCGGTCGGGCGACTGTACCGGCGGGTAGCCAACCTATGAAGATTGGCATCATTGGCGGCGGCCAGCTGGGCCGCATGATGGGGCTTGCCGCCTACTCACTCGGGCAACGCGTCATCTTTCTGGATCAGGATACCAACACCCCCGGGGGGCAGATCGGCCCGCTGGTAGCTGGTGCCTGGGATGATGCGCAGAAAATTGCCGAACTTGCCGCCAGCTGCGACGTGCTCACCTTCGATGTCGAGAACGTCCCGGCCAGCGCGATTCGCGCGTTGGGATCATCAACGGCGTTCTGGCCACCCGTTGGCGTCCTGGACATCAGCCAGGACCGGCTGAGCGAAAAGCAGACATTCGCTGAGCTGGGCATCCCCACCGTCGCGCACCGGGCCGTGAACAGCGCGCACGAACTACGTGAGGCCGTACAGGTGTTGGGGTTGCCGTGCGTGCTCAAAACTCGACGCCTGGGATACGATGGTCGTGGTCAGCGCATGCTACGCACGCGCGAAGATGTCGAGGTCGCATGGAAGGCGCTCGGTGCAGTCGATCTTATCCTGGAAGCGTTTGTGCATTTCTCGCATGAAGTATCGATTATTGGCGCGCGCAACCCGCAGGGCGATACCCGCACCTATCCGCTTGTTCACAATACCCATCGCGACGGCATTCTGATCCAGACCGTCGCTCCCCACGATGAGCCGGCCTTACACGCACACGCGCAAGATTACCTCCACCGGGTAATGCAGCACTTCGAGTACGTGGGCGTGTTGACGATCGAGTTTTTCGTCGATGAGGGTACATTGATCGCCAACGAGATGGCCCCGCGCGTGCACAACTCCGGCCACTGGAGTATTGAGGGCGCGGTGACCAGCCAGTTTGAGAACCACATTCGCGCGATCGCAAACCTACCACTGGGCGACACCCACCCGATCGGTCACAGCGCGATGGTTAACTTCCTCGGGCAGATGCCGGCAATCGAAGCGGTGCTGAACGTGCCCGGCGCGCACTATCACGACTACGGCAAATCGCCCCGGCCGGGACGTAAACTGGGCCATGCAACGGTCACCGGCGCAGATGTGGCGACCCGCGATGAGCGCTTGCAACAGGTATTAGCATTAGCAGAGGCGAGCACGTGCTAGAGACGCTCGGGCGGGCAGACCACTCGAGCGACAAGCGATAACATCGTGCCCCTGCGAACAAGCGGGCGGTGTGTCAGCCGGATGCGCCGTTGCGTTTGGCGGCAGCTGGCGCATCCATCTCATCCTTTAGTTTGCGCAGCCATTGCTGGTACGCACGCCACCCGTTGATCAGGTGTGTACCTGTCGCGGTCAGGGCATCTTCATCCTCGCGACCATCATCGGCGCTGACCGGCGGCGACGCGCAAAAATCGTAAACCGTCTTTCCCATCGCCGACACCTCATCTAGAGCAGTAAGGGCCTTAGCCTCGCCTGCGACGGACGTCCCTGCCAGGACGCCCATCACGCACCATCCGACATTTTGTTGAATTGTGAACCAGCCCGCGGGCGACCCAACTCGCAGGGCGGGGGCCCGACTTGGTGGCTTGCATCGGGCACGGGCGAGGATTATGTTCGGGCCATGAAAACGCATTGGATCGACAACCAGCACGCACGCCTTCAGGTGCTGGAACGCGGCGAGGGGCCGTGCGTGCTGCTCATCCCATCACTCGGGCGCGGCGCGGCGGACTTTGAGCCACTGGCCACCGCGCTGGCCGGCGATGGGTACAGAACACTTGCGTTGCAGCCGCGCGGCATCGGCGAAAGCACCGGCGAGCTCGAGCAGATTACGCTGCACGATCTAGCGGATGATGCCGCCGCTGTTCTTCGGCAACTGACCGACGCTAAGGCGCATGTGATTGGCCACGCCTTCGGTAACCGGGTGGCGCGCTGCCTGTGCGCGGATTATCCGCAGCAAGTGCGCTCGCTGTGTTTACTCGCGGCCGGCGGGCTAATCCCGCCGGAACCCGAGGCGGTGGCGGCGTTTAAGCAGTTTCTGAGCGAACCCATGGAGGAGCCTGCGTTTCTGGCTCTAGTTAAGCGTGCCAATTTCGCCGCCGACTCCGACCCGCGTGCCTGGCTGAATGGTTGGTTTCCGGCCACCGCCCGCGCGCAGGCCCATGCGGCGGGCAACACCCCGCGCGAGCAATGGTGGCACCCGGGCAAGGTTGCGACATTGATTGCGCAGGGCACTGAAGACGCTATGGCGCCTGC
>CBDUQI010000112.1:0-18317 GCA_965369325.1 uncultured Gammaproteobacteria bacterium
GGCTCGGCACGACAACCGGTGCGGCAGACTTGGCGGTGTGCGTTCGGCTTAGCTGAAACAGGCGCCCGTCCGCCGCGCGCATGTGTAGGGCCGGCGCGCCCCATTCCACCTCGTAGCCACGTGCAAACAGAAACGCGCGCGCGCTGGTAAGCGCGGCATCCACGGGCTGCCCGTTCGCCAGGTATCGGTAAAAATGCCGGGCCAATGCCGCTGCGGCCTCATCCGGAATAGGAAACTGCATCGCGATCACAGCGGGAATGCCACGGCGTAACAGGCTTTGAGCAAGGCCGGAAAACGGGTTCAGCGCGGAGGCAGTTGCGCCCATGCAGCTGTTCAGAAACACCAGCCGCAAACTGGTGAGATGATTGCGCAGCAATACCGCAAGCTGACGCCCGGCGATGGTGTTGGCTGCACCGCCGATTTCGTTCGGCTCAAGTACCAGCACCCCTTCATCCCGAACAAAATCCCCGTGGCCGATAAAGTGCAATATGTGCGGCCTGTGGGCCAACAACGCGGCATCCAGGGTTTCCAGATTGGCGTGTTCAAGCTGGTGGATAAGCACCTGCCCGCCGGCATGCAGCGCCGACAGCGCGTCGCGCAACTGCGCGATCTCACGCTCTGCCTTCAGGGCGGGGTAGTCATCCGGCGTTGCGGCGGCCACCAACAGTCGCAACGGTGCCTGCACTGCCAGTGTTGGCGGTGGGTCCGGTACTTCCAGCCACCGCACTATCGGCTTCATGCGGTCAGAGCACAGGTAATCGTCGGTTTGCGGGTTGTACAGGAACTCCCACGGCAGTCGTGCCAGCTCAGGGGTTGCGGTGGTATCGATGAGTATCCGCAGACCCTCGCCGCGCTGGGCGTTCACGGTGCGCAGGTTTTGCTGCAAGCAATCGCCCACCGCGGATTCGAACAGAGTGGCATGCAATTGTTCGCCTACCTGCCGGGCACTGAGCTCATCCGGAAGCAACGTCGCAGAGGCCAGCTGTGCGCTGCCACGCCGTGCAGAGCCCCGGATGGGCTGTGGCTGCGACCATAACGTTTGCTCGAGTGCGGTGGGGTCGAACAGGCACGGGGCAGCAGCCTGGGTGCCTACCGGCGCGTTGGGCACGGCCAGCGTGTACTGCCCGGGCGCATCGCGGGAAAAATGCAGATGCAGCGGTGAGTAGCGCGGGCCCTCGTCGCCGACCTGGGCGGGCGCTGCTGCCGGGCTCTGCATCAACCCGACCACCGGGGTATGCGGCTGATCGCTGGTTGCCAGCGTTCTGGCGAGTGTCCTGGCCAGCGTTTGCACTTCCAGCACCACCTCGGCCACCAGATTGCCTTCGGGCTGCAGTAGCGTCAGGGCGCGCAAATACGCGGGCACTTCGCCAATCGGTGTGGGGCGGGCGATTACCGGGAGTACATGGGAACCCGGCGTGGGCCATTTGCGGCTAGCGATCTTAAGCTCGGTCCGGGTGTAGCGCCCGCGCGTGACCGCCTCAGGTGTGATCAGAAAAATAAACAGGTGACAATGCTCGATCGCCGCGGCAATCTGATCATCAAAGCTGGCGCCGGCGGGCAGGTCTTCGCGATCGAAAAATACCTCGTGTCCGAGCGCCTGCAGACGCGCGCACATCTCCTCCGCGAGGTCACGCTCTTCGGAGGCGTATGACAGAAAAATCCTCAAACACCGGCTCCTTCTCGGTGATTTGCCGGGGTGGTCTGTATCGTCTGTGCGATACCCGGCATAGCCGATGCCGGTGCGCATCCGGGAAAGTACCTACTCGCCCGACGACCGGTCGTGGTGCACTCATGCCGGCGCACGGTTAGTACCCCACCTTACTTAATATAGCGATACAGCGTGGCGATAAAGCCCAAAGGTTGCAACAGAAAGTTATTTCAATGCGCACTTGATTCTGGTCAAATGCTTGTCGCTGCCGCTGGACACCCACACCAATCGCCGCCGGCTGGCGATGCATCGGGCTGGGCGGTCGGCTGGCCACCGGGGAGGGCGGCGAAATGAAGTTGGCAGTGAACATCGGTGAGGCTCGCGAACAGTTGTTGCGGCTGTACGGCATCGAGGCACAGTTGTCCGAACTGCCTGGCGAGCTGGATGCGAACTTTCTGGCGCTCACACACAACGGTGCTCGCCTGGTGCTCAAGATCATGCACGCCGGTTGCAACCCGCAAACCGTCGACTTCCAATGCCAGGCGATGATCCATCTGGCCGCACGCACCACCGATCTGAACCTGCCGACGGTGCAACCCACCCTCGACGGTGAGCCTTACTGTTGTGCGCAGGTGGCGGGTGAGCCGAGTGTCATCTGGTTGCTGCGCTATTGCCCCGGTGAACTGCTGGCCGATTTCGCACCGCATACCGATGCCCTGATGAGCAGCTTCGGTGCAATGATGGGCCGGTTGGATAACGGGCTGGCGAGTTTTCAGCACCCGGCGATGCGGCGTGAGCACCACTGGGAGCTCACGCGCGCATTGCATGTGCGGCCGTTGCTTGAGCATATTCAGGGTGATTCGGCGGCGCATTGCGCCACGGTGTTCCAGCGCTTTGAGCAGCATGTAGCCAACGCACTAGCGCATCTGCCCAGCACGGTGATCCACAACGACGCGAACGACTACAACGTGCTGGTTGATTGGCCGGCGCAGGGCACTGCGCAGGTGAACGGCCTGTTCGATTTTGGCGATATGACCTGGCAGCCCACCGTGTGTGAAGTTGCTGTGGCACTCACCTACGCTATCATGGGCAAGGACGTTGACCCACTGCTCGTGTGCGCCGCTTTTCTGCGCGGTTATCATGCGCAGCGCACGCTCAGCGCGGCGGAACTGGCGGTGCTGTTCGACCTCATATGTATGCGCCTGGCGGTGAGCATTGCCACCTCAAGCGCGCGCCAGATTGACCATCCCGACGACCCCTATATTACGATCAGCCAGCAACCCGCCAAGGCAGCACTGGCCAGCTTAAGCGCTATCTCACCGGCGCTTGCGCTTTGTGTGTTCCGCGAGGCCTGTGGGCTGACCGTGCTGGGGCGTGCGCCAGCGGTCGCTGCGTGGCTGAGCAACCCGGCACTGAGCCCCGCAAAGGTGATAGCGAGCCAGGTAACCCCTGCCAATGAGACGGGCGAGGCCGCCCCGCTGGTGCTGGATTTGAGCGTCGGCAGCCGCCTGCTGGGCGCAGATCCGGACAACGCGGAGCTGGCGCGGCTGAGCGCGCTGATTGATGGCGCGATGGCGCGGGCTGGCACCGACATTGCCTACGGCCGCTGGGGCGAGGCCCGACCGTTGTACAACGGGCCGGCGTTCGGCGGCGCCGGTTATCCGCTGGCCGAGCGGCGCACACAGCATCTGGGTGTAGATGTGTTCTGCACGGCCGGCACGCCGGTACACGCACCGCTGGACGGCAGGGTGGTGGTGTTGACCAATAACGCGGCGCCTTACGATTACGGGCCGATGGTGGTGCTTGAGCATCAGACCGCGACTGCGGAGCGGTTCTACACGCTCTACGGGCATCTGGGTACCGAGGTGCTCAGCCAGCTTGCGCTAGGGCAGCAGGTCACCGCCAGCCAGCAGATTGCTAGCGTCGGCGCGCCGCCGCGCAACGGCAACTGGCCCCCACATCTGCATCTGCAACTGATCCTTGACTTGCTAGGCCTGGATGCGGACTTTCCGGGCGTTGGCTATCCCTCGCAAAGCGAGGTGTGGCTGGCGTTGTCGCCCAACCCGGCAGTGCTGCTGGGGGTGGCGCCCGCGCTGCTGGATGCGCGTCCGATTACCGCCCAGCTGCAACACGCGCGTGCGCAGTTGCTGCCGAGCAATCTCAGCCTGTCTTACGAGCGGCCACTGCACATCGTGCGTGGGTATCGACAGTTTTTGTACGACGCGCAGGGGCAGGCCTATTTGGATGTTTACAACAACATCGCGCACGTCGGGCATTCACACCCGCACGTAATCGAAGCTGTGCAATCGCAGATCGCCCTGTTAAATACCAATACCCGGTATCTGCACGAGAGTATTCTGCAGTACGCAGATCGCCTGACCGCCACACTGCCAGACCCGCTGAGCGTATGCTTTTTTGTTAACTCTGCCAGCGAGGCCAACGAGTTGGCGCTGCGGCTGGCGCGTACCTACACCGGACACAACGACATGCTGGTGATGGAGGCGGCCTATCACGGCCACACCTCCTCGCTAATCGACATGAGTCCGTACAAGCATGCGGGCCCGGGTGGCCAGGGCCGCCCTGCGTGGGTGCATGAGGTGATACTGGCCGATGACTACCGAGGTCCGTTCAAACGCCGTGATCCGCAGGCCGGTGAGAAGTACGCCGCGCACGTGTTGCAGACCTTGCAGGCGATGGCCGCCAACGGGCGCAGATGTGCGGGTTACATCGCCGAGACCCTGCCCAGCGTGGGTGGACAAATCGTGCTGCCGCCCGGTTATCTGCAGGCGGCCTACGCGCACGTACGTGCGCACGGCGGGCTTACCATCGCGGATGAAGTGCAGGTGGGCTTCGGTCGATTGGGCAATGTGTTCTGGGGCTTTGAGGACCAGCAGGTGGTGCCGGACATCGTGGTGTTGGGCAAACCTATCGCCAATGGCTTTCCCATGGGCGCGGTTGTAACCTCGCCGGCGATTGCCAGCGCGTTCGATACCGGCATGGAGTTTTTCGCCAGCTTTGGTGGTAACCCGGTGGCCTGTGCGGCGGCGCTCGCGGTGCTTGATGTGTTGGAGCAGGAGAATCTGCAGGCGCGCGCGGCCGATCTTGGCCAGCGCTTTATAAAGGACCTCGCCGCGCTGAAAGAGCGCCACCCGCTGGTGGGCGACGTCCGTGGGCGTGGCCTGTTTGTGGGGATCGAGTTGGTAGGCGACCGACAAACACTGGCACCTGCGGCCTGGGAGGCGAGTTATGTCGTCAATCGATTGCGCGAGCGACAAATTCTGGCCGGGACGGACGGGCCCATGCACAATGTGTTGAAAATCCGCCCGTCAATGGTGGTGGAGATGGCAGACCTTGATTATGTCACGGCGGCGCTGGATCAGGCGCTCGGCGAGCTGGCCCATCGCACTAACGACTAAACACTGCGCGCCTGCGAGGCTCGCCCAGGGAGAATGAGGATGGACACGACCACACGTATCGCGACGGCAGCAACGTTGTTATCCACGCTGATCGCCTGCACTGAGCAGGCGCCGCCTTCTGCGCCTGCGCAGAGCAAAGCCGCAGCACCCACCGAGGCAATCGCGGTTAGTAGTGAGCCCAATGCGCTTAACGTGGCGGCGCCGCGATACAGCGCGGCGACTTTCTTCGAGACCACCTCGTACAACCTGGTGAGTGGTGATGCGCACGCCTTTACGCCGGACGCAACGGCGTTGTTAGTAAGTTCCGATCGCAGTGGCGTGTTCAATGCGTATCGCTTGCCGCTGGACGGCACGCCGCCGGTGGCGCTGACGGCATCCACCGACGATGGCATTTTTGCGGTGAGCTGGTTTGCCCATGATGAGCGCGTGCTGTACACCTTCGACCAGGGCGGCAACGAGCTGAACCACGTGGCCGTGCGTGAGCTGGATGGCAGCAGCCGCGACTTGACTCCGGGCGAGAACCTCAAAGCTCGGTTCGTCGGTTGGGCAGATGATGGCAATAGCTTTTATCTGATGACCAATGAGCGCGAGCCCAAAAGCTTTGACGTGTACCGCTACTCCGCGGACGACTACTCCCGCAGCATGGTATTCGAAAACACGCAGTACCAGGTGTCCGCTATCAGTGGCAACGGCCGCTGGCTGGCGCTGGATAAGCCGCGCACCAGTGCCGATTCGGATACCTACGTGTTGGATTTGCAGGCGCCCGAAGCCACGCCTGTCCTGATTACCGCGCACGAGGGGAATATTTCGCATTTCTCATTTACCTTTACGCCGGACAACGCGGGCCTGATCTACGCCACCGATGCGCACGGGGAGTTTACCCAGGCCTGGCGGCACGATCTGACCACCGGTGAGAAGAGCCCGTTGATTAGTGCCGACTGGGACGTGAGCTATGTGGGTTACTCAGGCTCTGGCGCCTATCGGGTGGTGGGGGTCAACGCCGACGCGCGCACCGAAGTGACGATTACCGACACTCATACCGGACAGGCATTGGCGCTGCCGCCGCTGCCACCCGGGGACTTGCGTGGCGTGGCTTTCGCCGCCGACGGCCGGCAATTGGCATTGGTGGTTAACGGTGATGATTCGCCGTCCAACATTCATCTGGTGGATATGCGCGGCGGCTCGGCACGCCAGCTGACGCAGGCGCTGAACCCTGCCATCGACCCGGCCCATCTGGTACGCAGCGAGGTCGTGCGCTACCCCAGCTTTGACGGGCTGCAAATTCCCTCCGTGCTGTATCGTCCGCAGGGCGCCAGCGCCGAACAACCGGTACCCGCGCTGGTGCTGGTGCACGGCGGCCCTGGCGGACAAACCCGCACCGGGTATCGCGCCATGGTGCAGCACCTGGTCAACCACGGTTATGCCGTGCTGGGGGCGAACAATCGCGGCTCTTCTGGTTACGGCAAGACGTTTTTCCATCTGGATGACAAACGTCACGGCGAGGCGGATTTGCAGGACATCGTGTACGGCCGCAAGTATCTGCAATCGCTGGATTGGGTGGACGATAAGAAAATCGGCATTATCGGCGGCTCTTACGGTGGCTACATGGTGGCTGCCGCGCTGGCTTTCCAGCCGAACGAGTTCGATGTCGGCATTGATATCTTTGGCGTCACCAACTGGGAGCGCACATTAAATTCCATCCCGCCGTGGTGGGAGGCGTTCAAAGAGGCGTTGTACGATGAGATGGGCGACCCGGCCACTGATGCCGAGCGGCACCGGCGCATCTCGCCGCTGTTCCACGCGGACAACATCGTGCGACCGTTGCTGGTGGTGCAGGGGGCGAACGATCCGCGCGTACTGCAGGTAGAAAGCGACGAACTGGTAGCAGCCGTCAAGGCCAACGAAGTGCCGGTGGAGTACCTGGTGTTCCCGGATGAAGGCCACGGGTTTATCAAAAAAGCGAATCGCATCGCCGCGTCTGAGGCGTACCTGCGCTTTCTTGATCAGTATTTGCGTGGGATCTAGCCGGAACGTCCATGCACGAGTCTGATTCCCCCAAAGCGTCCTTCGATCGGGCGATGACCTTCCTGCGTGGCGGTGATGCAGCGATGGCCGAGAAGATTTGCCGTCAGGCGCTGAACGCCTATCCGCGTGATGCGAATTTGTTATGTTTGCTGGGCGCCTCGCTGATTAAGCAGAACCGCGCGAAGGCAGCCGAGCACACGTTGTCGCGCGCCGTGCGCATGTTCAACGATTTTGCTCGCGCGCACGAGGGGCTGGCTGAGGCGTTGATTCTGCAGGGGCGCTTGCCAGAAGCACTGGAGTCGCTGGAACGGGCGTCTCAGTTGGAGCCGGGCAGTGCCTCCATCCGGCTCAAAACCGCCAAGGTACTGGACGGTCTGGGCCGCAACGATGAGGCAGACCAGGAGTTTGAAGCCTCCTTCGGTCTAACGCCGCACCGCGACGATCTGGTGCGCGGTTTGCGTCTTCAGCGGATGGGTAACATTCGCGACGCCGAGGCGATCTATCGCGAGGTGCTGCTAAAAGACCCGACCAATGTGGATGCGCTGCGTTTGGTGGCTGGCGTGGCCATGCGGGCCAAGCAGTGGGGAGACGCGGCGGTACTGCTGGAGCGGGCGCTTGAACTGGCCCCGGATTTCTTTCAAGGCTGGATGGATCTGGGGCTCGCGCGTCAGGAGCAGGATCAGATCGAGCAGGCGCTGGCGGCGTACGAGCATGCCATCCGCCTGCAGCCGGATGCGGCTATTGCGTATGCTGCGGCCGGTACCAGCAATGCGATGTCGGGACGCCATGATGAGGCGATCCGGTTGTTTAACGAGGCGGTGTCGCGCGACCCGGCCAATGCGGGCGCTCACACAGGTCTTGGTCATGTGCTCAAGACCGTTGGGCAGCAGACCCAGGCGATCGCCGCCTACCGGCAGGCGGTTGAACACCATCCCGCTAATGGGGAGGCCTGGTGGAGCTTGGCCAACCTTAAGACCTTCCGGTTCGACGAGCCGGACCTTGAGGTGATGCGCGCGCAATTAGCTCGCGAGGAGGTCGGCCAGGAGCCGCGCACCAATCTGCAGTTTGCTCTGGCCAAGGCGCTGGAGGATCGCGGCGAGCACGATGCCGCCTTTGAGCACTACGCCGCCGGCAACGAGAATCGGCGCGCCCGCGAGACCTACGATCCGGTACAGACGGTGCAGTTGCACGATCAGATGATCGAGATATTCAACGCACAGTTTCTGGCTCACCGCGCAGGCGTCGGCGACCCCAGCCCGGCGCCGATATTCATCGTCGGGCTGCCAAGATCAGGCTCTACGTTGATCGAACAAATACTGGCAAGTCATCCGCAGGTGGAAGGCACCCATGAGTTGCCGGACCTTGGACGGGTGGCGCGTGCGATGGGCGCGGCGCAGCCAGACCGCAAAGCCTACCCTAAGCTGGTGCCCAATCTTCAGCCTGAGCAGTTTGCCGAGATTGGCGCGCAGTACCTGCAACGCACGCAGCGGTATCGGGAGCAGGGCACGCCTCGTTTTACCGACAAACTGCCCAACAATTTTGCGCATATAGGGATGATTCAACTCATTCTGCCCAATGCGAAGATTATTGATGCGCGGCGCCACCCGTTGGACAGCTGCCTTGGCAGCTTCAAGCAACTGTTCGCTCGGGGGCAGCCCTTTACCTACGATCTGTTCGAGCTGGGCGAGTTTTACATAGAGTACGACCGGCTGATGCATCACTGGGAGCAGGTGCTGCCCGGGCGGGTGTATCGGATTCAGTACGAGCACGTGGTGGGCGATCTTCAAGCGCAGGTGCGTGCGCTGCTTGAGTATTGTGAGTTGCCCTGGGATGAGGCCTGCCTACGGTTCCACGAGACGAACCGGGCGGTGAAAACCGCCAGTTCCGAGCAGGTGCGACAGCCAATTTACGCAAGCGCGCTGCATCGATGGCGGGCGTACGAGGCGCATCTGGAGCCGCTTATCGAGGTGCTCGAGCCACTGCTGCGGACACTGCCGGCGCAGTGGCAACCGGTGTCGCTGGCGCGTGACTGAGCGCGATTCGCCGGCACGCCAGGCGCCAGCGGTGGTGAATTTTGGCCGATTGTCTAATACGCGCCAGCAGCGCGGCGGCGTTTGACATATTTCATCCTTGCGTTGCGCACTAGCAACAGAATGTCGGACCATTAAAGACTTGATTGCGTTGATCTTGCGCTACGCAACGTGCGCGATGTTGCCGATCGTCCGCATGTCCTTGTATGGCGACAAAAAATAATAGTAGACTCGGACCAATTGTGGGTGCGGAGACTCGAGTGGAATCACTGGAGTGGCGGCCGCGAACACAATACCCGAGTAACGTGGACAACCCCTCACCCTGGGTGAGTCTGCGGCGAGAGAACAATACGAACGTAAGGTGGGTTGTCCATGGCGGCATTCGATACGACCAATACGGGTTCCATCCCGATGAAAAGTGCGCTGACGGTGGCTGTGTCAGCCGCGTTGGGCGGCCAGTACCAGCAGGCGCACGCCCAGGATGGGGCCAGTTCCGGCGGCATCGAGGAAATCACCGTCACCGCGCGCAAGCGCGAAGAGAGCCTGCAGGATGTATCTGCCAGTGTTCAGGCGCTGACCGGCGATGATCTTAAGCGTCAGGGCCTGGTAAACATGGAAGACGTGATTCGCTTCCTACCAAGCGTCAATCACATCGGTGGCACTGCGGGCGCCAACAAAATTATTTTCCGCGGCGTGTCGGACAACCCCGGCGCATTTATCGCAGCCTCTTCGGCGGCGCTGTATCTGGATGAGCAGCCGCTGACGCAGTTTTCGATAAACCCTGAGCCGCGCATGATTGACATTGAGCGTGTTGAAGCACTGGCCGGCCCGCAAGGCACGCTGTATGGCGACAGCTCTCAGTCCGGTACGCTCAGAATCATCACCAACAAGCCAGACCCGACCGAGTTCGGCGGTAACGTGGACATGATGCTTCGCGCGGGCAGCGATTCGGAGGCCAGCTACGAAATCAGCGGCGTGCTGAACATGCCGATCGTGGAGGACAAGTTTGCAGTACGTCTGGTCGGTTTTAGTGCCACCGACGGTGGTTATATCGACAACGTGTTCGGTGTCTCACCGATGCTTGGCACCAAAGACAATTCCAGCGTCGTGCAGGATGACATCAACAGCGCTGACCATTACGGCGGGCGCCTCTCGGCCAAATGGTTCGTTAACGATACCTGGAGCGTTACCGGTACCTATGTGGCGCAGGTGTCAGAGGCAAACGCGCGCAACGATTACGACCCCACCGTGGGCGATCTGCAGACGGTTAAGTTCTACGAAGACAGACGCGACGATGACTGGTGGCAGACAGCGCTGACGCTGGATGGGCAGATCGGCAGTGTCGATGTGGTCTCGATTACCAGTTACTTCGAGCGCGACATCGACTACGTCTTCGATCGCACCACCTACTCGGCCTACTTTAATTACATCTTCTGCGTGAACTACCAGTTTGGTGGCTATTGCTGGTCCGGGACCAATTTCTACGATCAGGATACGGTGGGTTACAACACGCTCAACCAGAAGAACGATCGCTTCACTCAGGAAATTCGCCTGTCACAGTCCACCGACAAGTATCGCTGGGTGCTGGGCGCGTTCTATGAGGATAAAAATGAGAACTGGGAGTACCGCGCGCGTACGCCGGAATTCCTGGACTCTTACGCCTTCAACAATTACTGGACTTACTTCTATGCGCCTTCAGGCGTAGACCCCTCCTGGTGGTTGTCGGTGGATGACACCAGTTGGAAGCAGTGGGCCGTGTTCGGCAATTTCTCGTATGACTTTAACGAGAAAGTGTCCGCGGAGGTGGGCCTGCGCTACTTCGATCAGGAGCAGGACCGGACATACTTTGTCGACAAGCCGTTTATTGTTGCCGGCGCCTGGCCAGATGCTACGAACCCGGACGGTGGTAATAAGGATTTCGTGCCCAAGGCGTCCATTACCTACCGGTTTGACGATGAGCGCATGGTTTATGCGCTTTACTCCGAAGGCTTCCGTGCCGGCGGTGCCAATCGTAACCGCACGCCGTTTACGCAGTTCCCTCAGGCTTACGAGCCCGACCTGCTGAAGAACTATGAGATCGGTACTAAGACACGTTGGCTGGACAATCAGTTGCAGGTGAATGCGACGTTGTTCTACGGCAGTTGGGAGAACTACCAGATTGAGGTGATCGACCCCAGCTTCCAGCCCTGCGATGTCGGTGAAGTGCCAGAGGTTGACAGATGTGGCCAGCCGTTTCAGGTGCTGGTGGCGAACGTGGGTGATGCCGAGCAACTCGGTCTTGAGTTGGATGTGCGCGCGGCACCTAGTGATAGCCTGGATTTGGGCCTGAACCTGACCTATGTGCAGGCAGAGACGTCGCAAGACTTTGAGGTCACCACACTGGTGCCCAAGGGCACGCCGCTGCCGAATGTGCCGGAGCTTAAGTACAACGTCTTCGCACAGTACAACTGGCCGATTAATGCCATCGACGGTGGCGAGATGTACCTGCGGGCGCAGTACTCATGGCAAGACGACTCACGCAATCAGCTTGAGTCATTCGCGGTGCAGCCGGGCGTCTCCGGTGCGGCCACCTTTATCCAGGACTCCTACGGCATCGGCGACATTAAGTTGGGCTTGCAGACGGATAACTGGACGGTGGAAGGATTTGTCAGCAATGTCACAGATGAGCGTGCAGAGCTGTTTAACTCAACCGGCTTCTTTGATGTGTTCTGGGACAAGCAGCGCGTAACGACCAACCGCCCGCGTGAGTTCGGCGTGCGCTTTACTTACAACTGGCAGTAAACGCAACCGGAAGTCACAAGCATCAAGCGAAAAAAGCAGCCCGAGTGGCTGCTTTTTTTTGCCCGGATAAGCCTGTGTGTCAGGCGCTGGATTCGGCCGGCTCAACAAAACCGCGACCGATAAACAAACGTACCGCAGGTAATAATTGCTTGGTAATCGCCGCCACATCCTGTGTTGCACCGGTAGCCTGGGCGAAGCGTGCGATGCACTCACGCAGGGTGCTCTGCCCGTCCAACTGATTTAGGAACGCCATCACCGGCACATCAACCTGTGCATCCATGATCAACCCGTTGGTCATCCTTAGCATGATGGTGTCGGTGCTCCAGCCACCGTCGTCGCGAGAGAATTGCTGCTCGAGTTTTACCTTGGGCGAGAGTCCCAGGCTGGCCTCAAGCAAGGTCTCATCATCGCTGCACAAGTCCAGAAAGTCGCACGCTGCAATGGCGTTTGCTACGGCCTCGCCGGCATCGGTTTCAATGTCGCCCGGATTGCTTTGTATTTGCAGCCAGTTGGGCGCCTCGCGTTTGCGCAAAGCAATCATGCCGGGGTGGATGGCATTGACCCGATGCTGATCAAAATACGCCAGCCACTGCCGGGTGTCGTCCTCACCCACCGCCTCGTCTTGGCCGTCCGGCGTGCTGTTTGCACGACGTGCGCGCAGGTCGGTTGAGCGCTGTGCGACATAGCTTGCAGTGTCCTGCGGCGGGCTGTGCAGTATCCATGCATCGCAACCTACGTCGGCCACCCATTCGGCCAGACGCGTGGGCCAGGGCTGCTCCTGTATTTCCACCCATTCACACAACATCTGAAGGTAGCCGCCGGATTCCAGGTAACCCGGCGCGTTGCGCACCAGCAAGCGGCAAAACTCATCCAGCTCTAACGCATTGTCGCGGTACTCAAAATGCGTATCGGGCCCAATTACGAATGGTGGATTGGTGATGATCAGATCAAACTTGCGTCCGGCCACGGGATCAAACAGGTTGCCACGCCGGCACTCGATGTTATTCAGGCCGTTCAGGCGGGCATTAAACTGCGTGTAGGCAATGGCTCGGGCGCTGATGTCTGTGGCAATCACCTGCTGCGCATGCCGGGCAGCAAACAAAGCGTGGATGCCGCACCCGCAGCCAAGATCCAGTGCGTTGTCGAACGGCGTTCGCAGCGTAAGCCGGCGCAGAAAGTTGGCAGAGTGGGTGCTGGCCGGCAACACAAATTCGCTGGCCTGCGCCGTGCCCAGCAGCGAGAAGGCATCGGAGACAAACAGCATGTCATCCAGCGGGATCACCACCACAGTGGCGTACATCTGGTGTTCGCGTACCTGCAACAGCCCGAGGTCCAGGCACAGCGAGACGATTGGCTGTGGCAATAGCTGGCGCGCGAGTGCGTTTTCCACTGACCGGCCCAACAGGAACAGCCGGATCAGCGTGTTGCGTGTGTTGGCCTCGCGCGTGCGGTGGATGACCTCCTGCATCTGCCGTGCGCCGGGCGGTTGGCTGGTGCCAAGTGTGCGGGTCAGCGCCTGCGGTGTGTATTTGCAGTGGGCAAAGAACTTGCGCAGGGCCGTGGCCTGTTCTTTATTGATGAGTTCGATCATGGGCGGCTTGCTTGGAGCGCTGCTGAGCGTGAGTGCTGCCAGTGCGTATACCTTGTATGGTCGAGAACTGCAACGTGACCCAGGCAAATTGATGCGCGCTACTGTGGGCGATAAAGTGTCGGGGCGGTGAATGGGCGCGGCCCGGCATCGCGCATTTAACTTATCGCGCCGGTTGTGCGGCGCTGCGCGCAAACTTAAGGCAACGCTGATGGAAGCCACCCGATTGACCCACATTGAGATCAAATCGTTCCGCCGTGCGTTGCGCGAGAAAGACTTCGTGGTGACGGCCGAAGTGCCGTTTGATCCGTCGACCACGGCCGATACATTGCGCGAGCACGTGCAGGTGCTCGCCCCACACATCGATGCGCTGCAAGTAGGGGAAGATCGGATGGCGCAGGGCCGGATGGCGAGCCTGGCGGTAGCGGCGATTGTACTGGCGCAGGGCACCGATGTGGTGCTGCACTTAAGTTGTCGTGATCGCAATCGGATTGCGCTGCAGGGGGAGATACTGGGCGCGGCGGCGCTCGGTGTTACCAGCCTCATCCCACACCGCGGGCGCAAGATGCCCGAGTCTCTCAAGGGGCAGGTAAAGGGCGTGTTCGACAGCACACCCACACAATTGATCGAAACCGCCAGACGACTCGGGCAGCAGGCCAGTCTGAGAGACGAGCAGGATTTTCTCGTCGGCTCGTTTGTCACGGTGCTGGATCCCGGTGAGGACTGGCAGGCGGTAAACTTGAACGAGAAAATTACCGCCGGTGCACGGTTGCTGCAGACGCTGCCGTGCCTAAACCTGGCATTGCTGCAACGCTACGCGGCGCGCCTGGTGGCGATGAAGATGCCGCATCGGGCATCGCTGCTGGTAGACGTGCCGCTAATGGACCACGCGGGTTTTGGGGAAACACTAAAACGGGTCTATCCGGGCTCACCGTTGCCTGCTGGTGCGATCGAGCGGATGCGTTTAGCCTCGGATCCACGGGCGCAAGGCATTGGCCTGTGCGCTGAGGCGCTCAGCGTGTTGGCGAAAACGCCGGGGGTCAGTGGCGCGAACATTCTGTACAACGCGGATCCGCAGGCAGCGGTAGAGGCGTTGGCTCAGGCGGGCATCGGTGGCGGGGTGGCGGCAGGTTAACGCACGCTGGCGCCTGATGGGATCACCTCACCGGCACCGCGTAGGGCCACACCTCCAGTCCGTGCACGGCGTTTCGGATGTCGGTGGAGAAGTTCACCGAGAACACGCGCTGGCCACTGGCAAGATCAAACACGCTAACGGTTGACGGCGAGGAGCCGGCGGCGATGAGTTGATCGTCGATCACGCAGAGCCCGCGTCCGAAGCCCTGGCGGGCTAGATTTGAGTCGTCGGCGTCGGCAATCTGCAAGCGGGCGGGATCATATAACGGGAAGGCAAAGCGTTGCTCGCTACCGTCACGCGCGACATAGCGCAGATGGTCGGCGTCCGTGTCGTTGAACAACACCCCGCCGGCGAACAGACGTGCATTGTGCACGCCAGCTGGCAATTCCACCTGCATTGCCAGATGCAGTTCGCTGCCCAGGCCCACCAGCCCTCGGGTGCGCAATCCGGAAAAACACAGCCCCCCATCGTCGACCGTCACGTTGTTAATGTGTAGTTGGTTTCGCGGCGGTGGCCCGGTATCGGCGTTGGGGTTGTAGCGATGGGCCTGCCATTTGCCGTCAATCTTGGCCGCGTACATGCCCCAGATGAACTCCCGTTTGTGCAGATCAAAGGCCAGGATGCTGTCGAACCCGGTGCTGGTTAAGTACAGCACGTCCCGATGCACGGCGATCTCATGGCAGTGCTTAAGGTAGGGGTTGCGGTGCGAGCGCAGTTGGCGAAACTGCTGATCGTACACAAACAATTCGTCGCTGGCGGCGATGTACACGTTCTCATCGTGAAACGCGACGCCGCGCAGACCACGATCCCAGCCGCGACCGGTCCAGTCGATGTCGGCGGTGTTCCAGTCCAGCATCTGGTGTATCGACTGCGTGGCAGGCACGATCAGGAACACGCCGCCGTGGCTCTGGCCCTGCTGTGCGCCACGCACGACGGAAGTGGCGATCAGCGGCGGCAGGTCTGCGATGGTGCGCGGTGTGTTGGTTTGGGCAGTGGACATGACTACGGACCCAGCTGAGATGCGGTGCTACGGTATAAGATTCCGACCCACCCGGCAATGCGCCCGCAAGCGGTAGCGGAAGCGAGATTCAGGGGCAGCACTTTAGCGGTGTGCCCGGCGTCGCCGTCCCCGGCGCCGAGTTTGGTGCTGTATGCCTTTGCGGGTTACCCACAGGCACGGCCCGCCGACGTTGGGGGCGCTGAGGAAATACGCGCCGGCGTGATCACGGTGGATGGCCTCCAGGGTCTGCTCGCTATCCGCCAGCACCACCAGCAGTCCGGTGTCGGCCAACACCTCCATCCAGTTGCCCACCAACGCTAGGGAAGGGTGCTCAACATACAGTACGATGCCATCCAGGCGGTGTTGCGAAATATCCTGCACAAACGACGGCGTCTCCTGCACCTGATGGGCCGCTCGAATGTCCATCTGCACTTGTTGCGAGACCACCTGCGCGACCTCGTCGGTTGCAGCGGGTTGGTGCACGATCAGTCGCGCCCCCATATGCATGCCGTCCAGTATCCAGCACAGGTAAGGCAGGGTGGCATCACTGCTCAGCAGGAAGACACCGTGCTCATGCAGCCCAGCGTGGGCGCGCAACTGGGCCCCCAGCGCAGGCCAGTGCTCGTGCCGCATGCCAACCGAGTGCAGCTGGGTGAGCCACTGCGCTTGCATTTTCGGCGACTGGCGTTCGTTCATTGCTCGGCGGCGCCTGCAAGCGGCTTGCGGGCACGCACAAAGGCCGCCATGTGAAAACTCGCATGGGCAGGTTCATAGCGATACTCAGCGCCTTGCGGGCACGCTATCCGTGCCGCGCAGCCGGCACGATGGCAGCTTGCCTCTGGGTTGGCATTGAGAAAACCAACGCAGGTATCCACGTCATACCCCGCCTCACTGAAGGCGCCCACTGGGCAGGCGCGCAGGCAGGGTTGCGATACGCATTGCGCACAAATATCTGAATGTGGCAGGTGCGGCGGCACGGTGCTAAGCGGCACCCGGAACAACAGGGCAAAACGATAGGCATGCCACAAGCCGTATTCGGGGTGTATCGACAGGCCGAGGCGCGATGCCCGCAGGCCCTGGCAGCGCTGCGCCCACTCCAGAAACGGGTGGTGCGGCGGGCCGGCGAATGGGTACACGGCGTGGCCGCCGAACTGCTCGGCGTATTGCAGGCCTACTCGCAGGCTCCAGCGATCCAGCGCATCGGGCTGCCCATCCTGGTGTTCCTCGCTGGCGCTCAACACCGGCCAGAGGGCGGAGCCTGCGTTGCCCACCAGCACCAGTGATCGCGCCACCGTGCCGTCTGGAAATATGGGTAACCTCTTCAACGACGCACGCGGCTCAGGGGGGATTGTGGGCGGCGTCCTCGGCAATTGGGCTTGATCACAGACGTTGAATGCGCCACAAACGATCAGCCGGTTCGGTTTTAACGCAGTGGCGATCGCCTCAAGCGTCACGGCGCCTGTGTGTTGCCTGTTCGCCATGTTCATCCCCTGGCCTCGTGCCGCACTGGTGCGCTCGCGCGCAACTGTATCAACATAGCAACCGGCATCAAAGTGCGCACGCGGTACGGCGCCATATTCATTTTAGAAAACGACGACGCGTACCGCCGGGTATCGACCTTGGCCGGCTCGAACGTTAGTTGCGCCGCTTGCGCTTAGCAACTAACTCACTGAATAGAATACCAATACTTATGTCGGGAGTGCGCTCCGTGATGCGCTTGGATGTCTCAGTGCAGCTGCGAATGCGCAAGTAACCACCGACGTGTAGTTGCTGACTCATGCCCCGAATGGCTCGGAATATGTAATATTCTTGGGAAAGAAGTTCTAAAAAGCCGACGCGATTGCAATCGCGCGGTCGTCAGTCATCGCAGGGGATAGATATGACTAGCAAATGTACAGTGGCTGGGATGGCCATTTTGGGGGGTATTTTGGCGGCCTGCTTTGCAAGCGCACAGACATCACCTCTTACCGCTACCGTTGAGCGCTACCAGATGGGTGGATCATTGCGCACGGTGCACCAACTGGATGTTAACGCCGCGGCTGGCGCGGATGTTCAGGCGGGCGAGCTGTATCTGCCCTCATTGAGCGAAAGCGTCTTGAGTGTGTACCGCAATTCGGCTGGCGATCTGCAGCGCGCGTTTTTAACCGGAGTCGCTTCTGATGAGCAAAGCGGACCGGCGGTGGCATATGAGTTGTCCTTTGAAGTAGTCCGTTTGCTTGAGGACGGTGCAGTACTGGCACTGGATAGTCGATCCTGGATTGGTCAGTCCGATGCGGCGGCCGGGCGTAACGCGCCGGGCGGTGGCGAGTACCGGTTGAGCCTGATGGGCGATCGCGGTGTTTCATTGCGTGCGAGCGCTGAGGGCGGTATGGCGGGCGCGGTGCGCCAGTCAGGCTGGGTGGCGGATGGCGTATGGATCGCCAACGACGACAGCCCGTATCTTCTGCTTGATACCGCTGGGGCGCTGCTGGCGGATGCCACCTTGTGGTTTGAGCTGGGTACCGAGGCGAGCGATCTGGTGGGTACCCTGCCGGGTGATGGCCCCAATGGCGAGGGCAATGCATTTTTGTATCAGGCCACCGACAGCGCCAGCGGCGAAGTGGTGGACATGCAGGCGCGTGCTTACGGGCATCTTAGCTTCACCGGCGATCTCACCATCGCCAAGATTACCGAGTTTGTGGGCGGGCTTGGCGC
>CBDUQI010000113.1:0-18165 GCA_965369325.1 uncultured Gammaproteobacteria bacterium
GTATGTTGGAATTGAAAGCAGGCCAGGTTCTGGCCGGTCGGTTTACGCTTGAGCGCAGCCTTGGTGACAACGTTGCGAGCCCCGATCCGCAGCGCGCCCAGGTATGGCTGGCGCTTGATGCCGCACCCACGCCCGAGCAGGTCGATGCGCGCGTTGCGCTGAAAATCATCCCGCTGTCGCAAACCCGTACAGCGGCCTTCGTTGAACACGAATTCCTCAGCGCCCGCCGGGTGCAGCACGCGGCTATCCTGCCCACTTACGGATTGTTCGAGCACGAGCATCTCAGATTGATGGCCTCAATGTTCGCCGAGCGGGGCAGCATCGGGAGGCTGGTTGGTAGCGCACCTGATCAGTTTTTGCCGTTACTGTTGCCGGTGGTGGAGGCGTTGGGCGCGATCCACGATCGCGGCCTAGTGCACCGTGATGTCAAACCGGGCAATGTGCTGCTGGGCCAAGATCGCGCCTACCTGGCAGACTTTGGGGTTGCCTCGGCGTTGGATCCGCAGGCACCTGGGCACATTCGCTCGGGCGGATCGCCATTTAATATGAGTCCGCAACAGTATCGCCAGCAACCGCCGTCCCCGGCAGATGACGTCTACGCGCTGGGCGCCACGCTCTATGAGTTAATCACTGGGCGACCGCCGTTTTATCCCGACTTCGATGCTCAGCGCCTGCTTGAGCAGCCGCCGACGGCAATTGTCGCTGACGCGCAGTGCCCGGCAGACCTGACCGAGCTGGTGATGCAGATGTTGGCCAAAGCGCCCGCGCAGCGCCCGGCGAACATGCAGGCCGTGCATCAGGCGTTGAGCAGCATTGCGTCGCGCTTGAGCAACACCACCATTGCACCGGCAGTGGCTGGCCTAAATGATGGTGCTGGCGCGGGGGCACAAGAGCAGCCGTTTGACGTGGTCGAGGCGGTCAGTCCGCGTTTGTGGCAGGTGCATGAAAGCGCACCAACTGCCGCGACGGATCGCCAGCAAAGCGCTCGCGTGGGCGTGCGCAATGCTACTGGCGTGTCGCCGATGCTCATCGGGGGCGGGCTCGCAGCCTTGGCGGGGCTGGCGGCGTTTATGTTTATTTTCGTCCCGCGCCTAGTCACGCCGCCGCAAATCACACCGGTGGAGGCCCGCGCGCCAGTGGATGAGGCGCCGAGCGATGTCATTGGACCGTACGAGTTTGCCCGCCTGGCACGCGACCGCGACGAGGTGCGCACGCTGGTCGAAGGGCTCCTTGTGTTGCAGACGACGCTGGAAGAGCGTCGCGCGGATATCTGGGCGCCGGAACGCTACGCCAAGCTGTTGGAGCTGGCTGAGGCGGGCGATACCCATTTTAAGGTGCAGGAATTCGAAGCCTCACTAGCCACCTATAACGAGGCCATGACGCTGGCCGAAGCACTGATACCGTTAGCGCAAACCGCCTTCGAAGTACGGTTGAGCGAGGCATGGAAAACGTACGAAACCGGCAATGCTGAGCGCGCGATCGAGGCGTTTACCCTGGCGCTGGAGATCGATCCGGACAGCGCGCAGGCGCAAACCGGATTGCAACGCTCGCAGAACCTGGAGCAGGTGCTCGCGCTGGTGGTGCAAGCGCGCGCACTGGAGCAGGCGGGTAAGTTATCTGAGGCGAGTGATGTATACCGTCAGGCGTCCAAGCTCGATCCGGCCCGCGAGGAGCCGCCGCAAGCGCTTGCGCGCATCAACCAGACGATTAACGCGCGTCAGTTTGACAACATCATGTCGCAGGGGTTTGCCGCGATTCAGGGCGGCAACTATGAGCAGGCGCGTGGGTTGTTTCGCCGCGCCCGTGCGCTGAACCCCGACTCACAAGCCCCGGTGGATGCGATCCTGCAGCTGGACAGTGAAATTGGCCTGCGCAACGTGCGTGCTTCGCAGTCCCAGGCCTCGACGCTGGAAGTGGCGGAGCAATGGGATAAAGCCATTATGGCCTATCAGGAAATCCTACAAGAGGATGCCTCGATGGAGTTTGCGCAGCAGGGGCTAGCGCGTGCACAGCAGATGCTGGCGGTGAATGAGGAGGTCGACCAATTGCTGGCCGATCCACTGCTTGTTTCCGGCGATGGCGGTTATCAACGAGCGGGTGAGATTCTTGCATTCGCCCAGACGGCCTCGGGCGGGCCGCAGTTTTCGGGCAAAATTGCGCAGCTACGCAACATTCGCGCAAGCGCATTGATTCCGGTGTCGATCACCTTACGTTCAGACAATCTCACCGAAGTGACGTTGTTTCGCGAAGGGCCGCTCGGGCGCTTCGAACAGCACGAACTTGAGTTGCGCCCCGGTGTCTACACAGTGGTGGGTACGCGCACCGGCTATCGCGATGTGCGGCGTAAATTTACAGTGTTGGGTGGGCAGGTATTGAGCCCGATTGAGATACGTTGCGAGGAGAGCATTTGAACACGGGCGCGCCACAGCTGCGGATTCAGGATGATACCGGCGAGCGCGTGGTGCAGGCAGCAGAGCTTCCCCTAGCGATCGGCAGCCCTGGCAGCGCCGATATTGTGCTGCCGGGGCTGAGTGCCAGTGCGGGGCAACGGCCACTAGCGATGCTGGGCTTGTCTGGTGAGCGTTTTTTTGTGCAGCCCTCACCCGCTGGCGGTGGCGACCAGGTGGCGTTCAACGGACAGGCATTGCTCGAGCCGCAATGGTTGGGCGATGGGGATCGGATCAGCGTTGGCGCGCAGGTGTTGCGTTACGCCAAGGGCGTGGGCACGGCAGCGCCAAGTCTAACGCTGATGCCCCAGCCCGGCGCTGGCAACGTGACCTTGCCGCCGGAGGAGGACGAAGTGCCCGCCGCGCTGACATCTGCAGCAGCCATTGCTGGACCTTCGGGCGAGGCTGCCTCGGATGTGATCGAAGCGACGGCATTTAGCCGTTCATCTGCTGCCGTGGCGCCTGGGCGCCGCCGGCTCGTACCGGTGCTCGGCACGGTGGTTGGTGTGCTGTTGGTAGGTGTTTTGTGGTTTTTGTTTACCGCGCGCGCAGTGGAGGTGCAGGTGAGCCCGCCGGCTGAGCAGTTAGTGGCCACCGGCGGGGCGTTCAAACTTAAGCTCGGGCAGCGCTGGCTGTTTCGTCCGGGCGAGTACACACTTACCGCCACCCGTGAAGGGTATCGCCCGAGCACCCGGGACATTGTTGTGACCAACGATGAGAACCAGCGCTTCGCGATGCGTCTGGCCCGGCTGCCGGGGTTGCTACGCATTGCGACGACGCCTGCGAGTGATGTGCTGGTCACCATTGACGATGAGTTACGTGGCAAGACCCCGCTGGAAGAATTAGAAGTCGCCGCCGGCCCGCATCGGGTGGAGTTGAGCCTGCCCCGCCATGTGACCTACCGGGCCACCATTGAGGTTGACGGTGGTGGCAAAGTACAGGACCTGGCCGCTGAGTTGCTGGCGGACTGGGCGGAGTTGAGTTTTACCTCTACGCCATCGGGCGCCACCGTGATGCTGGGTGACAAAGCACTGGGCATAACGCCGCTGACTGCGCAGATAGACAGCGGGCGGCAAACGCTGGCGTTGCGGCTGCCGGGCCATAAACAGACTGAGGTAGAGGTGACCGTGCTGCCGGGGCAGGCGCAAACGGTGCCGGACGTGGTGCTGCGCAAGGCCGACGGACTGGTATCGCTCGCATCCAAGCCTGCCGGAGCCACTGTAACGGTGAACGGAAAGTTCCGCGGCCAGACACCGGTGCAACTGGAGCTCACACCCGGCAAAACCTATAAAGTGGGTTTCTCTAAGGCCGGCTATGTGAAAGTTAATCGCTCCGTGTCGGTAGTGTCTGGGCAGGACAAGAACCTTAGCGTGTCGCTACAGGCGAACGTCGGTAAGATACGCATGAGCATCACACCGGCGAGCGCGCAGGTTTACCTTAACGGTAAGTTGCACGGTAGTGGCGATCAGGACTTTGATTTACCGGCCGTGCCGCACAAACTGCAAGTGAAGGCTGCCGGCTACACCACCCGCGATATGACGATTACGCCGCGTCCTGGTTTGCCACAGAACCTGCAGGTGGCGTTGTTGACCGAGGCACAGACCAAGTCCTCAGCCGTACAGGTAAAGCCGAAGTCGCCTGCCGGCCAGACCATGATATTCGTCGACGCGGTTGGCCAGTTTGACATGGGAGCATCGCGTCGCGAACAGGGCCGAAGGGCGAATGAATCGCAGTACAAAGTGGAATTGACCCGTGCGTTTTATGTTGCGGAGACTGAGGTGACAAATCGTCAGTATCGTCAGTTCAAACGCGCTCACGACTCTGGTGTTTTGCAACGCTATACCTTAAACGGGGACGATCAGCCGGTAGTGGGCGTGTCCTGGCAGGATGCGGCGGCCTACTGCAACTGGTTGAGCGAACGCGAGTCGCTGGCACCCGCGTACAAAGAGCGTGAGGAAAAACTGGAGCCGGTGTCACCGATGACTAATGGGTATCGTTTGCCGACCGAGGTGGAATGGGCATGGATTGCGCGTCATGCCTCGACCGATCCACGCCGGTTTATCTGGGGCGACGCCATGCCGCCGCCGCCGGGCGCGGGCAATTTTGCTGATGTGTCTGCACGTTCTATCGCCGGCGATAGAATCAGCGGTTATGACGATGGCTTTGCCGGCAGTGCGCCCGCGCGCTCGTTTGCGCCGAATGCACTGGGGTTTTACGATCTGGGCGGCAATGTGTCTGAATGGATACATGATTTTTACTCCATTCCGGTCAGCAGCAATGTGTTGGTAGACCCCTCGGGGCCGGTGAGTGGGCATCAACATGTGGTGCGCGGTGCCAGTTACCAGCACGGTGCCCGCGCCCGGTTACGGTTAACCTATCGGGACTATTCAAGCGTGGGCCGCAAGGATCTGGGCTTTCGCGTCGCCCGCTATCTGGAGTGAACCAATGAGCAGACTGATCGAACGGTACTCAACCCCTGTTCTTAGCAAAGGGGAGGTTGGGGATGTGCGACCTGGCGCCGCGGTGGCAGCTCTCACTGGTTGGCTGCTGGCGATGTGCTTGCTGATTGCCAGTGCGCCACTGTTCGCGCAGGACACTGCGCCTGCCGAGCCCGTTGCTGAGGAGCCGCAGGCGAGCACGCCTGCCGAGCCGGTGCTAGTGCCGGCCACGACGCCGATGCCACCAAAAGACGAAGACGAGGACGAGGAGCCGCCCGAGCGGGTGGAGGACTTCGACCCGACCGAGGAAGTAAACGCCGACCTCACGCTTGATTTTCCGGTGGACGTGTAAGCCGTCCAGCGCACAGGATACGAGATGAAAAAACAATATCCCGTTGAGTTTCTATTCCAGGTCTTCGCCCTGATCCTGGTTGTCATTGTCGTGCATGGCATGTATGTGTCGCTGGTGCGACCTCGCGCGGCAATCGTGCAAGCAGAGCAGCAACAGCGCATTCAGATTGATCCGGAGTACGTGCCGGAACGCTCGCTGTACATCGTGGTGCGGGATTTCGAGCAGGAGGCCTGCTTTATTCTGTTGCTCTGGGCGCTGGCGATAATTTCTTACAAATCTTGGCTTACGTCACGTGAGCGGGGTGTGTTCGAGCGCGATCTGGTGCCCCTTACCGAGGGGGTCAGTATTCTGCCCGATGACTCGCGTGAGTACGCGCGCCCAGTACAGGCATTGCCCGATGATGAGCGCCGGCTGCTGTTGCCGCGTGCGCTGTTGTCGGCACTGCATCGTTTTCAATCCACGCGCAATGTGCAGGACGTATCCACGGCCGTGCGTAATGTGTGCGATTCGGAGGCCGAACGGTTGGACTCGGAGCTGTCCATGGTGCGGTACATCGCCTGGGCAATCCCCTCGATTGGGTTTATCGGCACCGTGCGCGGTATCGGCGCGGCCCTGGGCGAGGCGCACAAAGCGGTGGAGGGCGATATCGCCGGAGTAACGGCTAATCTGGGCGTGGCGTTCAACTCCACCTTCGTGGCGCTCGTGCTCAGTATCGTGCTGATGTTTGTGCTGCACCAACTACAGCTGTTCCAGGACAGACTAGTGCTGGACGCGCAAAACTACTGCGATGAAAAGCTGGTCTCACATCTGCAGACCAGTTGAGGTAAGCGATGAGTACAGTAGTTATCGATCTAAACGACCACGCGCTGACGGTATTCAGCGCCGACGGGCTGCGCCTGGCGGCCAGCCCTGCCTTTGCGCTGGATCACAGCGACGGTGCTATCGTGGTGGGCGAGGCGGCCCAGGCGCAATGGCGTTTGCAACCCAAGTTGATCAACAACCGGTTCTGGGATGAATTGAGTCTGGAGCCATTACCTCAGCGCGGCAATGCGATTCGCTCGCACGCGGATTACGCGTGTGAGCACCTGAGCGCGGTGTGGCGCGCGGCCGAGGCTGATGGCGCAAGCGATGCGGTGCTGGTGGTACCCGGGTATTTCTCACGCCAGCAACTGGCGTTGCTGCTGGGCATTGCGCGCGAAGCCAGAATGCCCGTCGTTGGGCTGATCGACAAAGCGGTCGCAAGCGTGGAGGATACCTATCCCGGTCGCAGTCTGATGCATCTGGATATGCATCTGCATCGCACTGTGCTTACCCGTTTGTCGCAAGGTGCGCGCTTGTCCCGTTCCAGTGTGGAGGTTGCACCCGGCGTTGGGTTAGCTGCGCTGCATGAGGCCTGGGTAAAGGCCATCGCGCGCAAATTCGTCTCCAACACCCGGCTGGACCCGTTGCACAATGCGGCAGGCGAACAGCAAATGTTTGAACGGCTTGGCGATTGGTTGCAAGCGGCGACGGAGTCGGGCGAGGTGCAGGTGGAGCTTGAAGCGGGCGCCAAGTCGCACGGCGTCGCACTGACCCGGCAAGACTTGGTGGACGTCGCCGCCGATGCGTACGAAAAAGTGTGTGCCTTAGTGGGTGACACTGCGCGCGCGGGCGATCGCCTGACGCTGCTGTTGTCCGACAGGATAGACGCCTTGCCTGGGCTGGCTGATGCGCTGGGCGCACTGGCCGACGTGCAATTGGTGCATTTGCCGGCAAACGCCGCTGCCCAGGGCGCCATGGCGCATGCGCAGACCTTGCTTGGCGACGGTAAAGAGGCGCGCTTTGTGACGCATGTGCCTTGGCGCGTGCGTACCGATGCAGTGCAGGCGCCCGCGCCGGGCGCCCCGGCGCGCGCAGGTGATGTGCCCTCGCATGTACTCTACAACGCGTGTGCCTACCCTATTCGCACGCAATATCTGAGTGTCGGTAGCGATGTGAGCGAGTTGCCCTACGGGCTGCACCTGACAGAGCGCCTGGGTGGTGTATCACGCAATCACTGCCAGGTATTCGCTAATGGGGCCGGGGTGACGCTAGAGGATCGCAGTACTTATGGCACGTATGTGAATGGCGTGCGTGTGCAAGGCAGTTGCATGCTGTCGGTAGGGGATCGCCTGCGTGTGGGTACACCGGGACACGAACTACAACTGATTCGGGTCGTGGATTGATATGGCGCGGCGTAAGTTCACGATGTACAGCATGTCCTTCCTGGACATCATGTCGTGTGGCTTTGGCGCCATTGTGCTGCTGTTTATGATTATCAACCATCAGGTGCGTGTGCGCTCTGATGCGGTGAACTCGGAGAAACTGGCGGTCGTGACGGAGTTGGAGTTGTCGCTAAGCTCAGGGCGCAAGTACTTGGTCGAAGCGCGCAATATTCTGTCCGAGCAGACCCAGGAGCTGGTAAAGACCGAGGGGCGTGCGCGCGAAGTGATCGAAACGCTCAATATCAGCGAGGAAGAGCTAGCGACCTTCGAAAATGAGACGCTCGCGCTCACAGAGCACATCAACCAACTCAAGTCTGATCTTGAAAGCACAGACGAGGAGTTACGTCGGCTCAAAGCGGTGGTGGCTGAAGATGTCGGCGGGGAGATTGAGCCGCAGTTTATCGGGCCGAACGACCGCCAACTGGTCACCGGCCTGCGTCTCAGTGGTGATCGCCTGATGATTTTTGTTGACGCCTCGGCCAGTATGCTGGCAGCCACCATGGTAAACGTGCTGCGCCGGCGCAACATGAGCGATGCGCAGAAGAAGGTCTCCAGGAAGTGGCAGCGAGCGGTGAAGGCAACCAAGTGGATTATTGACGAGCTGCCCGACGACACACGCTTTCAGGTGGTGCTGTTTAACGCCGAGGCCCAAGTGCTGCTGCCCGAGACAGCGGGCGACTGGCTGGACCCGAGCGATAACAAAGTAGTGAACGCGTTGTTCGAGGCGCTTGACGATGCTGTGCCCGAGGGTGGCAGCAGCCTGTACAAAGCCTTCTCAGTCATGAGCCAGTTTAAGCGCAAGCCAGACAACGTGTTTTTGGTGACCGATGGCTTGCCGACCATGGGCAAGAACAAGCCCACGCGCAAGACGGTATCTTCCAGTCAGCGCGCGAATCATTTTCACGAAGCAAGGCGGTTGCTGCCCGACCGTGCGCCTGTGAGTGTGATCCTGTTCCCGATGGAAGGGGATCCGGCGGCGCCTCCGTTGTTCTGGGGGCTCACCGCGCAAACCAACGGTTCCACCTTGAGCCCCGCGAGCGACTGGCCATGAGCTCGAGATCTGGCAAGCGGCGCCAGGCCCGGCGCGAGGTTGAGGCGGGTACGCTGTCATTTTTGGATGTGATCAGTTGCGGCTTTGGCGCCATCATCTTGCTGTTGGTGCTGAGCAAGTTTTTTGAGCCGATTAATCTTCAGACCCGCACCCAATCGCTGGATGTACTGATCAGTGAGCTGAAGCAGCAGTTGGCAAAGATGCGCGGCGAGACCGAGATACTCAACGAAGATCTCAATGCGGTGCGTGAGCAGCTGTCGAAGGAGAAAATCCGTCTTGCCCGCCTGCAAGGCGATCTCTCCAGCGTTAAGGGGCAGTACTCCACCACCGAATTTGATTCCTCTGTGGCTAAAATACTCGAGGATCAGCTCGCGCTGGCGAACAATGCGCTTAAGCTTGAGACCGCGCGCGTGGAGACCATCACTCGCACGCCGGGAGGCATGGACACCATCGGCGGGATTCCGCTGGACAGCGAGTACATCATCTTCGTGATTGATACCTCTGGCAGTATGCGTCAGTTCGCCTGGAATACTATGCGCCGGACCATGAACGATGTTTTGAATGTTTACCCGAGTGTTAAGGGTATCCAAGTGATGAACGACAATGGTTACTACTTGCTGGCCGGCTCCAAAGGTCAGTGGCTGAAGGATTCACCCACACAGCGGCGCGCCATTCTGGGGGCTATCGGTGGCTGGACCCGCGGCAGTAACTCCAATCCGGTGGAGGGCATTCGTACCGCGATTGACGACTTTTACGACCCCAACAAGAATATCAGTATCTATGTGCTGGGCGATGAATTCTCCGGTCGCGGATCGGTGGCCAAAGTAACCAGTATCGTGCGTAGCGCGAACCAGGTGGGCGGTGATGGCACTCGGCGCGTGCGCATTCACGCGATCGGCTTCCCAACGGTTATTGTGGGGCCCGGGGCCCGCAGTTCCGGCCCGCGTTTCGCACGGTTGATGCATGCGTTGTGCGAGGACAACAACGGCACGTTTGTCGCGCTCCCTACGCTGGATGGTCGCCGCTAGCCCTGCCCACCACCGCGACCTTCAATCGGGATAAATTCTGATGCTGCAATGCACGCTGGCAGCCGCCCCAATTCGCGTGACCGCGCGCTAGTTCTGCGACGTAATACATAATGTGATGGATGTCGCATTTATGCTACACATTGGGGTGGGCCTTGTTCTATACTCGGGGAGAAGTCGGCTGAAACCGACTGGATCCCTTAACGGGAAGCCTTTCAGACGAGGTCCGCCAGATGAATACGCTGCTGAAAGCCACCTTGCTTGTGGTGTCCGGATTGGTCGCCGTTAATGCGAGCGCTACCGACACCGCTGCCAAAGATGAACCCCGCCAGGACGCAAGCCCGGCTGATGTTACTGACACTTCGCCTGCACCCGATGATAAGGCGCTGGTCGAAATTATCGATACCGGCGGCCAGGTGCTGGGTGCCTACGGCGAGTTACTCTCCGAGTCCGATCGAGATCACGGCCTGACCATTGCCGATCTGGACAGCATGAGCTTCGATCAGAAGCTTGGGCTGTACAACGCGGTGGTCGATGAGGATGATCGGATTATCTGCACGCGCGAGAAACCGACGGGTACTCGCATGGAGCAGGAGGTCTGCCGTACCTTGCGCCAGATTAACTCCGAGCGGCGCTGGGCGCAGGACACACTGCGTCAGGCTCAGCGGATGAACAGTCTGTTCCCGTTCGGCTTCCTGCCCGAAGGCCCGCCGACTAATTGATGTACCGCGCTCGCCGGGCATCGCGGCCCTGCGCGCGTCGCCTAGATAGAACGCTGATCTCACTCAGAGTCCGCTCGGTGCTCAGAGCTGGCGTGTTGCGCCGGGCGACTGTCGTTGCCAGCGTTCGCGCGCAATCAGCAGCCTTCCGCCAATTTCCCCGCTGATGATATCCAGGCCCGCGTGAAACAGCACACCGGGCCAGATGCTTTGGGTGAGTAAATACATCCCCATTAACGCGCTCCCGATCAAGGTCATCTGCAAAACGCCTCTTAGTCCCTGGTGCAGATGGCCCAGCGCGAACGCTATCACTGCAAGTGCGGCTGCCGCCTGCCAGGGCAACAGCACCAGAAGATAAGCCAGAAAATACGCGCGGAACAGCATCTCCTCGCTGAGGGCGGCCACCACACTCATAAGATAGAATCCGCGCCGCTCTCGCGCATCCAGTGGCAGCAAGGGCTGAATGCGGCGAAGATGGGCGGTGGGGTGAGGCAATCGCCCGGCACGTCTAACCGCCACCGCGCCTTGCAGCAAATGCAGGGCAAGGGCGCTCATGGCGGCGGCGCACCCGACCATGAATGTATCCAGTACGGGCACGGTGATACCCAGGACGGCCCAGTGATGTGCGCCACAGATAGATACCGTGATGACCGCGACGATCAGCCCCGTGTGCATCAGCGTGGTCTGCCGGTAGGAGGCGCGGCGTTTGCCACTGGGGTTGATGAGAGGTTGCGGGCGAGCCAGCAATCCGCGCAGCGGTAGCAGCAGCAGCACACTCAGAACCAAAAGATGGTCGGCCAGCGTCGGGTTCATAGCTGGCTGGCGCGCGCCTGCTGCCATAGTTGGTCATATTTCATCGTCGTACTGCCCTCAACCCCCAGAGGATTGACCGGATTGCTTGTTTCAATAACTCCATCGGCGAGCGGGTGACCGCTCAGAAATTAAAGGAGAGTACGATGAAAAAAGCGATATTTATTGGCACCGTGGCCGCTGTTCTGGCCACGCAGACCGCACCGGTTAATGCTGCGGGTAATAGTAAGACAAAAAACCCTGCCGTGGTGGAAGAGTCCGTGGGCGTGGGCAGCGGCGCCGTGATTGGTGCGCTGGCCGGCGGCCCGGTGGGCGCCATTGTCGGCGCCGGCCTGGGTGCCTGGTTAGGCAATCGGGTACACGATGCCGGCGAGCTTGAGGGCGTGCGTGGTGAACTGAGTGTGGCTCGCGCCGGCTTAAGCGAGAGCCAGGGCATGGTAAGCGCAATGCGCCGCGATCTGGCCTCGCTGGAAGCGGTGGTGCAGGACCGCGATATCCGTATCGCGCAGTTGGAAACCATGAACGACGACCGCGACTTGTATCGTGCACTGAGCGAGGGGCTGGAAATTGACGTGTTGTTCCGTACAGGTGACGCCGATCTGGCCAACGGTACAGGTGGCCGGCTGGCCGAATTGGCCAAGGTGTTGATGGCAGTCCCGGGCCTGGATGTGCGTCTCGATGGTTTTGCGGATCCGCGCGGTAACCCTAAGTTTAATGAACAGCTCTCCCTGCAACGGGTGGCCAGCGTCGAGCGCGTGTTGCGCGCCGCCGGGCTGGGTCACGAGCGCATTCGCCGCTACTCCCACGGCGAGAATCGTTCGCAGGCTGCCATTGGTGATCTGGATGGGTTTGCGCTGGAGCGTCGGGTGAGCATCACGTTTGTCGACGCGGGTGCGCTGGCCGACTCAGGCGACACGGCAACGGATGATGCGGATGCATCAAATCAGCATGTGACGCAGTTGCCTCACGGCGTCGATCCGGCACCCATCGGGTCGCTCTAATTTTCGCGCTTGAGACCACGCCGATGCGGGACCGCGCGTAATCCCCTCCCCCCGATTCGACGCGCGCGGACCCGCATCGGCACCACATAGAGCGAAGGAGGTGGTGCCAACATCTCATTGGATAAAGGTCATGCAAGGTGGCTGACCTCGCCTAGCGCGAGGTCAGCTTTTTTTGTGGGGCATGGTCGGGCAAATACGGGAGGGGAGGGGCTGCGCGGCGGCTGGGCAGAAAAACGCCACCGCGCGCGTCTCTAACAAACTGCCAGCGCGCTCAAGGGCGTGACCGCGCAAGCTTGCGGTACCGCGTCCAGAGCCTGTGCCATATCCTTCAGCAGATCGCGGCTGTCTTCAATGCCGACCGAGATGCGTACTAGTGCGTCGGTAATGCCCGCCTGCTCGCGGGCCTGAGCCGTCATCGAGGCGTGCGTCATCGTGGCCGGATGCGAAATAAGGCTCTCTACACCCCCCAGTGATTCGGCCAACGTGAACAGGGTCAGCGCGTCCACCATGGCGCGCACATGCGAGATATCGCCGTGCAGTTCGAAGCTAATCATGGCGCCGAAGCCCTGCTGCTGGCGTTTGGCCAGTGCATGTCCCGGATGCTCGGGTAGCCCGGGGTAGTGCACTTTGCGTACCGCCGGGTGCGCACACAACTGGGTCACAAGCGCCTGGGTGTTTTCAAGGTGTGCCCGCATGCGTGGGTACAGCGTGCGCAGTCCGCGCAGGGTCAGGTAGCTGTCGAACGGGGCACCGGTCAGCCCGAGGCAGTTGGCCCACCAGCCCAGGCGTTCGTGCAACTTGGCGTTCGCGCTGATAACGGCACCGCCGACCACATCGCTGTGGCCGTTCAGATACTTGGTGGTTGAATGCACGACGATATCCGCGCCCAGTCTGATGGGATTCTGCAGCGCTGGCGACAGAAAGGTGTTATCTACGGCGACTAACGCACCCCTCGCTTTGGCACGTCGGGCGATCGCCCGGATGTCCACCAGCCGCAGCAGTGGATTGCTGGGGGTTTCCAGCAGAACCATCCGCGGACCGCGGCTGAAAGCATCTGCCATCGCCCGCTCATCGTTTTGGTCCACAAAGCACACTTGGAACAACCCCTTCTCATCCATCGCCTGCAGCAACCGGAACGTGCCGCCGTAGCAATCGTGTGGTGCAATCAGCAAATCCTCTGGCGCCAGTAGCTGGCAAATCAGATGCAGTGCCGCCATGCCGGAGCTGGTCATCACCGATCCAACCCCGCCTTCTAGTTCGGCGATGGCGTGCCCAAGCTGATCGCGATTGGGGTTGCCCGAGCGTGCGTAATCGTACGGACGTCGCTGGTCAATCCCCTCAAACGAGTAGTTCGAGGATAGATATAGCGGTGGCATCACCGCGCCGTGTGCCGGGTCGGTGTCGACGGCGGCCCGCACGGCGGTCGTGGCGGCTTGGGTGAGGGCAGGCTCAACAGTGCGTTGGTTCACTACAACTACTCCATGGCATGACGGGGGTTAGCTCAATCAAGACCGGGGTAGAAGGTCAGTGGAAAACGCATGTGCACGAAGGAAGGTTGTTACTCCTGCACCCGGACGGGCTTACGTAACAACTCATCTGTCGGCGATACCAAAGCGTATTCCGCAGGAAGTGGCACCTTCTCGGAGTGGTTAGCTCCGTCAGGTTGCCCCGGCTTCAAAGGGCCTGTCCCTCAGCCGGTCTTGATGAGTGGGGCCAGTCTAGCCACCGATCGGGCATAACGTCAACTGTCGGCGTTCCGGCCCATCAAAAATTAAACAGTGCCCCCTGGCTTTGGTAGACTGAGTTGATGAAACCGTTGCTGTGGGAAAAACAGGGGTATTGGTATCACGGCGGCGCGCTGGCGTACGCGGCGGGCGGTTATGCGCTGGGCTTGGTGGGGCTGTTAGCCGAGGGCTGGGTAGTGAACCTCGGGGCGATGATACTGTTGGCTCACGCGATGACCATCGCGGCTTATCTGGTGCACGAGTGTGCACACAATACGATCTTTCGGGTGAACGCCCACAACGCCCGTCTGGGTGGGCTGCTGACGTGGCTGTGCGGGGCGGCCTACGGTCGCTACGAAGACATCCGCTACAAGCACTTCCGTCATCATGTCGATAACGACGATGTGGTCTGGTTCGATTACGAGAAGTTCTTTGTCGAGCATCCGTTGGTGCTAAAGATCACGCGGGCACTGGAATGGGCCTATGTGCCGGCGCACGAGATTGTGATGCATGCCATTTTGGTCTTTACGTCGTTCGTGATCCCGCAGCGACGCGATCAGCGTGTGCGCAATGTCGCTGTGCTGTGCGTGCGCGGCGGCCTGTTTTTGCTGCTGGCATGGTGGTCGCTGAAGGCCGCGGTACTGTATGTGGTGGCCTACATGTTGATGCTGATCGTACTGCGTTTTATGGACAGTCTGCAGCACGATTACGATTATCATCTGACCCTGTTTGATGACACCGCGAGCGCGCGGCGTGGTAACCGCGAGTGGGAACAGGTGCATACCTTTAGTAATCCTTTATCTGTGCGCCATGAGGCGGTGAATTGGCTGACCTTAAACTTCGGTTTCCACAACGCTCACCACTCGCGCCCCACCACGCCGTGGTACAAGTTGCCGGCATTGCACCGGCAGTTATTCGGTGACGGTCCGGAGCATGTCATCCCGTTTTCGGCACAGTTACGCATCTATCATCAGGGGCGTGTCGAGCGCATCGTTAAATGGGATGCCGAGGCCGAGGCGGTGGCCACTGCGCCTCTGTATGAAGGCGCTGAGTTTCTGCTTGCGGCGCAACGCGGCGAGGTGTCCGGTGGTAACGCGGCATCGTTTCTCACAGCGTTTTAGCGGCTCGATTTACCGCATCTCGGTGCGGCCGGCCGGCTATCTGTTCAGGTTGCTGCGGCGCTTATATTCGCTCTCCACAAGTTCTCACGAACTTCCCGCAGCCCACTGAAATACCAAGCTAAATCAGCTGGTTTGCAGTGTGAGCAAGCGTTGTTGCGGTAGCCGCAATAGCGCCAGCTGCGCCTCATCGTTCAGGTTCTATTCAGCCAGATGGGTCTAGCGTCGAACGGGTCAATTAACGACTCGTCCACGGAGATCTGCCCATGGCGCCGCGAACGCGACCCTGGCTGAGCGCCCTGCTCAGCGCGCTGATTAGCGCAACAAGTCTACTTTCTGCGCAGGCGCTGGCTCAGGCCAGTGGCCCCAGCATCAAGCTATTCCCGACCACCGTCCTGGAGGAGATCCGCACGACTGGTGAGGTGGCAGCCGAAATGGAAAGCGGCCTGCAAAGTGTGATCGCACAACTCGATCAGCAGCAGCAGCTGTACACCGAGGCACGTTGTGATGGCGCCGAGGGGGATCCGGGGTGCGAGCGCATTGCCAAGAATATGGGTGCAAGTTACCTGGAGATGCTCACCATTATGGATGAGCGGTTGCCGGAGATGGAGCGGGCGGTGAATGCCACGCATGCCAGCCTGGAGAAACGTCTGCGCAGCGAGCTGGGTAGAAAACTCTCGCCCTGGACATTGCAGGAAACCTTGTTGGGGAATTCGCCCGACGGCACTGAGCCCACTCAGCCAGCCTTGCGCGGGCGCTCCGGATTGCGCCTGAGCGAGCGCTTCCGTCAGTACTATCAGCTGGTGTCCACCAGCGGCCCGAGCACGGATCAGTCACTGGCCGTCGTCGCCTCAGATATCTACTTGGATATGGATGAGGCATCGATGCTGATCGCCCAGACCCGCCAGGAAATTACCCGTGCGACCCTGTTGGAACAGCTGAACCAGTCATTCGGTGTGATTACCCCGCAGATGCAGGAAGTTGTCGGTGGCGTGAAGTCCATCCTGTTTGGTGAGGACTACAACGATACCGTGCTGGCAGGTCCACCGCCGGGCAACGAGGCGCGCCCCTGGCGCAGCCCGCTGGAAATGTGAATGCGATGTGCTGCCACCTCGCGGGCGTGCGTGGTCACGCGCGTTTGTGCGGATGAAAAGATTCAGGAGATCAACATGAAGAGTACTTTTTTTGCTGCCGCCGTGCGTCGCGCGGCGCCCGTTGCGGCTCTCGGCGCCTTGGCCCTACTACTCAGCGCGTGCGCAACCACGCCGCAGGTGACCTGCGCCATGCCACAGACCCGCAATCTGGATCAGGCGATTGAGTTTTCCAAGGCGCAACTGGTGCAGGGGTGCGAGGCAAATTTTGACCGCTACTACTCAAACCTGCTGAACATCGCCGAGGGCGATCCGACGCCGCAGAACAAACAATCGTTCAGCAACTTCTTTGTGTGGGTGAGTGATCAAGGGATTCTCAGCCGGCGCCAGGCACAGGAGCTGTACAACCGATACTTCAACGTGAAGTTTGTGTCACTGATGGGTGACTACAACAACTGTGCGTCCACCTGCCCGCGCCAGAGTCAGGTGCTGCAGCAGATGGAGCATGAGTTGTCGGACAAAGAGTTGGGGCTGCTGAAGATCAGCATGGATCGTGGTAGTTACTACCGCGCCGACCGGTTGTTCAAACAAACCGAACTGGTGCTGGCGGCCACCTGCCAGGCATGTGACCTGGATGCGCCTTCGCCCTAACCGGCGATACCGCGCATGAGCAACACATCGGTGAGCGCGAGCAGTCAACGCGTGTTTTTCGAAGGCCTGGCCAGTGGTATTGCTGGCACGGTGCTGATCGGGGCGAGTGCACTGTATCTGCTACGTCGCTCGCGCGTGCTGAACATGGACAGTACTGAGGCGCCGATGTCCGCGTTGGGGCCGTTGGCTCCTGCGTTAACCTCGGCGCTGGATTGGGCTAGCGCGAATTTGGGCTTGTCACTACCGGTGTTTAGCGCCATCGGTTTATTGTTCCTGTTCAGTCTGTTCAGTCTGCGCGCTCGGGTGATTGGCGGCGCGCCGGTGGAGGCGGTGGCACAGGCCGAGCATCTGGCCGACACCTGGACCGCGTTGTTCTTCGGCGTAGGTGTTATCTGGACGGCGATCGGCATGCGCGGCGCGCTGCTATTTGCATTGGGCGATCCCACCGGCGTACGTGAGGCAGGTGCCTTCGCACTGCTGCAAAGAATGGTCGACGGGGGCATCCTGTTGGCGCTCTCCACCACCATCTTTGGCGGCATCGGTGGCTACCTGATGCGCGTGCTAAAGACCCTCACGGTTGGCGTGCGACTCAAACGCTACTACCAGCGCGCAGCTGGCGAAGCGGCGCGCGACAACACGCGGATGCTTAACGAAACCTTGCTCAGGATTGAGCAGCGTATGGACCAGCTGACCAGCGTTAACGGGCCTGCGCCGGTGCCCGATCCATGTGCTGATCCGGCGGTGGTGATGACGGCAGCAAACGTGGAGCGCGGTACGGTTGCATCGTCCGACGCATTGTCCGACAAGCGGCGAGCGCCAACGGAACGACCGGTGCCAGAGCCTGCTCACAGGTGTCAGCCTGAACCGGCGAGCTCGCTATCGTGAGTGACCCGTTCGGATTGCACACCGGTTGGTACGGCGGCGGCGCTCACGTGGGCGGCGAGGACGAATTGCAGGCCGATGTAATGCGCTTTATGGCGATACTGGCACTGTGCCTGGTCGCCATTTTTGCCATCGTGCAGAGTATTCCACTGGATGCTGTGCCAAACGATATACCGGCCTCGCCAGCGCGGCTCTCCGATTCTGCCCTGATGGTACCAACCCCGATATCGGCGCCCGACCCTAGGCCGTCGACACCAGCGCAACCCGAGCCGCCGGAGCCTGTTGAGAACACGTTGCCACCCGAACCTCTGCCGGTGCCAGCACCTGCACCTGAATCAGCTACGCTTGTCAGACTCGCACCCACCGTACCTGTGAGCAAGCCGGTGCCAAAGGTGGTACAAGCGTTGCCTGTCCCGACACCGTCGGTCACGCGGCGGCCACCGCCTCGAGTTGATCTGGCGCGCGAACGGCGTGCGGCCCCGCAGGTCGTCCCCGCCCCGCCGGCACAGGCGCCTGTGCGTTCTGTGACTCGGCCGACGCCAACCCCATCGCAGGGCGCACCACGCGTGGTGTCGCCGGCGCCAACATTACATCCCACTGCACCGTCGCCCAC
>CBDUQI010000114.1:0-18160 GCA_965369325.1 uncultured Gammaproteobacteria bacterium
CGCCCCGACGTGCTCTATTCGGCGCCCCGACGCCAGGGCACGATAAACCGTGCACCATCGTGATCGCCGGCGAACGCCTGGATGTTGTACACCTCAGCGAGGCGAGCCGGGTTGAGTACCTCGGCGGGCGGGCCCTCGGCAACCAGACATCCGTGATGCATCAACAACACGCGGTCCATAAATCGCGAGGCCAGACTTAAATCGTGCAGCACTGCCAGCACCCCGGTGCCCGTACGCGTGGAGCCCTGAAGGATCTCCATCACATGCAACTGATGATAGGGATCAAGATCCGCCGTCGGCTCATCCACCAGCAGCAACGGCGCCTGCACCGCCAATGCGCGCGCCAGCAGTACGCGTGAGCGCTCGCCGCCAGAAAGCGTGTCGATACTGCGATGCGCCAGATCGTTCGCATCCACCGCCGCCAGTGCCTCATCCACCGCGCGTTCGCAATGCGCGCCAGGCCGGGCGAAAGCGCCACGGTACGGTACGCGGCCCAGCATCACCACATCGCGGCAGGGCAACTGCCATTGCACCTGGCGGCTCTGCGGCAGATAGGCGAGCGCACGGGCCCGCTCGCGCGAGCTCAATGCACTCAGCGCACGAGTGTCCAGCATCACCTCGCCGTGTTGCACTGGGTACAAACCCAGCAAGGCTCGCAGCAAAGTAGACTTGCCCGCGCCATTCGGCCCGATCAGCCCCACCAGTTCGCCTGCCTGCAGTCGCAGACTCACATCCTGCACAATGCGGCGACCGCCAAGCGACACATGCAGCTTATCTGCCTTAAGCAACATGCCGCTACAGCACCTGCGCCCGGCGCGTACGCAGGATCAGCCAAAGAAAAAACGGCGCACCGATTAACGCGGTGAGAACGCCCAGCTTAAGCTCCGTACCGGGTGTCACCACCCGCACACCCACGTCCGCACACAGCAGCAGTAACGCGCCACCCAGTGCACTGGCCGGCAACAGGCGCCCCGGATGATGCCCCACCCACGGGCGCAGCAGATGCGGCACGATAAGACCTACAAAACCGATCACGCCGCTGACCGCAGTGGCAGCGCCCACAGAAAGCGCCGCGCCCAGAATGACCAGCCAGCGAATGCTTTGCAGGTTAATCCCCAGGCTGTGCGCGGACTCCTCACCCAGGTTAAGCGCATCCAGCCCGCGCGAACTGGCCAGCAACAGCGCCCAGCCCACTGCCATGAACGGTGCGGCCAGATACACGTGCTGCATGCTGCGATCCGACACCGAGCCCAGCATCCAGAACACAATTTCGTGCGAGGCGTACGGATTGGGCGAAAGGTTAAGCGCCAGCGACGTCAGCGCCCCCGCCAGGCTGGAGATGCCCACACCCGCCAACACCAGCGTGAGTATGCCGCCTTTACCCGAGAGCGTGTGCAGCAGCGCCACTGCACCCAACGAGAACACTATCGCCATGCCGGGCAGCGCCAGCGGCACGTGCTGTGAGGCCCCGGTGTAAATGGCAATCACCGCACCCAGGGCACCGGCTCCACTGATCCCGATCACACCGGGTTCGGCCAATGGGTTGCGCAGATATCCCTGCAGGCCGGCGCCCGCCAACCCCAGCGTGGCCCCGACTGCCAGCGCGAGCAACGCGCGCGGCAGGCGCACCTCGCGCGCGATCAGCCCCACCGTATCCGTGCGTCCGCTGAACAAGCCGTCGAGCATTGCGCTTGGCCCCAGTCCTGACGGACCGATCGACAGTGATGCGGCGAACGCGGTCAGGGTCAGCAGCAGCAGCCCCCCGATAAGGGCGATGTAGGGCACGCGCGCACTCATCGGCTTGCGCGCGCCGAGCGCTCACGCAAGCCGGCCGCAGACGGCGTCTGTGCCCGAAGTTGGCGGTGCACCTCCGATAACCGTTCAATCACTTGCACAGATTCAGCCAACCCACAGGCCCACCAGGGATCTTCAATTTGAATGCTGCCTGCCTGGGCCAGCAAATGCGCCAACGCCGGATGCGTCAACGTTTGCGTCGCCAGCGCCGGTGGATCCGCCCAGCGTCGGCCCAGATCGATCAACGCTGGACGCAAGTGCAACAACTGCTCCAGCGATACCTGTCTTGTACCGGAAAAGTCCAGCACCGACCCCAGCGTCTCAAACCCGGCGGCTGCCACCAGATCATGCACCAACGTGCCTTTCCCGCTGACCCATCCGTTCACCATGTAGTTGACGAACAGGGGCCGGTCGCTGCCCTGATAGCGCGCCCGGCGCAGGCGCGCATTCATCTGCCTAAGCATCTTTACCGCAGCGGCAGGCTCGCCGACCGCGGCGGCCACAAGTCGGAGATTGCGTTGGATATCCGCCACGCTGGCGGCCGGCTCCAACACAATCACGCGGTAGCCCAAATCGCCGAGCATGGCGCTGGTGGTCGTTGCCGTGTAGCGCCCGGCCAGCACCAGATCCGGTGACAGAGCGATCACCTCTTCCACGCCGCCGTGGTTCAAGGGCAATTGCTGTGCCTGCTCCGCGTAGAGCGATACTTGCGGATCGGCGGCTAGAAAACTCACCGAAGCAATGCGTTGCGCCGGCACCAGCGACATCAGCAACTGGTCAGTGCACACATTGGTGGAGACGATTCGCCTTGGGCGCACCGAGTCCTGCGTCGCGCCCTGGTGTCGGGCCGGCGCCGCAGCACTGGTGTCAACTGGGGGGGCGGCATGGGCATCGCCCGATGGCCAGGGCAGGAGTACTAGCGCCGGCAATGCGATTGGCAACAAAGCAACCGCCAATAACAGCGGGCGCTGGCCAGGTGGCCCCAGAACCGCGCAAACAGTGGCCGCGCACCACCGCAGAGCGGTCGTTGCCATGCGCTGCCTGGCACTGCCCGTCATTGCGCTTATCGCGCGCCGAAGCTCATTCGCACCCCGCCGAAGAAACCGCGTCCGGGCGTATTGTAGCCAATGGTTTCCTCGTAATCCTCATCCAACAGATTCTCGATGCGCCCGTACAGTTCAAAACGCTCGTTCACCTGGTAGCCGGCACCGGCGTTCACCAGCGTGTAGCCGTCGATCTGCGTTTTCTCGGTGATGAAACCGTTGCTAAAGAAATTACGGAAGTCGTTGTCCACACGGTCGCCATTGTGGGCAATGCCAAACCAGGCCCAGCCGCGCTGATCGGCGAAACGATAGCTCACATCCACCTTGCCGGAGTTCTTCGCGCGCAGCACTTCACGTGTGCCGTCGGGGTCCGTCGCATCCACATAGGCCCACGCCGCCGCGACCGATACTCGGTCACTTAGACGCGTGTCTACCGTCAACTCAACACCGCTGCGCTCACTTTTGCCAGCGTCGTTGGCGACGCTGGGGAACACGCTGACAATTTCATCTTGCAGGGTGGAATCGAAATAGGTCAGATCTACCACGGTGCGGTCGTCGTCAAAACTCTTGCGCACACCAATGTCCCAGCCGGTAATCTCCTCCGGCGTCAGCGCCGGGTTGCCGACGAAGGTGCCTGGGGTAAAGCCAAACTGCTCAGTAAAGGTGGGATTGGTCACTGCGGTGCCCACACTGGCGTGCAACCGCACATCGGATGAGGGGATCGCCCAGGCGCCAGTCAGACGGAAGGTGCTCGCATCGTCAAACGCATCGTTAGCATCGTGGCGCACGGCGCCGGACAAAAACACCTGATCGGAAATCTCGGCCCGGTACTCCACACCAAAACCGGTGAGCTGCCGATCAAGCTCTGGCGCCTGCGAAGGATCAAACGGGAAGGTGTTGCGAAAGCTCTCCTGCTCGTGCTCAACAAAGCCGGTCACGAACTGCGCCAGCGCGGGATTGGATTCAAACGCCAAGGAGGATTGCAGCATGATTTTGGTGCGCGAGGTCTCAGAACCAAAGCCGCCGAATGCTGTGTTACCGGCAAAATCGGTGTCCGTGAACGCCGCAGCAACCCGCGTGGTGGAACGGCCCTGCATCGCGGTAAAGGTTAACCCGGCGCCGATGTTCCAGTCGGTAGATTCCTGCGTGTTCGGCGCGTCCACCGACAGGCCCTGGTTAGGGCCACCGGAAAAATCAAAGTCGTCAAAGTCAGTGTCTTTGTCGACAAAGCGCAAAGTCCCGTCAAGCTGCACGGCATCGGTCAAGTGCACTTTGCCGCGCGCCGTCAGCGCCAGCGCCTGATCCTCATCATCCTCATCACCTTCGGGCGAGGCATTCAGGCCATCAGCCTGGCGGTACTGCAAGGAGACCGCGCCATTGCTGTTGCCACGCGCGCCACCGCCAGCCAAGGCCACCTGGTTGGAGCCGAACGACCCGGTTTCAAGGTTGATCTGAGCGCCCCGCTTGCCAAGGCCATCGTGCGTAATCACCGAGATCACGCCCGCGGCCGCGTTGGAGCCATACAGGCCGCTTTGCGGGCCTCGCAGAATTTCGATGCGTGCGATATCCGAGGCGAGCATGGTAGACAAATCCACCTCGCCGTCATCGGCGGTGGAAATCTCGATACCGTCCACCAGCACCAGCACGTGGTTGCCTTCAGCGCCGCGCAGGCGCAGTTGAGTTAAGCCGCCGAAGGCACCGGCACGGGTTATGTCAATTCCAGGCACCCGGCGCAGGGCATCAGATAAATAATGCACACCCTGTAGTTTTAGTTCCTCGCCGGTAATCACATCGACAGCGCTGCCAACTTTTTCGGCCGCCACCGGCATCCGGCTGGCAGTCACAACGAGCTCTTCAACCGAGGCACTTTGCGCATTGACAGAACTAGCCAACAATGTGGCCAAGCTAAGCAGGCCAACGCGCTCGCGGATACAGCGCGGCGCAGGCGAGATTTGATAAGTCTTCACGATAATCCCCGTAACAATACGAACGACAAGATAGACAGGGATGTGGATGTGATGCTTGAGGCAGTCCTCTCGCGGCGCACAGCAACAACCCTTCCGTGTCGTCGCTACGGTAGACCGCTCTCAATGCTAACCCGGCACACAAGGGGACGACTTGGCGGCAGATATCCTGACTTACGGATCATCGCGATTCGGCCGAGCCTTCCCAGGTGAATCCCAGTGGCATGACAGGGGCCGATCGCTAGCCGTTCACAGTTGCGGGTACAGTCGCAGAGTTACCCCGACTTAAGCAGGAGTGCACTGCGTTCCCTATTAAACCCATGATGGGTACCGACAACGCGAAGGTACTCCTGAACACCCCCCTCTGGCAAGCCTCTAGCGGGGTTGTTGTCGCTCAGCCTGGCGAATCAGCACCTCACCAACCACCAACACAACCACCGCGCCGGCAAAAACCGGCCACTGCATGCCCTCACCCGGTACGTAAACAAACAGCACGATCGCCAGCACCAGAATGCTCGCGCAACCGTAGCCAAGTAGGCCGGCGAGCGCATTGCCACCGGAGACACGAAAGGGGCGCGGGTGCTGCGGCTCCAGCGTGCGCAGTCGAACGAACGCCAGGGTCATACCCACATACGGCAGCAGGAAGATCACCGCACTAAATGCAAACAGTGCCCAGAACAGATCTGCGTTGGACTCGACCAGCAGCCCGTACACCACCAGCACCACGGTGCTGACAATGCCGGTCGCGATCGCCGCGCCCACCGGGGTGCCCAAACGCGGGTGCTCCCAACCCAGCATGGCGGGCAGCTCGCCCTCGTTCGCCGCCTCTGCCGCGGCACGGTTGGCGCCCATGGACCAGGTAACCCCGTTAGAGAAAAAGGTGTACAGCGCGGCGAACCCCAGCACCAGCGCCGCGATGCGGCCGGCCTCGCTGTTGCCCAGAAACAGATACAGCGTATCCATTAAACCTTCCACCAGATCAATGTCGGCCACCGGCACCGCCGCCAGGATGGCGACCGTGGCCAGCACATACATGACGATAATGATCAGCCCTGAGGCGAAAATAGCGCGCGGCACATCCCGCTGCGGCTGACGCATTTCCTCACTGCCCGCGCTGACCAGTTCGAACCCCAGCATGCCGTAGATGATCACCGTGATGTACTGCAGACCGCCGTCCCAGACCGGCATGGCGCTGGCCCAGGTGAGCTCGTTGGCCATGCCATGCTCGCCCACATATCCAATCGCGCCGACTATGATGACGCCAATCACCACAAGCTTGAAGATCGCGCCCAGATTAGGAATCCACTTGCCAGCATCCAGCGAGATGGTGTTGACTCCCACGGCAATCCATGTCATCGCAATACCGATGCCAATTTGCGCACCCAGTGACAACTGCAGGTTCAGTAGTTGGCTGAGGATGCCAGCAAACAAGATCGAGATAGCCGGAAACCACACCGCCACGTTGACCCAGTATGCCCACGCCGCACGTGAGGCCCAGCGCCTCCCGTAAGCACGGCGTATCCACGCATAGATGCCGCCCTGCTCTGGCCAGGCGGTGCCCATCTCGCAGCAGATGAGTGCGTAGGGGATAAAGAACACCAGACCCAGCAGCACCCACCAGCCCACGGCCGAGGTGCCTGCAGCGGCCCCGGCGGCCAGGGTGTCGAGCAACAAGATTGCCGACACACTGAACATGGTCATATCTTTTACGCCGAGTACGCGGCGATGCTCAATCTGGCTGCTCAAGACGGCCCCCGGATGAAACTACAGGGGATGGATTATAGGCACAAAGCCCTAGCGGCGAGCGAGAAGCCCGCCCCGGGGCTTGTAAAGGCTCGGTGGCGAACGGACGGGAGCCGTTCGCCACCTCACCAACCACACTCTGCACCGTTCGATTTTTATCGGCGTCTTATTATTGTTGCTGCTGGATTACTCGGTAGCATCATCGATGCGGTAAATACCGCCGCGATAATCGAACAGGTAAACCTCCTTGGTGGCCACGTCCTGGCCAAAGGTGGAAACCAGTAAATTGGTATCAATAAGCTGGCCTATGGGCTGGCGCGAGAGCGAGTTAACACCCCAGATACGCCCGCGACCATAATCAGCGTAGAGGTAAACCCCATACAGCCCAGGCTGATTGGCACCGCGGTACACCGCACCGCCAGTCACTGAATTGCCCAGAAAATGACTGTACTCAACAATGGGGAATACAAAGTCATCCGGATCGCTGCTGCAATTGGAAAGATTGAATTCGTTGTTGCCCTCGTAGCAACGCCAACCGTAGTTACCACCGTTCACCACCACATCGATTTCCTCGATCTGGTTCTGGCCAACATCGCCAAGCCACAACGTGCCGTCGTCGACATCAAAACTAAAACGCCACGGGTTACGGAAGCCCCAGGCATAAATCTCTGGGCACCCTGCATCACCGCAACCGGTGCTGGTGGCAAACGGGTTGTCCGAGGGAATGTAATAAGCGATACCGGCGTCGCGGTCTACCGGGCTCACGTCAACGTCCAAACGCATGACGGTAGAGAGCAGCGTGTTGATGTTCTGACCATTGCCGTTAGGGTCGTTCTGCGAACCCCCATCACCAAGGCCGAAGTAAAGGTAGCCGTCCGGGCCAAAAGCGATATTCCCGCCGTTGTGATTGGTATCCGGCTGATCGCGCGTGATAATCACAAACTCGCTGGCCGGATCAAGCGTGGTACCACCATCGCTGCTGGTAAATTCAGACACGTAAGAAATAAGCCTTACCTGGCCGCCAGGTCCGTCGCGCGTGTAGCTGATGTATACACGTGGGTCCATCGGATAATCCGGATGGAACGCCATGCCCAACAAACCGCCTTCGCCACAGCATTCGGCAATCGTTTCGATGTCCAAAAACGTGTCGACCATCTGCGGGTCTTGCACATTATCAAACACGCGCACAAAGCCGCGCTGCTCACCCACGTACCAACGAGTGGGATCGCCTGGCGCCTGCACTAGTGCAATTGGGTTGTCGAACAACAGCCCCGGGTAAACGCGAGTGGTCACCACCGAGAGATCTAACAGGTTGGCCGCACCAGAGGGGCCGGGTGCAGTAAAGAACGCCTGCTTTTGGATTTCCAGATCCAGAAAGTCGACGTTGCCATCTTCGTTAAAGTCAGCCGCCAGGTCATCGCCCTGAGTGAAGAACACTGCCTTCAGCTCACTCAGATCCAGAAAGTCGATGTTACCGTCGTTGTTCAAATCAGTATCGCAGGCATTGCCAAAGTTGTCGTTGTCCGAATCGCGCTGTCCCGGGTTGCTCAAGGCAAGGCAGTTATCCAGGTTGTCATCGACGCCATCCATGTCATCGTCGACAACGACGGCGACGGCGTTAAAAGACAAGGCGCAAAGCCCAAGAATCCAAACCGGCAACTTATGTTTAGTCGCCTTCCTCAGCATGTGGTTATGCCCGTTAGTCATTGCTAGTCCCCAGTCACGCCAGCGCCGCCCCCGCAACGTGACAAATAAATAAAAGCCCGCCGTGGTGCACGCCAAGGAGGGGGTAGGCGTGCACCACGAGTGTAGCGCGGGTTCAGGACGCTACTCGGGCAGAGGCAACTTAATCAGTGATTTGGCTGCCCAGCCAAATCACGTCAAAACCAGTGTGCCGTCGGTGCTTCGCGCTGTCTCCCCGTCACCCTGCGACGACATGACAGAACGATTAAGCAGGAGCACTAATCGGTACTCCACCAATTCCTCTCAACCCGTATCGCCGAGCTGGTTGGAGCTGGCCGCATCGTGATGGCGACGCACCGGTCGGATGGTGTGCGCTGAGCGCAACAATCCGTCCAAAAAAGCAAGGCAAAAGACACCTGCCGCGTTGACCTTCAGCAGATTTTGAAAGGCGCATTTCGCGACCCCCAAAACCTGTTGGTGGCGGCAGCACTTACTCAGTGCTGCACGCATGCTTTATTAAGCTAACTTCCCGGTAGTCTATCGGGCATTTGTGTCCGAGTTGTGTCCGCAAAAATAGTTTCATAATCGCCATGCAAGAAGGTCTCAGCTGCGGTAGGATTCAAGGTGCATGATAGATAATAAAAGTACGCACACTATCCTGCTCGTCGAGGACGAGCCCAGAATCCGGCGCGAACTGTCCCACCTGCTGACCGGCGCGGGCTTCCGTGTGCGCGAAGCAAACTCCGTACGAAGTGCATGCGAAGCGCTGGAGCCACCATGCGACATGATGCTGCTGGACCTCGGACTGCCCGATGGCGACGGACTGGAGCTATGCCGCACGTTGCGCAGTCGTGGCAACGAGATGTCGATCATCATCATCACGGCGCGTGATGCGCCTCAGCAACGGGTGCTGGGACTGGACCTGGGCGCCGACGATTACCTGGTCAAGCCGTTTCACCCGCCTGAACTGCTGGCACGCGTACGCTCGGTGCTGCGCCGGGCGAACCGCGAAGTCAGTGCAGGCCGTGTGACCCACGGCCCGCTGTGGGCTGACCCCGATTCACGCACTGCTGGCTGCCGTGACGAGAAGCTTGAGCTGAAGCCACGTGAGTTCGATCTGCTGCTGTTTCTGTTGCAACACACCGAACGCACCTGGACGCGCGATCAGCTACTCAATCGCATCTGGGGCATGGGCTTTGAAGGCAGCGGCCGCACCGTGGACCTGCACATCCGGCGCCTGCGAACCAAGGTGGAGGACGATCCCAGCGATCCGCACTGGATACAAACCGTCTGGGGTGTGGGCTATCGCATGGGAGCAAGCCCCGAGCACAACGACTCGCAAGAGCACTAGGTCGGCTGGCCCGTAGTATGAGCACGCGAGAAACTTCCGTTCCTATCCCGGCCGTCACCGAGGCTACACCCATCCTCGACGCGCGCCCACCGCCGGACGATGGCACCGGCGATGCGCGACGGCCCTTTTTCCGACGGCTGAGTTTTCGTCTTGCGGTGTTGCTGTTTCTGGGTTTTTTTGTGGTGGACATCATTTCGGTGCCCGTCTGGGACTGGCTAATTACCGAATCTTCACAAGAGCTGTACGACCCCGAGGCGCTGCGCGCCTATGCCGACCAGTTGGAGAACGATCCGGAGAACGCGCAGGACCCGCTGGTAATCTCCGATTACGATGACTACTTGTACGTCTACGGCGGCACCATTGTCTACAACCTGCTGATGTCGCTGCTGCTGGCCTTTGCCATTTCGGTGCTGGCCACCCGGCGCATTAAGCGCCTGGCGCGCGAGGCCGCTCAACCCTTAAATTCCGTCTCCGACCTGCCCGGCCCATTTACCGCGAAGGGCGATGATGAGATCGCCCAGCTGGCGGACAACATGAACCGGATGCGCGGGCGCACTGCAAGACTGCTGGCAAAGCTGAACGAGCGGGATCGCCTGCGGATTGACTGGGTGGGCGATGTATCACATGACCTGCGCACACCGCTGACCGCGCTGGCCGTCTCCGTTGAACGCTGCACTACCCTGCTCGATGATATCCCTGATAGCCCTCAACGCGAGGATATGCAGCGCATGTTGAGCGCTGCGCAACTAGATACACGCCGGGTGCTTGATCTGGCCGAAGATCTGCTGGAAATCGCGCGCCTGGAGGCGGGTCAGGCACTGATGACCGAGCCAGTACCTCCGGGCCAGCTGCTACGCGAAGCGGTAGAAGGGCTGTTGCCCATCGCCGAAGACCGCGGGATCGCACTCACACTGGACTACTCCCCAGGCCTGCCGGAATTAAACGCCGATGGCCGGCGCCTGATCCGGGCAATAGTTAACCTGATTATTAACTCGCTGCAGCACGCAGCCAGCCAGGTGCACGTGAGCGCGTGCGCGTGCGAAGAAAGCAACACGTTGGAAATTGTGGTTGAAGACGACGGCCATGGCCTGCCCGAAACCGATGGCAAAGTGGTGCTGTCCCGGCTAGGGCGGGACGCCGGTCGGCGCGACTCCACCGGCATTGGCCTGGAAGTCGCGCAGCGCATTATCGATGCACACCTGGGCACGATGTCCGGCCACAACAAATCCGACGGCGGGGCTAGCGTCTCCATCCGGCTGCCGGCCTGCGAAGGCCATGACGATGAGGACGGCCTGGAGGCGGAGTAGAGCTAGCCCTCCGCCCGCACCCGGGCGCGGTAGGGCACAACGCCACAAGCGCATCCACCCTCGCAATCCACGACCCGCATCCGATCTCCCTTGCCTATGATCTGGACCATGATTCCGGCCACGCACGGCCCTGCAGCGGACCTGAATAACTGGCCGCGAGCCGGCCCTCAGCGTACCATGCACGTCTGATATGGGGCTGCTCGCCGCGCGATCAGCACACACTGGACAGTTACTGGAATTTATCTACATGAGCATCGATAACGCGTGGAACATCGTCATCAGCACACCCATCGGCGAGCGCAAGGGTGTCCTTACCTTAAAGTCCGACGGAGATGCCCTCAGTGGCAACCTTGCCAGCCCTGAGGAAGGCTCGCAGGACATCCGCAGCGGTAAGGTCAGCGGCGATCAGCTGAGCTGGGAGCTGGATGTCGACAAACCCATGCCGATGACGCTGAGCTTCAGCGCCAAAATTGATGGCGACAATATCAGCGGCGATGTTGGCCTGGGCATGTTCGGCTCAGCACCTTTTACCGGCAGCGCGGCCTGAGACTACTCCCACACCACCGCCCATCGGCCTGAAAACGGGCGCATCCGCGCCCGAGGTGCATGCATCCTCTGCCAGCTACGCTGGCTACCTCCATCGCTGTACTTTACATATTCTTTGAAACCTGCCGCCCGCACTGAGTTGTCTATACTCAAGGTATGCGGTCAGCGACAAACAGGACGTTTGTACGTAGCACCGTGCACCCGCTTGCGGGCCGCGGCACGGTGCCTTCGTGCGGGCTGTCCCCTGCAACCTCCTGTGTTGCTGCGCACCTGATGTTGCTGGCATTCGTAAGCCTCGTGGCCGATGCCGCTACCCCAGGATTCAGCGATCAAACACAGGCAGCCGGCCTGAGCTTCACGCCGGCCATCGCCACCGACACCAGCGGATGGGATATGCGTGGCGGCGGCACCGTGGGCGACTTCAACGCGGACGGCTGGCCAGACCTGTACGTGATCGGTGGCGGCCTGAGCGGTGATGCGTTATTTATCAACAACACCGATGGCACCTTCTCCAATCAAGCCACGGCCTGGGGGCTGAGCGACATGCATCGCGGCGGCGGCGCCACCACCGGCGACTTTAACAACGACGGCTGGCCCGACCTCTACGTGACCAGCCAGGGCAGTCTCGGCGGCCCGCCCAGCCCGGGCGCGCACCGCTTGTATCGCAACAATGGTGACGGCACCTTTACCGACGTCGCGGCCAGTGCCGGCGTCGACACCACCGCCAACTGGCCCGACGGTTATGGCCCGGTGTTTGGCGATTACGACCTGGATGGCGATCTGGATTTGTGGGTGGCTGGATGGCATTTCGGGTTTCTGCCGGAAGTGCCCCGTAGCCGCCTGTTCGCCAACAACGGTGATGGCACGTTCTCGGATGCCACTGCCAGCGCTGGCGTAGAGTTGACCAACTTAATTCCGATCGGCGCATTTTGCGGCGCATTTGCCGATATGAATGCAGACCGCTATCCGGAGCTGCTGATTGTGGGGGACGCCGGCACCTCGCTGTACTACATCAATAACGGCGACGGCAGTTTTACCGCACAGGAGATATTCATCCCCGATCGGCCGCTCAATGCAATGGGGACGGCCATCGCCGACTTCGACCGTAACGGCTACCCCGACTGGTACATCTCCGCCGCCTTCCCCGCCTTTCGTGACTCCGGCCCGCCGGGTAACCGCGTGTATATGAACGCCGGCAATCACGTATTCAATGCGCTGCCGCAAAGCGCCGGGGCCAATGACACTGGCTGGTCCTGGGGGGCGGCGGCGCGCGATTTCGATCACGATGGTTTTATCGACCTGGTGATCACCAACGGCTGGCTCACGGACGACCCGGTCACCGGTGAGGTGTGGACCAACGAGCCGACCTATCTTCTGAGGAACAACGGTGACAGCACCTTTAGCGATGTCGCCGCCAGCTACGGGTTCGCGCACACCGGGCAGGGCCGCGGGTTGACCGAATTCGACTACGATCATGACGGCGACATGGACGTAGTGATTTACAGCTTCAACGAGCCACTGGTGCTTATGCGCAATGATCTGCAGGGGCCTGATGCCAATTGGCTGACGATAAAGCTCGATACGCAGTTACGGCCTGATCTGGCGCCTGACGGGCAGGGCAGCTGGTTGCACGTGAGCAGCGCGGGGCAGACCTATTCGCAACAGATCGTCGGCGCCAACAGCTTTCTCGGCCGGGGCGAGCTGATTGGGCATTTTGGATTTGGCAGCGCAAACATGGTCGATCAGCTGGCGATTGAATGGAATGATGGCTCACACACGCGACTGCGCCACCTGAGCGTTAATCAGCGCCTCACCGTGGTGGCCCCAGCGCCCTCTGCGCTTAGTCCTGTGTTCTCACCGCCACCCATTGATCAGGTACGCGTACCCGGTTCCGGCGTGCGCGCCCCTGCCCAACGGCAGCGACCGCCCTAACCGCCGAACCCTGCCAGCGATGTGTGATCACCTGCGCAGTAAGGTGGACTACGGCGCCGGGTGATCGTGGGAAAGCTCTCGCGTTTCGCCGGGGTCGGTAAACAGATCACCGCCCGCCTGCGCGCGCCACTGATCGCCTTTGCCGAGCGCCTCCGCCGGCACATGCACTCCGATCGTCTGCTCGGCACGCACCCGCTCAGCCATAATTTTCTTGCCTTTGTCGGTACCAAAAAACCAGTACGGCGGGAACGCCGCATCGGCGGTACGGGCATCAAAGAACTCTTGCAGGCGCGCAAACTCAGTATCGCTGACGGTGGCATCGCCCATGTGAATAACGGTGGTTTGATCCTGCAGCGTCACCCGGAACACTAAGTTGCGTACCTTGGCCATTTGCGCGCCACCCGAATGCGGGATCGCCGCCACGTCAATCTGCAGCTCACCCAGCGTCACAGACACCGGCGGCTCGCCCGGCAGAATGTCAAAGATCACCAGTTGCTCAAGCAACGCACTGTCCTGCTCGGTGGCTACTTCTGCCAGCGCCTCAGCCACCTGATGCGATCCAAACACCGGCACCTGCGGATGGCGGCGCAGAAAGTCCAACGCGGGTTCGGGGGAGAAATGGTCGCCATGCACATGCGAGACAAACAGCGCATCTATCCCATCAAACGGCTCGGTGCCCGCCATCAAGGGCCGAGTGATGTCCTCAGGCACTAGCACGTAGGTGTTGAAGCCGTTGCTGTAGAACGCGTCGAAGAGCACCTTGGTGGGCCCGGCGCTGATCAACAGGCCTTCGTTGCCCAAATAGCGCACCGAGGGGGATTCCTCATGCGCAGACAGCAAGGGCCCGCTCAAGCACAGCAGCGGGGCCAGCAGGCAGTTCCTCATTGCTCGGTTCCAGTTGAAGCTCATACTCTGTCCCGCCTCGTCAGTATAAAGGCCTCAGGCAAGTGCAAGGCAAGCGGGAACGGCCAAAAAGTGGGGTGTACGCCGTACATGAGCACTTTTGGCCATTGCCAACGCAGCATTGTGCCGGCGAGGCTTTTTCAGTAGGCCACTAGTCTACCTCACCCACTTCGCGGGTGTAGCCTCGCGGTGGTGGCGTCCAGCCACGCTCAGTGCGATCGTGCGAATCGCGGTCCGCACTGCCCAGCACCTGCTCCATGGTCTGGCTCAATTGCTTGGCCAATGCCACGTAGGGCTCGTTCTCCGTCGCCGGGATGCTCGGATCCCACAGCGGCGCCAGTTGCTTCAGGTGCGCCCTATCCTGCTTCACGTAGGTACGCGCCTGCTTCTCAGCACTGTACGGATGCATACCCAGCGCCTGCAACGCATATCTTCCCGCCCGTACCGAGGAGTCGAACAGCTCGCGCACGATGTCGTTTGCACCTGCGCGATACAGGCTGTACACGTGGTGACGATCCATTGCTCGGGCCACAATGTGCAAATCTGGCCGCTCGCGCCGGGCATGCGCCACAATATCAATCGCCCTGTCCGCATCGTCAATGGCGACGATCAGCACCTTGGCGTCCGGCAAACCGGCGGCGTGCAACAGATCGGGACGAGTGGCATCGCCGTAGAAGCTGCGCGTCCCAAACTTGCGCATATTATCGATGAGTTCGGAGCGATGATCCAACACCACCGTAGAGTAACCGCTGCTTAGCAACAGGCGGTTGGCCACCTGACCAAAACGACCGTGCCCCGCGATGATCACCTTGCCCACCTCGTCAATGTCATCCGACTCGCGCCCGTCCGACGCCTCAGGCGCACGCGCAGACAACGCGTCGTAGAGCATAAACAACGCTGGCGTCAACAGCATGGAAAGCGCGACTACCAGCGATAGCGTCTGCGCAAGTGGTGCTGGAATAACATTGTTCTGTGTAGTAAAACTCAGCAGCACAAAACCGAACTCGCCCGCCTGCGCCAGCGACAACGTAAACAGCCATGTATCGCGCCCCGGTAACCGGTACACCCATGTGAGCGCGAACAACACCAGGCCCTTTAACACAATCAACCCTACTGTCAGCCCGAGGATGGTGGCGAAGCTGGCAAACAGCACTTCAAAATTGATGCCGGCGCCGACTGTAATAAAAAACAGTCCCAGCAGAATGCCCTTAAACGGCTCTATGTCCGACTCCAGCTCGTGTCGGAATTCGCTGGTCGCTAACACCACGCCCGCCAGAAACGTGCCGAGCGCGGGCGACAGCCCCACCAGCCCCATCAGCAACGCAATCCCGATCACCAACAGCAGGGCGGCCGCCGTAAACACCTCGCGCAACCTGGCGGCAGCAATAAACCGAAACAGCGGGCGCGACAAAAAATGCCCACCCAGAATCACAATCGCCATCGCCCCCAGCACTACCAGTGCATGGGCCCAGCCGGGCAGCCCATCGACCAGGCTGAAAGGCTCGCCGTGGCCTTCCTCGCCCGCGTGAGCGGCTGCAGCCGGCGCGTGATCGAGCGCAACACCCTGACCATGCCCCGGCTCACCCCCGGCCGCCGCCAGGCTCTCATTGAGCCCGCCCGGGAGTACATCGCCACTGCCAGCGCTGAGCGCCAGCAGTGGCAACAACGCCAGCATGGGGATGACCGCGATATCCTGAAACAGCAGAACGGAAAACCCCGAGCGGCCCCCGGCCGTCGCGTTCAGGCCTTTTTCGTTTAGCGTCTGCAGCACGATGGCGGTGGATGAGAGCGAGAAAATAAGGCCAATCGCCAATGCCACTCGCCACTCAAGCCCAATCAGCAACGCGCCACCTGCCACCAGCGCCGTCGTCACGCCCACCTGCAGACCGCCCAAACCCAGCAAACGAGCACGCATCTGCCACAGGGCCGCCGGCTCAAGTTCCAGGCCAACCAGAAACAGCATCATCACCACGCCAAACTCGGCAAAGTGCTGTAAGTCCTGCGTCTCCGCCCCAACCAACCCCAGCACCGGGCCGATCACGATGCCGGCGATGAGGTACCCCAGCACGGAACCCAGGCCCAAACGTTTGGCCACGGGCACCGCAACCACTGCGGCGGTAAGATACATAAATGCCTGAAACAAAAAACTATCCATCGGTCAGCTCTCCAGCACCAGCGTATCCAGATGCGCATTAAGCAGCGGCAAACCAGCGGCAGCCGCAAAATCAAAACGCTCTTCACCTATCGCTCTCAGCATGCGCAGCCAGTCGCCACGATGTTGTGCATGGCGCCCATCGCCCACTGCCGTGCGGGCTCCAAACAGCACAAAGGGTGGCAGGTAGCGCATACCGCACAAGCGCGCCGTCTGCTCCAGCGGCGCCAGAAGCTGGCGGATGCTGAAGCGGCTGTCGCCTTCGCCGCTATAGGCAGGCGCAGGGCCGCCGCCGGTCAGCGCGCAGAAAAACACCTTCTCCTGCAACGCCGTGCCACCCGAACCGTAGGCGAACCCGTACTCCAGCACATGATCCTGCCACTCTTTCAAAAGAGCCGGCGTGGAGTACCAGTACAGCGGATGCTGGAAAATAACGATGTCGTGCGCCAGCAGCTGCGCCTGCTCGCGATCGACATCAATATCGAAGGTGGGATAGCGGCCGTACAAATCCACCACAGTTACATGCGCCAGCGCGTCGGCGGCACGGGCCAGCGCCACGTTGGTCTCTGAGCGGCGCGGTGCTGGATGGGCGAATAGAATCAGGATCTTTGCGGCCATGTGATCTCACGTAGTCGGCGCGGCGACGAGCGCGGCGCGGGCTTGTGCAATTGTCCGCAATGCTCTTGATGGCGGTACTGGCGCAGCTTGCCAGCCTGCTGCGACGCTGGCAAGCCGCAAGCCAGACACAAAAAAGCCCCGCACCCGTTCCATCGGGCGCGGGGCAATACGTTTAGATCAACGCTGTGTCGGGCGCCGCATCAGGCCGGTAAGACCCAGCGCGCTGAACAGCATCCACAGCGCGGCCGGCACGGGCACGGCCTGAATAAACACTTGAGCGCTGTTGTACACAACATCTATCTCATTGCCGGTGAGCGCTGAGAAAAAGCCCTCAAACGGTGAGTCGTTCACGCCCAGACCAATGTCCGCCGTACCAGAGCCTGTGGCCACAAACACGATGGTGGCGATATCCACATGGATGCCTTCGATGCCAGCGAAGTTGCCGAAGCCGATGGCATTGAGCTCACCGTCACCCACGTTGCAACCGCTGATCGCAGCGCCGTCAGCAAAGCAGTTATCGGGCAGGACCGTAAAAGCCGGATCCGCGATTGTGTTGATAAAATCACTATCGAACTCAAACGACACAAACTCAAGGCGAGTCGCGTCATAGAACAGATCAAACGCGCCGCCAACGGTTGCCTCATCAAACGCGACGCTGATACTAATGCTGATCTCATCTCCCTCGGTCGCAAACTGTGCAAACGGGTCAATAGAGATAATGGCAGCGTTGGCAGCGCCGCCAAATGCCAATGCGCTGAGGGCCGCGCCCGCCTGAATCATTTTTCTTGCAAACATGTTTAAGAATCCCCTTTATTCAGCCAGCGCCGAAGCCTGGCCGAGTCTGTTGTTTAGGCACCTTAAGTTCCGAGGCCCGCCAGGGCCGGCCTCGGAACACCAAGGGCTCAGTTCCCGCCCGATGGACCAGGCGCGGTTCCAAACATGCCCTGGAACAGACTTAGATCAACAAAGTCCACTGCCTCATCGCAGTTCAGGTCAAGCTGGTTGTAGTCCGGCGCCGTACTGTCACCGAAGAAGCCGACTTTCAGGGCCGCCAGATCGGAGAAGTTGGTGAAACCGGAGTTATTGAAGTCCGCGTCACAGTGGTTGCCGGAACCATCGGCATC
>CBDUQI010000115.1:0-18104 GCA_965369325.1 uncultured Gammaproteobacteria bacterium
ATCCAGTACCAGGTGGCTGGGGGCCCGGTGTTTGAATCGCGCCGCTCTCTTTTCGTCAGAGCACCCTGCCTGACCAGTGTTGACAGTGTCCTGCCGATCGATTTGCCGTCCCAGGTGTGACCCCCATATGTGCTGTGCCGCGACATGGTGTGCGTGATTGTTGATCTTTTTACTCCATCGGGGGCGTGCCGGGTAAACCACTCCAGCATCACCTGCGAACGGGTGAGGCCCTTTTGTATCCTGGGCCACGAGGATCTTATGTTGCTCATGGACCGGCGATTCTAGGGGGAACAGTGCCCCGTGTCAATTGTTTCACGGGGCACTGTCGGCGATTGCTCGCACTTCGCGGCGCACATCGTCTTCGGTTACGCAGGCGGTTCCCGGAGGCGGTCCGATGTCATATCCGCCGGTGCGCCGGTGGACCGAGGTCATCGCATAATGGCGATTGACCTTGTAGATGCGCCGTCGGGTCGACTCGGAAATGGTCACGTAAATGGTCATGCTTTTTCCTTCGGTTTTGCCCCGAGAAAGTATCCTTGCCTCTTGCGAGGTGCGTTTCAATGGATGTTCATTATCAGGGTAACTGTTCCCCGTTGTCAAGTAGGAAATTAGTCCTTGCAATTGGGTAACTATTCCCCTATACTTGGACCTAAGTTGAACGCACGAACGGAGACATCTAATGTCCTGCACCTTTCGCAAAGACCTGATAGAGATAGCGCTGGCAAGCCCTGGTGCCGAGGCGCTCGCTCCGCTGATCGCAGAGCTTCAGACGGCCGGCCCCTATGGCGATGCGACGCCGGACGAGATAGGCCGATTCATGGATGCACTGGACGCAGCCGAGGAGGCGCTCTAATGTTGCTAAGCATCATTTTGTTTCTGGCGGCGGTGGCCTACCTGCCGAGCATCGTGGGCGCTGCATGGCGTGAGGCGCAGGTTCGGAAGCTGAATTATAGGGCTTGACATGGGGGAACTATTCCCCTATGCTTACCCCAAGTTGAACGAACTAACCCAGAGGGCCGAGCCAAATGCTTACTTTCCAACGAGACCCCGCCGGCACACTGCGCGTCATTAACTTTGACGATCTGGACTTGTCGCGCAGCTACATTTCTCGCCATGACTTCGCATCTATCGGAGACGCACAGGCTATCGCTGACGAGCTTGACGGCGAATACATGGCCATCGACCGCGGCACTCACGTGTCCCCTCGCTATGACGTAATCGGCTATGACGTAATCGAAAAACCCGTTGTCGGCAATCTAGTCTCCCGAGCATTTAACGGCGACTCTTACTCAGCCGGCGAAATCACCTCGATCTCGTCCACTATGAGAAAGGTGACGACATCGACGGGTGAGGTCTTCTGGCGCCGCCGGCTGACCGGCGCATGGGTGGCGGACGGCACCTGGGCCATGGTCTCGGGGCACGCTGAAACCCGCAACCCGAGCTTCTGAGGAGCGATTGAATGACACGCCATAAAAATGACTCAGTTCACCGGATCGCCGGCGAGCACCTGAACCTGCAGTCGCTCGAGACTCGCAATAGCGATAGTCTGGATTTTACCGATCAGGCGGTCTGGGATCTGCGTGCGGCGCTCGAGGCCGCCTACGACGCGGGCATGGAAGCCGGCCAGCAGGCAGCGTCATGAGCTGCACTGATTTCTCTGACCTGGAAAACCTGGAGGACCTGGATCCGTGCGGGGACCCGCCGATTAAGACGGTTAGCTCTCAGGCGACCGTGGCGCGCTACGAGGAAAAATGCCAGAAATGCCGAGGCTCTGGCATCTGGACCAGCTGGAACGGCCTCTCCGCCGGCAAATGCTACGCCTGCAAGGGCGAGGGTGTACGCCGGTTCAAGACGTCGCCGCAGACTCGACACGCCCAGCGCGATGCTGCGGCGGCCCGGCGTGCGGCGATGCCAGAGAAGAACTGGGCCAAATTCGAGGAGGCGCATCCCGAGCAGGCGACCTGGATCTCAGCCAATTTCGAAGGCATCGACTTTGCGCACAGTCTGCGCGAGGCGGTCTTAAAATACGGCCGGCTTACGCCTGGCCAGATCAGCGCCGTCAATCGCTGCATCGCAAGGGCCACTGATAAGGCTGAGGCCCGCAAGACGGAGCTGCCTGCTGGCCCGGACTTGCGCGCCATCCCTGATGGGCTGTATGCGGTGCCCGATGGCGACACGCGCTTGAAGGTGCGGATCAGCGTGCCGGATGCCGGCAAATGGGCGGGTTGGGTCTTCGTGACCGATGGGGCCGAATATGGCGATCGCCAAAGATACGGCTCCCAGCGCCCGGGTGAGGATTGTTACCGAGGCAAGATTGCCGACCAGCTGGCCGCGATCGCTGCGGATCCGAACACAGCGTCCAGGGCCTACGGGCGCCTAGTCGGGAAATGCGGCGTGTGCGGTCGTAAACTCGAGGATAAGGCGTCTGTAGCCGCTGGCATTGGGCCGGTGTGCGCGAGGAAGCGGGGATGGAAATCATGAACAATTTGCAGAAGGCCCAGAACATCGTCGATGCGGCGTGCGTGGCAGCGGACGTCGGGAACGACCGCTGCCGGCGTTTTCAGCTCAAGGGCGGAGAGCACATCGAATCGGAGACAGACCTCGGCGGCTGGGATCGGCGGGCGTTTGTTCGATTTATCGCCAGAAAACTGGACGAGATGGAGGATGATGAGGCTGCCTACGAGGTCCCGGTCTGCAAGATTTCGGTCGAAATCAGGATGCTGGCGAGCCGGTTGCCGGATGCGGGAAGCTCCTCTGCGGATCATCTGTGGCGCTGGGCTATGAGCGCGGCCAATGCGCTTGAGTCCTCAGGCTATGCCAAGACCGATGCGCGCCGTGTGCTGCGCGAGCTGCGCGAGCGGACCGATGTCGGTAGGGACGCAAAATGATTGCGCTGCAGCATTTTCTGCCCACCCGGCACGCCGAGGCAAACGACGGAACGGACATAATGCTCTCGACCGGCACTTTTTCGCTGCCCCTGCTCATTACTGAGCTCGAGGAGCGGGCGGAGATTCAGCGGTTGATGGAACAGTCTTATCACCGCGCGGGAGTGGCTGTGTGGGTGACCTGCATGCCGGTGGGTGGCGATTATATCGTGCACGTCTGCAATGCCGAGGGGGAGGCGCCGTTCGAGATCTGGTCGGTGCTTCGCCTGGCCCTTGGGCGGCCTCAGGAGATCGATTGCGCGAACATAGGCGGTCCGGTCACGGTGGTGTACGCGCCGCCTGAGGAGCGGCCTGCGCCGGAGGTGGCCGTCTAATGGGTAGGACAACGAAGCCGTGCCCGGGACGTGGCGAGGTCAACCGCTATCGCAAGGCGGACGCGGTCTGCGATGGATGCGTCGCTCTGATGGCCGACGGACGGCACCTTGGCATCGGCACACTGTCGCCAGGGGCACAAGGATGGGCGTTCGATTCTTCAGGGGCTCAATAGTGGATCTGTCGCCCTGGCTGATTTTGAGAAGAAAGTCGACCGTCGTGAGGACCCCTAGAGCGCTCGCTGAGGCGGGTCATATACCCATGCTGCGCTGCGGCATGCAAGCTTCAGAACAGGCCGCCTGCCGGCACCGGGAGAGCCTGAGTATAAACAGGAACTTAGAGCCGACGACGGCATGTTTGAGCACCGGTAGACGGCACCCCCTCAGGCGCGTGTATTTTAAGCCCCTTTTCGTCATACCGGCGGCGGCCGGCGAACAGGCGGCGGGCCTACCGGGCGGCGGGTGGCGGCGGACCCGCCGGTATCGCAAGTGATTGATTGTTATGATACCGGCGGCGGCCGGCGGGCGATGTCGCCGCTATACAAACTTGTGACATTTCAAAGGGTTACATACCGGCGGAAATCGACTACTACCTAAAGGTAGTAGTAGTAAGGGTACTCCTAGAGTCCCTTGCACTACGATACCGGCGACTTTTGTTTTTAGGAGGATATGTTGTGTCTGGTTTTAAGTTCGAATCGATGTGGGAAAAAGCGCTGGTTGCAGGGTCGATTGTGCTGATGCTGGCGTGGGTGGGATTCTTGTGTATTGCAGGCATGTGGCTGCTGTCGAGCATGGCTGGGGCGCAGGTGCTGGCGCCGGCGCAGCTGCAAATTGTCGAGGCCCAGGCTGCCCGGCCGTCGGCGGATGTTGACGGCGAGTGGCTGGTCGCCTGTCCCGATGGGGTGGGCCGGTGCGTGGACATGCTGATGGGTCCCACCGGCGCCCAGACGTGCGGCGTGGTGGGCTACAGTCGCACCTATGGCTGGTGGGCGGTCAATGAGGCCGGCGCCCCGCTGGCCAGCAGCGTGTATCGGACCGCGCCGGTGGCCTCGCTGGACCTCGGGGCGAAGCGCGGGTTCTACGCCGCCTGCGATCAGCTGGGCACGCCGCGGGGCGTCTGGCGGACGCTTGTGCAGGTGCTGCCGTGATCCTCATGGCCGCTACTGCTGATTCGAGCTTCTTTGCGCACACCAAGAACAACAGCAGCGGACGTCGGTACCACATTGCTAAGTCTGACTGGACTGGCGAGTGCGGTAATCCGATTCTCAATGAAGATCGAGCGATGCCCGCCGATGCGGTCCCGCATGAACTGCGATGCCGCGGGAATGGATGCCGCGACCGCTGGCCGACTTGACAGATTGGGGAAGCTTCCCCTATAGTGCCCGACCAACGAATGAGGAACATTGAGTGACTAATCGACGACTGAGAACAATCCGCAAGGATGTGCTGCGTACTGCGCGCGCTGCCGGCGAGCTGGATGGGATCGAGCCTGGCGAGGAGCCCGAAGATGTCACCAAGATGCTCGCGCTGCGTGTCCAGGCTCGTTACGAATCCGCAATGCGCTTGGCGCTGCCCTCATCCCCCGACCCGGGTGGGTACTTCGGTGCTCGTAAGGGCGCTAGCGTGCGGGGCAAGCTGCCGCGTCGCTGTGCCTATTGGCGTCCAGGGGGAAAAAACCAGAGCATCGGCACAGGGCACGCGCGGACAGCCCGCGACCGGCAGATGTTGAACCTACGGCCTATAGCTGGCGACCCGAGCACGGCATCGCTTGCTGTTGGTGCATTTTTTCGCCGGATATTCCATTCGGCTGGTTCCACGTGAAACCTCGAGGAGACTGAATTGAAAAACGATATTCTACGGACGGCCCTGTGCCGAATTCTCAGCAACATGCTGGATAACCCAGATGGGCGGGGCATCTATCCAACCGGCGAGTGCATGGATCGGCTGGAGGGGCTGGTCACCGCTTTGATGGCATGCCCGCAAATGTTACAGCTAACCGGATCCGAGGCGCTGTACGCGTTTATCGGCGAGCTGACCACGAGTGCGGATTCGATCACCTTCGGCAGTGCAGAAGACTGTGCTGGACCCGCCGCCATGGTGGGCGAGTTTTGTCAGCGCAATCGCTTGGATGAGCCGCGCAGCGAGTGGACCCAATTGGTGGTGCCTCGCCAAGAGCGGGACGGATCGAGCAGCGACTGATGCTGGATATCATGCAAATCGTCTTATCTGCTGCGCTCGGTGCCGCTGGGCTTGCCGGCTGGTTCTGGCGCAAATCCGAGCGCCGCTGGGTGGATATCCCGCGGTGGGACCCTGGCCACTATGAAAGCAAGGTCGCCAGCGATACCGGTACTGATCGTGCCCGCATTGCAGATGAGGGGCGTGAGTGGGCAAGTAATCAGATTGCGCTGCGGGATGCGGTTAAGCAGCAGATGGATTTTGGTCCTGCGTTAGCTGCGACGCATCGCCTGGACGTTATGCGCGAAGAGATAAAGGCTGCGTTCAGGTAGCCCCATGTTTGATTCGTTCCGATGTGTCGCCGAGTGGGTAATCATCCTGTGCAACGGCGCCCTAGGCCTCGGCTTCGTTCTGATCTTTGCGATGAAGCGCTGGCCATGTTGGCTGGGCATCCATCACTGGCGCGTCAGCGCCGTGAGCCTTGACAGGGCTCAGCATGGGTGGTCCGAGTGCCGCGCCTATCAGGCTCGGTGCGCTCTGTGCCCCAAGACACGCAACGTGGTTGGCCCGCTGCCAAGCGAGCTGGCCTTTGAAATTCAATCGAAAGGAGAGGCTTGATGAACTCCAGTCAGATCAAAAAACTGCGCATGCTGCAGCGCAATGTGGGGTACGACCCCTACGACTCATGGCAGTGGGCGGCCACACCGCATATGGCAATGGCACGGGCTGAGATCGCCATAAAGACCGTCGCCTGCGAGGCGGACGCGAGGTCGAGACATGCTGCTCAGGCTTAAGGTCAGCGGCCCGGGGTTCAAGTTCGCGATCGACGCGCAGAACCAGCGCGACCTGGAGTCGGCGCAGGTGCTGTTCGATGCCGCGATGGAGCGGTGTGAGCAGCGAGATGTGGGGGTAGAGCCGCTGGCCGATGAGGTGTCGAAAGCCTGGGCGTGGCCATCGCCAATTGGCGAGGGTGACCCGCCAGATTGGTTCGGCTCTCTGATTAAGCGGCACTTCAAAGCGAACGGGTCGGTACCGCCTGTGGTGGTGATTGCGCTGTGGAAGTGCATGCCAGACCTAGATCTCGAGGCACTGGAAAGTATGCCGTTTGATGTTAAGGGGTTTGTGGACGAGGTGCTGGCGCGAGCTGACCAAATGCGACAGTCCACGCGTGCGCGCGCGCGCGAGGAAGTCGAGCCAGGAGACCTTCCATGAGCACTCTCGGGCTTTTTTCACCGGCAGAGCGCCGTGCGCTGCGCCAGCGACTGAGCAGGCTGGGCCAAAAACTTGACCAGGAAGGCTGGCCCGGGCGCCAAGCGGACGCGCCGAGGGAGGCTTGTGAGCAAATTGGTCTCATGCAGCAGGAGATAGCCCGATTGAGGAGGAGGAGCCATGAGCGCTGAATGGCTAAACCGGGCCGAAAACGGCCCTATAGATGCCGCGGTAATAAACGCAGCGCCTGAGGCTTTGCGACGGTACATCCACGATGTAGAGACCATGTGCGATGAGTCGGGCTACGTGCAAAAGCTTGGTGTGCTGGAAACGCAGAATATGCAGCTGGTAGCCCTGCTAGCCGAATATCAGGAGCGCCTAGACGTCATTGCCTCTGGCAGTCTGTCGACGCAAATTAAGATAGAAGGACTAAACCCAGATGAGGCGGTTAGAACGATGCTACTGAGCATAGAGCCGATGTCTGAGAATATCGCCCGGCTCATGGTCTGGACTCCAGGTAGCCACTTACCGGTGCTCCGCCGCTATGTGGTCGTGGAGTTTTCCTGCAAACTTGCGAGGGCGCCAGATGTATAAGCATTCAGATTGGCACGGGCCGCGCCAGCGACGCTTCCGCTGGTCCAAACTGCGCAGAGAGTGGGGCTGTCGCCGCTACGTTGGCGACTGCAGCGGATCTGGTCTGCCCTTGGCGAGCTGGTGGGAGTGGGAGTCGGACGGTCTCGGCGATTTCAATTTCCCCGCGGAGGCTATAATTCAGACTGAGTCTGCTGAGCCGTCACCAAAGGATGAGCCATGAACAAGCACCGTTGTCACTGGCCAGGCTGCCCGATCGAGGTCCCGCCTGCGATGTGGGGCTGTAAACCTCATTGGTTTCGTCTGCCTAAGGGCGTCCGCAACCAAATCTGGGCCACTTACCGGCCGGGTCAGGAGGTCGACAAAGATCCGAGTCGGGAGTACCTGGCCGCTGCTCGGCAGGCTGAGGATTTCGCGAAGTCTCAGATGTGCACTACCGTGGTCGAGGGGCTTGAAACAACGGTCGACGTGTGTACCACGGGCAAGGAGGCGGCATCAAAATGAGTGACCCTCCCGAGCGCCTTGATCTGGTAGATCGGCTGGACCTGGCAAAGTTCAGACAGCATGTCACCACGCGATTCGGCACCATGCACCAGATGGACCTGCACGCTCTGGAGGAACTGGAGCGCTTGTACGATTTGGAGCTTAGGGCGGATGAAGATGTTAAACGGCTCTGGCGCGCCATGGACAGGAAGACCGTGCATCTCAAGCGGGCCTGGGCCGAGATCAGGGAGCTGAAGGGCGAGCCGCCCTCGAGGGAGGTGAACATCGTGAATCCGCCCAAGGCCTGGCATCCGTGACCACGTACGCCAAGAGCCCAGACGGTATTGTGCATGTGGTCGATTACTCATCGCCTGGCTCGGAGTTCACTCTCTGCAAACGACCTCTGGAGGCTGATCATGGCGGCTTCGATCCGATCCCAGGTGCAGGCAGGGCGTCTACCTGCGCCGAATGTAGGACCAGCGCCGATGAGATGCGCGAGGCGATCGCCGGCATTCGTTGGGGCGCTCTAATCGAGCCGATTGATTCGGATTACGCCCCGGATTATTAAATTTGACACCGGGGCAATGTTCCCCTATCGTATCGCTTGAGCCTAGACGGCAGCGCGGGAACTACCTGCGGTTGTTCGTGACAACGCCGCCCCGGGCTTGGCTGGTAACTGTTCGACGGGACGGCGAGTCGTGCTGCACCACGAGGCCAATAGCCGGCACGGCAACGGGGCAAATTTCTAATTTCCGACAGCCGCGGAAGGCGATCGTGGCGCCACCTCTGAAGGGTGCGAAATTGAGCGAACGGAGAATGCTTCAAGTAGCTCACGCAGGTTCGAATCCTGCCGGTCGGAATCACCAGTCAACGCCAGCGGCGGTGCGCGGAGCACGGCCACGTGTCGGGATCGATTGCAAGATGTGTCACAATACTTTGCGCTGACGCCTCGAATCCCCGCCGGTTAGACTCCGGCCCGCTGGTTCTAGTATGGGAGGGGTGGCCGAGTTGGTAAGGCACCGGCTTGCTAAGCCGAGGTTCGGAAAACCGAGCGCAGGTTCGAGTCCTGCTCCCTCCGCCAGGATAAAGAAGGCGCTGCCCAGCGGCGGGCAAGCGGTCTTGAAAACCGTAGTGCGGTGACACGTAGGGGTTCGACTCCTCCGCCTTCTGCCAGAGTAGAGGCTGGTACTTGAGACAGCCAGCGATGAGCCTCTGGCTACCCGGAGGCAAACAATAGTGCGAAGTAGACTCAAGGGCTTTAGATGTTGAAGCACAAAGAAACGTCCAGGTTGGCTGAGAGGCCGGCCAAATGAAATCAAGAAATGGCCGGTCCTTAGGTGTTGCCGATGGCCATTCAAATCGCGAAACGCCTGGATCGGTGAGAGGCCGATATTGGCCCGCAGCATTGAAGGCATATATGTGCCTGCGCATTCTGACGAGTGTGCTTGGTCTGTCAGCGCTGTGGGCCACTCCTGTTCAATCCCAGGTCGTGTCCTCCGCTTTTGGCTGTTTCCAACGTGACGATATCGGTGTGCTGGACATGGCCGACCGGCTGGCGATGGACCCGCAAGAGGCGGCCTTTTTCCTCGGGCTCAGCTCTTTGGAGAGCGCTTTGGGCAGGTATCCGGATCCGGTGGCGCACCTCGCCATCGATCACCAGTTTCTGGACTGGCTGATTGCAACGGAGCGAGCGACTCAGGACGCCGGTTCAGGCCTGATGATGCTCTCCGGCCTCGAGGTGCGCGGCACGCCGACATCCTTGACCACCTGCTGGCACATCCATCGCGGCCTGCAGGATGGCGTCCGTGCCCCTTCGGATTTAGCGCTATGAAGACAGCAAAGCCTCGTGTGTTCCAGGTGCGTGATGATGCGGGCGCAGCCTTGTGGGTCTGTAGCGACGGCGAGCTTGAGGTCATCGCAGCGAATGCCTTTCTGGCTGTCAGGGCCTTCCTCAGGCATCGTCGTGCTGGCGGAGGGCCTAAGCGCATTGGCCATGGATGTCGCTGGCCGTCGCCGCCGAGGAGCGCTCCGTGACCGAGGCCGACCTGATTTTGCTGCTCTACCTGCGCCACTGCGCTTACCGCGCGCTGCGGCGCACAATACTGGTCTTGCCTTTGGCTATTCTGCTGGCTGGCTGATAGCCTTTCTATCCTATGGAGCACGCCACATTTCTTGTTCTGCTGCTGATCGCTCTGGAAATACCAGCGGTGATCCCTTTTTCTTACTCGTTCCGGGCCTATCCGCGTGCGCTCTCGAGCATGATGAACGGGGCCGACGTCGGGCCATTTGCTGGGCTTTTAGGGCAATTGAGCCAGTTTGTCAGGTGGCACGCCTTGTCGCATTACTGCTCGATTGCGCGCACTGCGGCGATCGTGTGGTACATGTCTAGCCCGAGTGACCTGTCCTACGCGGCCTTTCTTTTGGTCATGGTAGGCACGCTTTTGCCGCTTGCGATGAGCGGCGCTTATTCCGTTATGTTGGCGCGGCTTCTGAGGAAGGAAGCCCAGCCAATCAACCGGATGGTGAAACAATTTAACGCGATACTGGGCACAACGTGGTCGCCGTATGGCACCAGCGAACAAGATCAGGCAGAGGATTAAGCCTGTTTTTACCGGTGTTTGATAACCAGCGGTTAAATTGGGAATGTTTGCCCTAGGAGGATACATGGGTCACACTTCCACGATAATATGGAAGCAAAATCAAGGGGCCGCTGCAGATGTTTTGTTCACTCGGAGGGCTTGCCTGCTCGGTGACTCGACCATGAGCCCCGGAGAAATTCTAGCCGCTGTTCTCGGTTCCTCCGCGCTCATAGCCGGGCTGTTTGAGCTGGTGCGATGGTTCCTTGGGTCACGCGTTCGCGAGAATACGGGCGCCCGCGAGGACTTCGACGCCGTCACCGAAAGGATGAACGACATCCATGGTACGCTGATGCGCGACAACCAGACGCTGCGTGGCCGGGTCGGAGATTTGGAGACGGGGCGCAAGGCCGATGCGGCGTCAATTGCCGAGTGTGAGGCGCGCTGTCGGCGTTGCGAGGATGATCACGCTCGCACCAGGCAGCAGCTGGATTCCATGTCTAATACGCTGGATTCGCTGAGAGCCACCATCGAACGGATGGGCGGCTCAAGTGATTAAGCTATCTCAGGTCGCAGAGCGGACCTCCAGCACCAGGACCCACCTGGGCACCAAGGAGCGGCTGCTACAATTGGCCTGTGGCCATTATCTGTGGCATGCCGACGCACTGCATCGAAGAAAGCCCTTGGCTCAGTGCCGATCCTGCGGAGAGGATTACACATGGGCCGGACGCTCGGTATACAACTTCGGCACAGTGGGGTCGGTTGGCGCTGAGCTGGCTGCCCAGAAGCACAGGCCTGCCATGGTGAGGGCGTTCGAGGCCATGAGGGAGTCCGACGCGGTGGCATCGCAGTGAATGCACCGCTTGCGCTGCTGGTGTTGGCCCCTGCCTACTTGATTGCCGTTTCTCCGACGGCCCAGGACTCATCGTTTTCGTCCGCGATGCTGATTCAGAGCCAATGCACAGGGGCGCCGCTTGTGGTCCGTAAGGCTGGCATTCGTGCGTTGACGCTGGACCTGGCTGCACCACCTGGTGAGTGCCTGCTGTCGATAACCATTGGCGACGAGGTCAGGGAGCTGCGCTTGGTCCGTTTTGCTGACGGGCTGGTGACCATGGCGGGCCCACGTCGCACCGCATGGGCTTTCCGCGGGGGTCCGTCGATAGATATCGGCGATCAGGTCACGGATGACACCATGTGGCACATTTTCCACCATCCGGAGGCATATTTTGAAACATCCAATTAATTGCGTTACTGAGCGCGAGGCTCCGTCCATGAGTGTCTCCGGGACGGTGGTTACTTATTTCAGCAATCCGGCTGTGTACGAGCGGTATCTCGAAACAGCCGAGCAGACCAATGAGCGCATACTCGCATTTCTCCATGAGCATGCTTCTTCGTCTGCGCAGGTGATCCAAGATTACTTGGATCTGCATCCGGAGACTAAGCTCTTGATTGAGCCGGTGCCGCCGTTATGATGCGCAAAATTGAAGACGGATACTATTCACGTGGCCCAACTCCGCTGATGGGCGCCGCTTTATTGGTCGCGTCGATTGCAATTTTTGCCGGCGTAGAGCTGGCCGCACAGGCGCCATCCGATTTAACGGTTGGCGCTGACGCTCCACTGCAGCGCGTCGAATGGGTGTCAGATTGCGCCACAATACCGGTCGTGTCCGACGACGGTCAGACGGTGCGCATGTTTGCGCTCGGCGATCCGAGTGGGTGCACGGTGACTGGCGGCCTGGTGGACATGCCAGAGTCCGCGGTCTTGAGCAACGCCGATCCGTTCGAGGCCGCCTGGCCGGCGGACTACGACTGGGCTGTTTGGCATGCGTCTGTCGCGCCGTCTGGCTGTTGCCTGCAGCGTGTGCTGGTGGGGCATCGAGGAGAGATACGATGACTGAAGCAATTCAAAGAATTTCCATGTTGTTTGCGGTCTGGTTAGCTCGGATGGCGCTCGCTACCGTTTGCGGGCTAGCGGCTGGGCAGATCTCCGATGCACGCGCTCAGGATGTCACGCCCTACCCACACGAGACGATGTGGGCTGATTTGGGCGCTGAGCTGACCTACCGATGGTGCGCCGGCGAGGCGGATTCCTACGACGTTGAGTTCCGGCTTTTCCCGTCAAATACGCTGATATTCGCGGCTACCACTGAGCTGCCCGAGTACACCTGGAAGGCGCCGAACGTGGGTCACTTCACGTTCCGCGTGCGTGCGAGGCTTGGGGAGGAGGTATCTGATTGGGTAGAATCGCACACCCAGCAGAATGTCCTGGATCCGCCGGCGCCTGGGTGCTCAAAGCGCAACGTGGGCTGGTTCCTGTACATTGATGTGCCAGCGCCTGGTGGCGGCGGTATAGAGTAATGCCCTTCGTGGTGAGCGGGGGCCCGGAGGTACGCGAGGCCCCTGGCCTCATAGCCCGCCAATTATTCGTCCGCGGCGCTATTGCCGCGATTTTTCTCGATACTATGATGGAGGCCCCAATGCCTAAAATTGGATCAAAGGTACTGCGTTTTACGCAGTCAACTGCCGCGGACCTGACCGGTAATCGCATTCGCGTGACACCTGATGGGACTCCGTTTTCCTATGACCTGCCGGCTGCGACGCTGCTGGGCCTGGTTCCGGACGAGGACGGGTTTACGCGTGTGGATCTGGCTACGTTGCCGCTTTTCGAGGATCTCGAAGAGGGCACCTACGATGTCTGGATCACCGCTCTGGATGACAACGAACCCGAGCCGAACGAGAGCGATCCGCTGGAGGTGGCCGATGCCGTGTTCGATTTCGACCCTCCGGCTGCGCCGACGGACGGGGTAATCGAGTAATAATTCGAGCCGTCGGCGTCATCTTCGTTCAGGTCGGCTTAATCCTCAGGGAGATCGCCGACTCCGAGGATTGCCTCTGATGCCCGGCTAAGGGCATCATCAGGCGGCCGCCCGTCCTGTCACAACGCTTGGTGCCTCGAGCGCTGGCACGACGGGCTGGCCGCCTACCTTTTTTGATATGCTAGACTCTGCTGCGACGCAAAAAGCACCTCATGGAGGGTCGCACCAGTGCCAAATCCCGACAATGTGGCCGGGAAGCCCCAGCAACGATTAGAGGTCACGTACCTCCCGCTTGCCGAAATTACCCCATACGAGCGCAACTCGCGCACCCACACCGACGATCAGATCGGTGCCATTGCCGCCAGCATTGCTGAGTTTGGCTGGACGAACCCGATATTGATCGCTGACGGCAGGATTCTCGCCGGCCACGCGCGTCTGGCTGCAGCTGAGCTGCTGGCCTCCACAGAGGCGCCCACGATCGATCTCTCCCACCTGACCCCTGAGCAGCGCTCTGCCTACGTGATTGCGGACAATCGCCTGGCTGAGAATGGGTCCGGCCGGGACCTTGAGATGCTGGAGGCAGAGTTCGAGGCCTTGGATGCCGCCGGCTACGAGCTGGACATGACCGGCTTCGATCAGGGCGATCGCAACAAGGTACTGGCTGAGCTGGATCGCGCTCGGAATGAGAAGGCGCGCGAGGGCGAGGATGATGTCCGCGACAAGCCGGGCGTCGAAACGGCCATAAAGGTAGGAGATGTCATCGAGCTGGGCCGGCATCGGCTGATCTGCGGCGACGCAACCGACCCCGATGTGGTCGCTGAGCTCCTCCGCGACGTGGTGCCGTCGCTCATGGTTACCGATCCGCCTTACGGCGTGAGCCTGGATGCAAATTGGCGCGCCGAGGCCGGGTTAAGTACGCCTGAGCGCAGTGTCATCGATAACGACGACCGGTCGGATTGGCGTGAGGCCTACGCGCTATTCGAGGGCGATGTGGCCTATGTGTGGCATGCGGGCATCTACTCAGGCGTGGTCCACGATGGCCTTGAGGCAAGCGGCTTCGAGTGTCGCGCCCAGATTATCTGGCGCAAGAATCGCTTTGTCCTGTCGCGCGGCCACTACCATTGGCAGCATGAGCCGTGCTGGTATGCCGTACGCAAAGGTGGGTCATGGACGGGCGATCGCAAGCAGAGCACGTTCTGGAACGTGGATTTTGCCAAGCGAGAGCCGGATGACCCTGAATATGGTGGCGGGGCTCAGGCGTTCGACCAGCGCACCGGGACGGTATGGGAGGTCGATATGATGACTTCGCTGGAGTTTGGCCACCCGAATCAGAAGCCGGTTGAATGCATGCGTCGGCCGATACTTAACAACTCCAGTCCCGGGCAGGCGGTCTACGACCCGTTCGGCGGCACGGGCTCCACACTGATTGCTGCCGAGCTGACCGGCCGACAGGCTTTTCTGATTGAGCTACGGCCTGACTACTGTGAAATTATCCGACGGCGCTATGAGCGCCTCATCGAGGAGGCCGGCGATGTCAGCACCGAAAACGCGCAGGCGTAATCCAAGCACCAAGGCGGTACGCGCTGAGCTGTGCGACCGGATTCGCATGCACGGAAACAAGAGTCTCGCCTGCCGCGAGGTTGGCGTTGATCGCTCGCAATTCTACCGTGCCCTGGAGGACAAGCCAGAGTTCGCCGGCGCTGTGGCTCGGGCAGATCGTGAGTATCTGGATCGGTGCGCGCAGGAAGCAACTCGCCGTGCGGTGATGGGTGTGGTTCGTCGGTTGCCGTATACAGAATATGCGGTTACGGATGATGGCCTGCAGGTAAAGGTCACGAAATTCCGCGAAGAACGGGTCTACAGTGATCGTCTGCTTGAGCTCATCCTCGATCGCCGACATCCGGACTTCAAAAAGCGCGAAGAGGTGGATCTTAACGTCACTGGCGGTGTGCTCCAGGTCGAGGCGCCGCTGTCCGAGGGTGACTGGGAGAAGCGGTTTGGAGAGCTGGCCACCAAGGTCCCGGTAACACCAGCGACAAAGCACTAGCTGCCCGTGCAAAATCAGGCAGCGTTGCTTCGCACGCTGGCGAGATCGGCGCCTGCCGACGCCGCCATGCGACCGAGCCCCAGGCTGGTGGTGTCGAACACCACTCAATCTCGCGGTCAAAAAATCATTTGGACGCCCCAGCCCGGTAGCCAGGAGGCGATGCTCTATTGCCCTATATTCGAGGTGCTCTATGAGGGCACTCGTGGCCCGGGTAAGACCGACGCGCTGCTCATGGATTTCGCTCAGCATGTGGGCAAGGGGCATGGCGAGGCGTGGCGCGGCATCCTGTTTCGCCAGACGTACAAGCAGCTCGCGGATGTAATCGCCAAGTCTCAGAAGTGGTTCAAACAAATCTGGGGCGATGGGGCCAGATTCGTGTCCTCGGGCGCAGACGGTCCTTCGTGGACGTTCCCAGGCGGCGAGAAGCTTCTGTTACGCCACTTCGCCAAGGCTGACGATTACTGGAACTACCACGGGCACGAGTATCCCTGGATTGCCTGGGAGGAGCTGTGTAACTGGGCAGATGATGCCGGCTACCGCCTCATGATGTCGTGCTGTCGTTCCTCTGACCCCAATGTGCCGCGCAAGTACCGCTCCACGACGAATCCCTACGGCCCTGGTCACAACTGGGTGAAACAGCGCTTCCGTCTGCCTGGCTCAAGGTTCAAGGTGATACGCGATGCCAAGGACATCGATGGGCGCAAGGAGCCGCATCGGGTCGCCATACACGGCCACATTCGGGAGAACCGTATCCTCCTGGCTGCGGATCCGGACTACATCGATCGCATTGCCGCGGCCGCGCGCAACCCGGCGGAGCTGAAGGCTTGGCTCGAGGGGTCTTGGGATATCGTCGCCGGCGGGATGTTCGACGATGTCTGGGACGAGGCGGTTCACATCGTGCGCCCGTTCCGCGTGCCGCAGGAATGGCGTCGCGATCGCGCCTTCGATTGGGGCAGCTCGCACCCGTTCTCCGTAGGCTGGTGGGCGGAGTCCGATGGCAGCGACTACATGGATGTTGACGGGGCGTGGCGCAGCACCGTGAGCGGCGATCTATTCAGGGTTCGAGAGTGGTACGGCTGGAATGGCCGGGCCAATGAGGGCAACCGCATGTTGGCGGTCGAGATATCCCAGGGCATCATTGAGCGCGAGCTGGCCGAGGGCGATTACAGCACCTGGAAGCCAGGGCCGGCGGATTCGTCCATATTTGCCGTCGAAAACGGGATGTCCATCGCCGTCGATATGCAAAAGCCGGTCCGGATCGGCGAGAAGATGTACAAGGGCACCCGCTGGACTGCTGCCGACAAGCGCCCGGGCTCGCGGATAACCGGATGGGAGATGTGCCGCAAGCGGCTGAAGCAATCGAAATCCACGGAGCCCGGCCGACCGCGTGAGAAGCCTGGCATGTTTATCGTCGATGGGTGCGAGCAATTCAGGCGTACATTCCCGGTGTTGCCCAGGGACGACAAGAAGCTGGACGACGTCAATACGGACGCTGAGGATCACATCGGGGACGAGGTCCGATACCGCGTGCGCGCCTCCGATAGTCGCTCTGGCACGGGGAAGGCTACGGGCATGTACTGAGCGGCTGCGCTATGATCTGCGCAGCACCCACTTTCAGGAGGTCCGCTCATGGGCGTTGACAGCAAGCATCCGGCCTATGCCGATCGGGTAGAGGATTGGCGGGACATGTGCGTCACCTACGCGGGCGAGCGCAAGGTGAAGGAGGCTGGGACGGCGTACCTGCCGACGACTGCGGGCATGGTGGCCGATGGCTATCCAAATGCAGGCGCTGGCCTTGACGCTTACCAGGCGTACCTAAAACGCGCGGTGTTCCACGATTACGTGTCGGAGGCGGTCGAGGCGATGCTCGGGGTAATGCACCATGAGGATGCGGTTATCGAGCTTCCGGCGGCGATGGAGCCGATGCGCGAGAAGGCCACCACGCGGGGTGAATCGTTACAGGCATTGCTGCGCCGCATCAACGAACGCCAGCTGGTGGATGGCCGTTATGGGCTTCTGGCGGACATGCCGTCTGTAGAGCAGGCCGGCACGGATGCGCTGCCTTACATCGCGACCTACGTCGCTTCGTCGATAATCAATTGGGATGACGGGCGTCGCGATGAGCTGTCGCTCCAGGCGCTGAATTTGGTGGTGCTGGATGAGTCAGAGCAGGAGCGCCGGTCCAATTTCGAATGGGATCGCGTACAAAAATACCGGGTCCTGACCCTGGGCGATCCTGTTGAAAATGAGCCAGCCGGCGTCTACAAAGCCGGTGTTTTTCGCGACACAACGACATTTTCCGAGTCCAACATGGAAGCGCCTACGCTGCGCGGGAAGACGGCCGATGAAATTCCGTTCAGGTTCATCAACACCAAGGACATTGTGCCCGATCCGGACAATCCACCGCTGCTCGGGCTGGCGCGGCTGAGCCTGGCTATCTATCGGCTCGAGGCGGATTACCGGCAGGCCCTGTTTGGCCAAGGCCAGGACACGCTGGCGGAGATTGGTGGCGACCCAGATACGCCCACACGCCTCGGCGTGGGCGCCAAGATAACGGTTCCGATCGGCGGCGACGTCAAGTTTGTTGGGCCTGATTCCAGCGGTCTGCCGGAGATGCGCAAGGCGCTGGACGCTGATCGGGCGGAGGCCACTCAGCGGTCCTCACAGATGCTGGATAACCGATCCAGTCAGGTTGAGTCCGGCGATGCGCTGAAGATTCGCGCGGCCGCCAGGACATCCAGTCTAAATCAGATTGCACTGGTCGGCGCGTTCGGTCTGGAGTCTCTGCTTAAGGCGATAGCGCGCTGGCTGGGGCTCAATGAGGATGAGGTCTCGGTGACGCCGAATCTTGAGTTCGCTATGGAGACCCTGGATGCGGACACGCTGGTCAAGCTGATCACGGCGCGCAATATGGGGTACCCGCTGACACTCGAGGACCTGCACAACTGGGC
>CBDUQI010000116.1:0-17961 GCA_965369325.1 uncultured Gammaproteobacteria bacterium
ATGCAGCAGCAAAGCCCTATATTTATAGGCTAACGGCGCTAACCTGGGCGAGTTGCGGGCACCCGGCGGGCACGGAAATTGCTTTGATTACAAGTAACCGATATGGAGAGCGGGGAAGGAACATGCATAAGAGCCGAGTCACAGCAGCACTGCTGGCCATTATTCTCAGCACCCAGATGGTGGCCGCGGGCCCGTTGATCCCTGGCGAGCTGCCTGCGCTAGACAGCGCACTGAGTAAAGTTAAGAAGAAACCGGGCGAACCCTTTGACGCCTATGCCCTGGTTGAAAAGCCGCTGCGCCCTCGCCTGGCCTGAACCCAATAAGGGTAAGCGCTTGCGTTAAAGTAGCTATTGCGACGGCGCCGGGAATTGGCGGGGCCTGAACACCTTGTCTGGCGCCCCGCAGCCAGGCCGGCTGTCGCCAATAGGCCACAATCAGCTTCTGCGACGACATTCGTGGTAGCGTGCATCGCGTTTTCATCTGTAGGACGTGATTATCATGAAGTCGACTCTCCCCCTCGCCGCCATCGCGGCAATCGTTCTGGGCGCGTGCTCCACGCTGGATCCGTACACCGGCGAGAAAAAGATGAGCAAGACCGCCACCGGTAGCATCATCGGCGCGGTCAGCGGTGCGGTGGCTGGCATTATCTCTGGCGATGACAGCCGCGAGCGGCGCAAACACGCCATGATCGGCGCTGGCATCGGCGCACTGGCCGGCGGCGCTGTGGGCTACTACATGGATCGCCAGGAAGCGAAATTGCGGGAGCAACTGGCCGGCAGTGGCGTGCAGGTGGTACGCCAGGGCGACAATGTTGTGCTCAACATGCCCGGCAACATCACTTTCGGCACCAACAGCGCAGCACTGAACGGCAACTTTTATCAGGTGCTGGACTCGGTCTCGCTGGTCCTAAACGAATTTGAGCAAACTTACGTTGAGGTCGCCGGGCACACCGACAGCACCGGCGCAGAGGACTACAATCAGAATCTGTCCCAGCAACGCGCCTCCAGCGTCGCCACCTACTTGAGCTCACGCCAGGTCTTGCCAGCGCGGATTGATGCCTTCGGGCTGGGTGAGCGTCACCCCGTTGCCGATAACACCTCGGACACGGGCCGCCAGACCAACCGCCGGGTAGAGCTGACGCTGGTGCCCCTCACGTAACCATCACCATTGGTGCTGCGGTACCTGCCGTACCGCAGCACACGCCCTGCTCCGTCAATCGGCTTTGGCAGCCACTGTCACCCGTGCGAAGCGCCGCTTGCCGACCTGGTAAATGTGTGTACTGCCGGCGTCGATCCGAGTTTTGGGGTCATCCACCCGCTCGCCGTCAATTTTGACTGCGCCGCCGCTTAGCATCCTGCGCGCCTCGCCGTTGCTGGCGGTAAGCTGGGCCTGGGTCAACAAGCTAAGCAACCCCAACTGGCTCTCGGCGCAGGGCACGGTGCACGCCGGAATATCACTCGGCATCGCGCCCTTCTGGAAACGCGCGATAAACTCCTCGCGCGCCGCAGTAGCCGCCGCAGCATTGTGAAAACGCGTAATAATCTCATCTGCTAACTGAAACTTGATATCTCTGGGGTTCACGCCCGCTTCAACCTGCTGGCGCAGCTGCGCAATCTCGGCCATCGGGCGAAACGACAGCAGCTCGAAATAGCGCCACATCAAGTCGTCCGAAATCGACATCAGCTTGCCGAACATCTCCCCCGGCGGATCCTCGATGCCCACATAGTTGCCCAACGACTTGGACATTTTTTTAACCCCATCCAGACCTTCTAGCAACGGCATGGTGAGCACCACCTGAGGCTCCTGGCCATAGTCCGCCTGCAATTTCCGCCCGACCAGTAAGTTGAATTTTTGATCGGTGCCGCCCAGTTCCACATCGGCCCGCATCGCCACCGAATCGTAGCCCTGCGCCAGTGGATACAAAAACTCATGGATCGCGATGGGCTGCTCGGCGGCATACCGCTTGGAGAAGTCATCTCGTTCGAGCATCCGCGCGACCGTGTACTTGGCCGCCAGCTTGATGATGCCCGCGGCGCCCAGCGCGTTCATCCACTCGGAATTGAACATAACTTTGGTCGTGTCCGGATCGAGGATCTTGAACACCTGCGCCTGATAGGTGCGCGCATTCTCGACAATATCCTCCTCGCTTAACGGCGGACGGGTTTTGTTCTTGCCGCTGGGATCACCGATCATGCCGGTAAAGTCGCCGATCAAAAATGCAATGTCGTGACCAAGCAATTGGAACTGACGCATCTTGTTTAGCAGCACCGTGTGGCCCAGGTGCAAATCGGGGGCGGTGGGATCGAAGCCGGCTTTGATCAGCAGCGGTTTTCCGCGCTTGAGTTTTTTGCTCAGGTCCTCTTCCAGCAGAATCTCATCGGCACCGCGGCGGATGACGTCAAGCTGCTCGTCCACAGATTGCATGGGTACTCCTTTTGTATGCCCGTTGACCTGATCGGGGGCGCAGGATACTGTATCGCGCGAGCCACCATACGAGGGGAATGTGCGTGGGGCGCCGACAAAATCAAATTCGAATCGATTATAAGCTACCTAACGCGAAAATCGCCCGACCCACAAAACCTAGTACGTCGCGGCTCAGTTCCCTGACGCTACCGGATGTGCGCGCGTTTAATGGCATGGCTTTTGCGGGCATCGCCGGTGGCATTGTGGTAATCGCAGGGCTGGTCAGCGCGTTTACTGGCTCGGATGCGCCTGCAGGTGAGCCCGCCGAGGAGACCCTGGCCTTGATCAGCGACGCGCAAGCGATCGCCCAAGCGCCGCCGAGCACCGCAAACCCGATTGATTCAACGCCCGCCAGCCAAGAACCAGTCACCCAGCATGTGCCCCCCCCAGTCCGCGATACCGCCACCGGCAAGACCACCCGAACGCTTCGGCTGCCGGGCCAAACTGATTTGCAGGCAGCGACCGCGACGGTACCGGCTCGCCACGGCGCAGACACTGCATCGGGCGTCGCGCACACTGCGCCACCAGTATCGGCGCGTAACCCTGCACCACCGCCATCGCCAGGGCGCGCCGAACGCACGCCCTCACCCGTCACGTCAAAGATTCGAACAGCACCTGCGCCGCTGACAGTTGCCCTTAGCGACGAGGCGAAACCGCCGGTACTTACTGCCCCAACATCAGCCACCCGTACCGTGGCCCGTGGCGGGAGCATCGCGCTGCCGCCACCCAACCCCTTGCACGACCCGCTGCGCAAGCCCACACCCGCAGCGAAGCAAAAGGCCGCCGGAAGCGCGCTTACCCTAACCGTGGCGCGCGGTGATTCGCTCGATTCGCTGTTTCGCGCCCACGGCCTGAAGATTCAGGACCTACATGCAATGCTGGCCCTTGCGCCGGCCAAGCAAGGATTGAAGCTGATTAAACCCGGTGACCAGCTGCTGATCCAACATCAGGATGACAGCGTGCTGGCGCTGCGCCGGCGTGTGGATGAAGCCAACACTCTGGTCGTCACCCGCACGGATGGCGCCTTTGCGGCGTCCATCGAACCGGATGAGTTGGAGTATCGTCTGGTACATGCGCGCGGGCGTATTTCTTCATCGCTGTTCAACGCGGGCAAGGCCGCCGGCGTGTCGGACCAGCTAGTCATGGCCCTGGCCGGAATCTTCGCCTGGGATATCGATTTTGTACTGGATATTCGCCAGAACGACGAGTTCGTTATGCTGTATCAGCAGGTGTGGCGCGACGGTGAGTTTTTGCGCGACGGCGTTATCGTGGTGGCCGAATTCATCAACGATGGGCGCGCTTATCAGGCCGTGCGTTACGTAGATGATGAGGAGCACGCCGACTACTACTCCCCCGACGGGCTCAGTATGCGCAAAGCCTTCCTGCGCGCGCCGGTGGATTTCTCGCGCATCTCATCCAACTTTAATCCGCGCCGGCGCCACCCTGTGCTAAATACTATCCGAGCACATACAGGCGTGGATTACGCCGCGCCCAAAGGCACGCCCATCAAGGCGGCGGGCGATGGGAAAGTACTCTTCCGCGGCAAAAAGGGCGGCTACGGCAACGCGATCGTGCTTCAGCATGGTGGCAACATCACTACGCTCTACGCGCACATGTCTAAGTTTGCCAAGCCGCGTGTCGGCCAGCGTGTTAAACAGGGCCAAACCATCGGCTACGTCGGACAAACCGGGCTGGCGTCCGGCCCACACCTGCACTACGAGTATCGCGTGAGCGGTGTGCACCGCAATCCCCGCACGGTCAAACTGCCGCAGGCGGAGCCTATTCCCACAAAGTATAAAACAGCTTTTCTGGCGCATGCCGAGAATCGACTTAAGAAGCTGGCGCTGGTAAGAGACACCCGTCTGGCCGCCAGCTTCGACTGAAGCGGCGGCATCTGCCACACTGGCGACCGTCCACGGGCAGGCGTAACGGACGAGGCATGACGGGCACTCACGAAACCTATATTGGACTGATGACCGGTACCAGCGCCGACAGCATCGATGCGGTCGGCTTAGGCATCGATGCCGCTGGCGCCATGCACATTGCGGCCTGCGCCAGCCGGCCATTTGCGCCTGAGCTACATCAGATGCTGCGCGCAGCGCTTGCCCAGCCCACTCAGCTCACTGTGCCGGCCATGGCCGAGCTGGACCACGCCCTTGGCCATGCCCTGGCCGACGCTGCCATCGCACTGACCCGCACCGAAGCATTGCAACAGCGCCCCATCCGCGCTATCGCAAGCCACGGTCAAACCCTGCATCACCGCGTAGATCGCAACCCGCGATACACGTTGCAAATTGGTGATCCGAATATTATTGCCGCACGCACCGGTATCACCACCGTGGCCGATTTTCGTCGCCGCGACGTCGCCCTGGGTGGTGAAGGCGCGCCGCTGGTGCCGCTTTTCCATCAGGCAGCTTTCGCGAACGCGAGCGCTGCCCGCGTGGTGGTGAATATCGGCGGAATCGCCAACGTCACCGTGCTGGTTCCCGGCGCGGTGCTCAGCGGGTTTGATACCGGCCCGGGCAATACGCTCATGGATGCGTGGTGTCGTCATGCCGGGCTCGGTGCCTACGATGAGGACGGTGCTGGCGCGCGCACCGGGCACGTGCACACGCCTTTGCTTGAGGCGCTCCTACAGCATCCGTATTTTTCGCGCATCGCGCCCAAGAGCACGGGGCCAGAGCAGTTCAATCTGGATTGGGTGGTTACGACAATGGCGGGGGTGGCGGGCGCCGGCTCGCTCAGCCATCCCGACATGCTGGCGACCCTATGCGAGCTGACTGCCGTATCGATTTGCGACGTCGCGCGCACCACATTCAACACCCCTGGGCAAACCGTGGCAGGCCGGCAAGCGCAACTGCTGGTGTGCGGCGGCGGCGCGCATAACGCCACGCTGCTGTCGCGCTTGCGCTCATTAATGGATCCTGTCGCAGTACATACGACCGATCATGTGGGCATCGCGCCGGACTGGGTGGAGGCCTCCGCCTTCGCCTGGCTGGGCAGCCGCACCTTGGCAGGACTGGCGGGTAACTGCCCCAGCGTGACCGGGGCTAACAAAGGCGCCGTCCTCGGCGCTGTATATCCGCCCTAGATTAAAGAACGAGAAGGGGTGATGGGAGACCCCAAGAGGGCCGACTTTGGCGCTGGCGTCAGCTGAACGCGAGGGAGAATCCGATCGCCTTGAGGTATTGCACCTCACGCTCGAGGTCTGCCTTGCTGAGCGGATGGCCGGCTAGCCAGCCCTTCGGGAACACTAACTCCACCGAGCGGCCGTTAGCACGCACCTGCAGATCGGGCACCTGCGTATCACTACGGCCGCGGTTGAACAGCACCGCCAGCCGCAGCAATACCGCCAGACGTGGTAGCACTTTGCGGGTTTTTTGCGGCAACTCGTCGAAGATATCCGGCGCGACCTTGCGGCGGTGGGCCAACACCAGGCGCGAGACGCGTGTTTGCTCCTGTTTGGAGAACCCCGCGAGTTCGGAATTTTCCAATAGATAAGCCCCGTGGCGATGGTACTGCGCATGTGCCATCGCCAGGCCCACCTCGTGCAGGCGGGCAGCAAAGCGCAGTGAATTCTCCCAGAACGGCTGCGCCGCCAGCTTCCAGTCCTCAGCCACGCTGTCGAACAGGCGCATCGCCGTGTTTTCCGTTCGCTGCGCCTGGGCAATATCAATCTGATGGCGTCGCTGCAATGCACGCACCGTACGCTGGCGGGCATCCTCGCCAGTCTGGCGACCGATCAGATCGTACAACAGCCCCTCACGCAAGGCCCCATCGACCGGGCGCAGCTCATCCAGCTCAAGTCCTTCGAACAGGCCCATCAAGATAGCGAGGCCACCCGCGAAAACCGGCTCTCGCTGAGATGTCAGTCCGGGCAAGTCGGCGGCACGGGCGGTCCCAGCGCTGATCAGCTTTTCCGCCAACGACTCCATCCCTGGTAGCGTTACGATCCGCACCGGCCCCGGAGGCTGGTTGAGAATACTCGCCGTTGCCTTGATGGTGCCGGAGGTGCCGACCACTTCGTCCCAGCCCAGCGTCTTAAGGCCAGCAGACACCGGCTCCAGTTCCATACGCGCTGCCAAACGGGCCCGACGCATACGCTTTTGTGTCACCTTGCCACCCGGAAAGTACTCTTCGCTGATGCTCACACACCCCATATACAGGCTGAGCAACGTCTTGGTCTTCAGCCCCTCACCGATAATAATCTCGGTGCTGCCACCCCCAATATCGATCACCAGCCGGCGACCACCCTCCGAGGGCGCGGCGTGGGTGGCGCCTAGGTAGATCAATCGAGCCTCTTCGCGCCCGGAGATAATCTCGATCGGGTGACCCAGGGCCGCCTCCGCGTCGCTCAGAAATACCGCAGCGTTCTTGGCCCGACGGAAGGTGTTGGTGCCTACCGCACGCACACTGTCCGCATGCATGTCGCGCAAGCGCTGACCGAACCGGCGCAGGCAGGCCATTGCCCGCTCGGAAGCCTCCTCGGACACACGACCTCGATCATCCAGACCGGCGCCAAAACGCACCATTTCGCGCAGACGGTCCAGCACCGTAAAGTGCCCGTGCTCGTGGCGAGCAACAATCATGTGGAAACTGTTGGAGCCCAGATCTACTGCGGCGATCACCTTCGCCGCTTGATCAGTGGCAGGTTCGCTCCCCGGATCGCCCACTACCAAATGACCTTAGCGCGCAGATACGGGCAGCGCGCGGGCACGGGCAACACGGGGCAGTGTCAAGGTATCGGTAAGAGTAGCCAGCCGGCGCATGCGCGCGGTTGCTGCTAGACGGAGAATGACGAACCGCAACCGCAGGTGGTGGTTGCGTTCGGATTGCGAATAATGAACTGGGCGCCTTCAAGATCGTCTTTATAGTCAATCTCCGCACCCATCAGGTATTGAATACTCATCGGGTCTACCAGCAGCGTCACCCCTTCATTTTTGATTTGGGTATCGCCGTCTTCGATGTTCTCATCAAAGGTAAATCCGTACTGGAAGCCTGAGCAGCCGCCGCCCGAGACGTAAACGCGAAGTTTAAGGGCATCGTTGCCCTCCTCGCTAATCAGCTCCCCAACCTTGCGGGCAGCAGCAGCGGAGAAATCTAAACTGGGTGCACTCATTAGCGGTTGCTCCAAACGCTTCCTAAGTTCTCGCGTGACAGGCCACAACGCTGTCGGCCAATCGCATCAAGTTACTTGCCGCCAACCTGAACCAGATCGTCGCCATCCTCAACATCCACCTCAATGGCGGCACTTGCCTGAGTAATCAGGGCCGGCTGCCCAGGGGGCTCGTGAATTAACTTGCCGTTCACCTCGGCGCCAATCGCCATCTCAATCAGGTTGTAGTATACGTTGCCAATCACGCGGGCAGTAGCGCCGAGCTCGATCCGCTCGCGCGCAGACACATCTCCCTTGACCGTGCCGTTTAACACAACGTGGGGCACGCAGACGCTACCTTCGACCGTGCCGGACTCACTAATGCTCAACACCGAAGGCGAATCTGCCTCGGATTGCAGATTCCCCTTGATGTAGCCATCAATGTGGAACCCACCGTTGAATTCCACGTCACCGGATACGCGCGTATTGCGCCCGACCAGCGTGTCAATCTGCGCACTCTTGCGTTGTTTATTACGCCCTAGCATAAGTTACTCCTGGCATTAACAGTTGACGAGCTCCGAGACCGAGCCTTGCTAGCCTTTAGCAGCCCAATCAAAAGACTGACGTATCACATCCGAACGGCTGCCTCGGGGCGCCACCTCGATGTTGACTCGATCGGGCACAAACCCATCGGGCAACAATACCTCACGCTCGAAATTCTGGAAGTATCTGAAGGAGAAGCTCAGCGCCTGCGACTCACTGTCGTCTATCGTCACTTCAGACAAATCATAGCTGACCGGGCGGCCCTCGTGGGCGCCGTCCAGCGACAATCTCACCACGCCGGACACCAGCCGATCATGCTTGGCTGCCTGCACCAGCACCACCCGCAAACGATACAGGCTGTCCTGCACGCCGGGCTTTACCGAAAATTCCTGGATGCGCAGCCCGCTCACCCCATCGGCAGGGGTCACGATGGCGCGATAAAAATCCAGCTCTTCGCGCTGCGCCTGCAATTGCGCCTGCAGATCGCCCAATGTGCCCTCCACCTGATCATAGGCTTCGCGGTCCACGCCGCGCGAGGTTTCCAGCTGTGCGATGCGCCGGCGCAACTCACTGTTCTGCAGACTGGCGGTATCCAGCTCAGATAACAGCGACTCGCGTTCGTCAGCGGACGCAATGCGCTCGAATCCACCCCGGTACATACCGTATTCGTATAAGCCATAAGCCCCCGCCAGGGAGGCAATAACGGCTACCGCCAACAACGCGCGAGTGCGGTTGGGGTTATGTGGTTTGACTACCAGCGAGCCCTTCATTTAATCCTTGTCCCAGCCGGTGCGGCGACGCACGGCCGATCACCCAGTGACTTACATGTTATGCGGGGCCGACATGATAGCCCCGCCGGGCGCTGCGTTCCATGCTCTGAGGCGCAATAGTTAGTTCTCTTTTCGCCCACACGCGATTAACTTTTGCCCTTACGCCGCCTGGAAGCCGCGTGACGCGCCCGTCCATTGCCCTTATTCCGCCCACCATTGCCGGTAGATTGCGCCATCTTTGGCTTCGGCGGCAATCCGTCGGCAAACAGCAACGGCCCAAGTGACTCCAGCGCACGCGAGTACACCCGGCGTTTGAAATAAATTACTTCACGTACCGGTTGCCAGTAATCCACCCACCGCCAGCGATCAAATTCGGGCACCTCGCATTTGTCAAAACGCACCGCCTGGTCATCTGTCTGCAGCTTTAGCATGAACCATATCTGCTTTTGCCCGACGCACAGAGGTACGGAATTGCGCCTGAGGTAGCGGCGCGGCAAGCGATAGCGCAACCAGGGAATGGTAGTGCCCAGTACGCTGACGTCCGCCTGGGCCAACCCCACCTCTTCTTCGAGCTCCCTGAACATAGCCTGCTCGGGGTCTTCATCGGGCTGGATGCCACCCTGCGGAAATTGCCAGCCGCGCTGGCCAGCACGCCCGGCCAGCAATAGCTGCCCCGCATCGTTGCAGAGAACGATTCCGACGTTCGCGCGGAACCCATCCTCATCAATGTGATCGGTCATAACCGTCAAATATCCGGCCAAGACTTAAGATCTTGGCCTCAAGTATTGAATTACCTTAATTTTTCCACACCCCAGGTACGGGCGCCAGTGACCAATGCCCGGTTCTTAACATATGTTCATGAAGATGACGTGGCGCGGGGCCATCAAACGCATTATGGAAAATAATTATGTAAAATACTTATCTGGAACAGCGTATGGACCCGAGGTCAGCGTCACCTGAACTCTCGCGCCAGGTACCAGGGCGACATCATTGGGGATGCTGGCCAGCAGCAAGGTACCGTCTGATAAGCGCACCTCGCAGCGCGCATCTTCGCCGCGAAAATCACAGGCGGTCACCTCGCCTACGGGCTGACCGCTCCCGCGTTCAAGTCTTACCTGCTCCGGGCGCACCAAGACATGGACAGCCTGTGCGGGATGCAACGGCCGATCGGATTGCACCTGGCCCAGCGAGGTTCGCACCGTATCCCTATCGCTCGCGTGGCCCTGCACGTAAACGCCGTCGCCCACAAAGTCACCGACAAAACGGTTGGCCGGCGAACGGTACAGTACGCTGGGGGTAGCCCACTGGTGCAGCCGGCCCTGCGCCATCACACCCACCCGGTCGGCGATGGCAAAGGCCTCCTGCTGATCGTGTGTAACCAGCAGCGCGGTGGCGCTACGCGCCTTGAGAATCGCCCGCACCTCCCGGCCCAGGGCCACTCGCAGGCCGGCGTCCAGATTGGAAAATGGCTCATCCAACAACAACAGATGCGGTTCCGGGGCCAGCGCACGTGCCAGTGCTACCCGCTGTCGCTGCCCGCCCGACAGGGCATGCGGCAGACGACCGGCACTGTCAGCTAACCCCACCAGGGTCAGCATCTTGCGCGCTGCCCGCTCGCGTTGTGCGCGCGCCAGGTGCACTAGACCAAACATGACGTTACCCAACACGCTCAGGTGCGGAAACAACGCATGGTCCTGGAACACCATACCCACTCGCCGCTGCTCTGGCGGCACATGGGCGCCGGTGCTCGAGACCTCCTCATCGCCCAAGCGAATCACCCCACCTGACACCGGTTCGAAGCCCGCGATACACCGCAGTGCTGTGCTCTTGCCGCAACCGCTCGGCCCAAGCAGGCAGCCGATCTGCCCCTCATCAAGGCGCATACTCAGCCCGCACAGTGCTTCCAGCTCGCCATAATGATGGCGCACCTGTTCCAGCTCTAACTGCATTGCCTTTTAACCCTCAAGTCTTGCGCACCAGCAGCATCACCGGCACCAGCCCCGCCAGCACGATACTCACCGCCGGCCACGCCGCACGTTCCCACTGCCCCTCAGCCGTCATCTCAAATACCCGCACCGCCAGAGTGTCCACCCCGAAAGGCCGTGTCATCAGCGTAATCGGCATCTCTTTCATTACGTCCACAAAGACCAGTATTGCGGCGGTGACCATGCCACCACGCAGCATAGGCAGATGCACCCGTGCGAGTACGCGCCAACGCCCAGCGCCGAGGCTGCGTGCGGCCTCATCCAGGCTGGCGGTAATTCGCATCATATTGCGCTCCAGCGGATTGTGCGCCACCGCCATGAATCGCACCAAATACGCGACAAGCATCGTCAAGACGGTGGTTTGCAACATCAACGGTTCGTGCGCGCCCTGCGAGGCAGACGCGCGCCAGTTATCCAGCGTGCCGCTGATGCTCGCGAGCGGCACGTATAGCCCCACCGCCAGTACCGTGCCTGGCAACGCATACCCAAGCGTCGCCACCCGGCTTAGCACTCGGGTGGGCCACTGCGGTGCCACGCGCCCGCAATACGCCAGCAGCAACGCCACGGCGCTGATGAGTGCCGCTGCACCCACCGCCAGTCCGAGTGAATCCAGCACATAGGACAAGTAGCGGGCGTTTAATTCATCGCGCGCGCTGCGCGTGCACCACACCAGCAATTGAGCGAACGGCACCACAAAGCCCAGTAACAGCACGGTGCCGGCCGCCAGCGTGGCCAGCCAGCGTCGCGCTGGCGAGAGCACCAGACGAGCAAAATCGCGCCGCTGGGACTCGCCCGACACATAGGCGTTGGCGCGGTGAAGACTGCGCTCAACCAGCAGAGCAACGAACACGAAAATCAGCAGTACGGAGGCAAGCTGCAACGCCGCGTCCAGCGAAAACAGAGAGAACCAGGACTTATAGATGGCCGTGGTAAAGGTGTCGTAGTTAAACACCGATACGGTGCCGAAGTCGGCAAGGGTTTCCATCGCGACCAGCGAGCTGGCGCCCGCGATCCACGGCCCGGCCATCGGCAATGCCACCCGCCAGAACGCTCTGGCAGAGCTGGCCCCCAGTGACTGCGCCGCCTCGAATGCACCTCGCCCCTGGGTAAGAAAAGCGTTGCGGGCCAGCATGTAGACATAAGGATAAAGCGCCAGGCCCATGACCAGAACGATCCCGACGCGCGAGCGAATCTGGAAAAACGCCGCGCCTTCGCCCGCGAGCGCGCGATACGCGCTCTGCACCGGCCCCGCATACTCAAGCAAACCGATCACGGCAAAGCCGGTGACGTAAGCGGGCATGGCGAGAGGCAAAATAAGCGCCCAGGTGAATACCGCCCGCCCGGGGAATTCACACATCGCGGTCAGCCACGCCATCGCCGTACCCACCACCGCAGCGAACAGACCCACACCTATCACCAACCACAAGCTATTGAGGATAACGGGGCCTAGTACATGCGCTCGCAAATGAGCCCAGGGTTCGGGCTCGGGCCCGATCAGCGAGCTCAATACCACCCCCACCGCCACCAGCGTCGGCAGAGCGATTAGCGCAGCCATCGGCCAACCCAACCAACGCAGGGGGCCCGGCATCGCTCAACCCCTACAGACGGCAGGCCGGCGCTGGCAGCGCACGTGAATCAGACTCAATCGTAGCCAACCCGGTCCATCAGCATAACCGCTTTGGACTGCATCTCGCCGGCGCTGGCCACGTTGATCAGATTGCGCTTAAACGTGCCCCAGGCCTGTACCGCCGGATCGACCGCCACCGCCTCGTTCGCGGGGTACTCCAGATTCACCGCGGCAAACATCGCTTGCGCCTGATCCGAAGCCAGCCACTCGAGCAGTTGCTGCGCGCCCGCGGGGTTATCGGACTGACTGACCACGCCAGCACCGGCGACATTCACGTGCACGCCGTTGGTGAGCTGGTTGGGCCAGAACAGCGCCAGCGGCAGCGCCGGTTTTTCTTTCATCAGGCGACCGAAATAATAGGAGTTAACGATGCCCACATCGCACTGACCGGCCGCAATGGCCTCTAGTACACGAGTATCGCTGGAGAACACCGGTGCGGCCAGGTTGGCCACCCAGCCGGCCACAATTTTCTCCGCGGCCGGCTCACCGTGCTCGGCCATCATCATGGCCACCAGCGACTGGTTGTACACCTTTTTGGATGTTCGCAAACACACCCGCCCAGCCCATGCCGAGTCGGCCAGCGCCTCATAGGTGGACAATTGCGCAACCGGTACTTTATCGGTGTTATAAGCGATGGTGCGAGCGCGTACGGAGATGCCGTACCAGCGCCCCTGAGGGTCGCGCAAATACTCGGGCACTTTGGCATCCAACACAGGCGAGTCCAGCGACTGCAACAAGCCTTCATTAGCGGCATGCCAGAGATTGCCTGCGTCCACCGTCATGAACACATCGGCCGGCGTGTTGCTGCCCTCGGCGGCCAGCTTTAGCATCAGCGGACCCTCCTTGTCGATCAGGTACTCAACCTTGATGCCAGTCTGCTTGGTGTACGCCTCAAACAATGGCTGGATCAGATGCTCCTGACGCGAGGAGTAAACCACTACCGGCGCATTTGCCGTAGCAGCGGATTGTGCAGTGCTACCCGCCGGCGGGGCATCACCCGAGGGGCTGCTGCAGCCGATCAGCGTTGCACAAACGCCAGCGATGCCAAGGCCGCTAGAAAGCCAGCCGGACCGGATAGTAAGTGTCGAAGTCATGTTCCTGCTCACAGTTAATGTTGTCGCTTAATGGGGGGCTGAGGTGAGCGTCTCAGGCGGAGGGCTCCTGGTCTTTCTTCACCAGTGAGAGGTGGGTGGGGCGTGGCTTGGCTTCCTTCGCCAGCACCGCCGATCCGGGCCCACCCGATACCTCGTCCGAGGCGGGCGGCAATGCCTCCTCGCGCTCCGGGAACATCATCCCCTGGATCCCCTCTTGCGCATAAATCCCGATCACCGCCCCAATCGGCAGGGAGATAAATCGTTGTTGTCCGCCAAACGCTGCTGAGAATTCAACCCGCTCATTGCCGAGCACCAGATTATGAGTGGCTGCGGCAGAAATATTCAAAATTATGTGCCCATCGGTCACATGAGTCTGCGGCACCATCGCCCCAGGATATGCGGCATCCACCGCAATATACGGCGTAAGCGCGTTGTCCTGTAACCAATCGTACATCGCCCGCAGCAGATAGGGGCGTCGCGATGTGAGCGCTTGCGCGTCCATTACATGCGCATTTCCTGCTCCAGCTCAGTCAGGCTGCGCTGGAAGGACGGGCGTGAGTACAGGCGCTTCTCGTAGGCGTAAATTGCGCTGCCAGTATCCTCCGGCAGATTAATCCCGTAGGAAGGCAGGCGCCAGAGAATCGGTGCAATACTGCAATCCACCAAAGAGAACTCATCGCTCAGGAAAAACGTACGCGCGTTAAACACATCTGCGCTGGACAGTATGCTCTCCTGCAAGATCTTACGTGCCTGCGCGCCGCTGCGTTTCTCGCCAGCCCCTTCAATCTCATCCACCAGGCTGTACCAATCGCGTTCAATCCGATACAACGCCAAGCGAAACTGAGCCCGAGTGACCGGATCTACCGGCATTAACGGGGGGTGCGGAAAGCGCTCATCCAGGTAATCAACGATAACGCGCGCGTCATACAGCACCAGCTCACGATCCACCAGCGTTGGCACACTGTTATAAGGATTCAGATCGATCAGGTCTTCGGGCAGGTTCGGGCCCGCGATATCCACGATTTCTACGTTGATATTTTTTTCAGCCAGCACCAGTCGAGCACGATGGCTTTGCGGATCCGTGGACCGCGAAAACAGCGTCATAACGGAACGCCTGTTGGGCACTACGGCCATATTATTCTCTCCCTAGCGGGTGGCCCGCTGAGCTGCGCGCGGCACGCACGTCAGCCATCTTACTTTACCTGCTTCCAATACTCTTGCTTGAGTAAATAGGCGAGCAGGAAAAACAACAGTATGAAGCTAAGCACCTTGACGCCAAGCGCGCGTCGCTCAAGCTGTACCGGCTCCCCCATAAAGGCGACAAAGTTCACGATGTCGCGCACTACTTCCTCGTACGCATGCGCGGACAACGTACCGGCGCTGGTGGACTCGAACGCCTCAAATACCTCATGCATTTTCCCGTCCGTGCCCTGCACCTCGTGATAGACCGGCTTCTGCCCACCCTGCAGCTCCCACAATACGTGCGGCATGCTGGCATTCGGCAGCACTAGATTATTCACGCCAAACGTCTTGCTTGGGTCCTCATAGAAGGACAGCAGATAGGAGAAGATCCAGTCGACTCCACGGCTACGCGCCACCAGCGACAAATCCGGCGGCACGGCACCGAACCAGCGCCGGGCATCGTCTGCGGGCATGGCGTTGGTCATGGTTTCGAAGGGTTTTTCGGCGGAGAACATCAGATTGTTGATCAACTGTTCTTCGCTCAGCTCCAGCGCCTCGCCCACGCGTTTGTAGCGCACGTACTGCGCCTCGTGGCAACCCTGGCAGTAATTCATGAAGTATTTGGCACCGCGTTGCAACGAGGCCACATTGCCCAGATCATTGTCGGCATGCTTCATAAAGGAGCCGCCGCCACCGCCTGCAGCCGTGGCCGCCAGCGGCAACACCACCATTGAGAGGGCCGCGATGCACAGCAACTTCGCCGCAGCGCCCAGCTTGCTCACCGCGCTAGTCATGATACGTCACCCTCTCAGGAACCGGCTTGGTTCTATCCCATTTCGAATAAAACGGCATGCCGACGAAGAACAGGAAGTACACCACCGACAACAGCCGCGCGAGCATGGTGTAGGTATCGGTCACCGGCAGCATACCCAGCACGCCAAGACCAACAAAACTGATGGTGAACAGCGCCAGCGCTACTTTGGCGATCATGCCCTTGTAGCGGATCGAGCGGACCGGGCTCTTATCCAGCCAGGGCAGCAAGAACAGCATCACGATCGCCAAGCCCATCATGACCACGCCGCCGGTCTTGTTCGGCACCGCGCGCAAGATCGCGTAGAACGGCGTGAAGTACCACACCGGCTTAATGTGCTCGGGTGTTTTAAGCGGATCCGCCGGCTCAAAGTTGGCGTGCTCAAGGAACAGCCCACCGCCTTCTGGCGCAAAGAACATGACGGCGGCAAACAGCGCGGCGAATGCGCCAAAGCCGGCTAAGTCTTTCACGGTGTAGTAAGGATGGAACGGGATGCCGTCCAGCGGCACGCCCTTCTCATCTTTGAGCTTTTTGATGTCCACCCCATCCGGGTTATTGGAGCCCACCTTGTGCAGGGCAACCATGTGGATGAACACCAGCCCCACCAACAGCAGCGGCAGCGCAGCCACGTGCAGTGCGAAGAATCGGTTCAGCGTGACATCCGAAATATTAAAATCGCCGCGAACCCACTCGGCCAGCCCTTCGCCAATCACCGGGATAGCGCTGAACAGCGAGATAATGACCTGTGCGCCCCAATAAGACATCTGGCCCCAAGGCAGCAGATAGCCCATGAAGGCCTCGGCCATCAGCACCATATAGATGCACATGCCGATTAACCACAGCAACTCGCGCGGCCCGCGGTAGGAGCCGTACATGATGCCTCTGAACATGTGCAGGTAGACCACGATAAAGAAGAACGAAGCGCCGGTGGAATGCATATACCGGATCAACCAGCCCCAGGGCACATCGCGCATGATGTACTCCACCGAGGCAAACGCATGCTCGGCAGAAGGCTTGTAGTTCATGGTCAGGAAAATGCCGCTGACGATCTGGATGACCAGAACGGCCAGGGCAAACGACCCAAAGTAGTACCAGAAGTTAAAGTTCTTGGGCGCGTAGTACTCTGAGACATGCTCGCGCCAGACTTGGCTGGCCGGATAGCGCTCATCAGTCCAGGCTAGCAGGTTGGTAAGTGCGCGCGAGATGCGTCCCGAAATTCCGCTTTGAGTGCTCATGCGGATACTCCTGCTTCATCACCGATGATAATCAGTGAATCGTTGAGGAAGCGGTACGGTGGCACCTCGAGGTTGCTCTCGGCCGGCACACCGCTGAAAACGCGGCCGGACAAATCGAATTTTGAACCGTGGCATGGGCAGAAGAACCCGCCTAGCCAATCAGCCCCCAGGTCGGCTGGAGCCACATCCGGGCGGTACAACGGCGCGCACCCCAAATGCGTGCACACACCTACCATCACCAACACTTCCGGGCGTAGCGAGCGATGCTCGTTTTGCGCAAAGGACGGCTGCTTGGACTGCGCCGACTCCGGGTCTTTGAGCAAGCCGGTGACCGCATCCAGACTCTTCAGCACGCTTTCCGGGCGGCGCACGATATAAATCGGCTTGCCGCGCCACTCAACGGTCAGCTTAGCGCCGACCTCAAGTTTGGAGATATCCACTTCCACCGGCGCGCCCAGTGCCTGGGCCCGCTCGCTGGGCATAAACGAAGCCAGAAACGGAATACTCGCCGCTGCGGCGCCGATACCGCCAGTGACAACGGTTGCCACCGTCAAAAAGTGGCGTCGGCCAAGATCGGGGCCTTCGTCGCTCATCCAGTGTTCTCCCCTACGCAGTTAAGCCCGACTGATGATCGTCCCGGCTGCCCTGTATCGCTCACGCCGGCACGGCTACCCGTGCGCTGGCGCAATACGACTACTCGCAACTTACAAGACTGGATCCCTGGCCTGACCCTAAAATAACGCGCGCGACCAAGCCTGACCGCCAATCGCCAGCCGTAGTTAGCGCGCAAAAATGGACGGCGAATTATACACATTGCAATGCGATATTGACTAGGACTCAGTAACACATTGACGGCGAACTCACCCTGGGACAATGCTGACATCGTACCGTCAGCGGCCCGACCAACCGGTGCCCAGCCGTCATACGAACGCACTGCGGCACGGTCGCCGAACCCATATTACACTTCGAAATATGCCGCGCACGCGCACCGAAGCCTCTGTTTTACATCATATTGAATTACTGGCGCCCGGAATACCGACCGTTTCGCAAAGCGACTTGCGGGCAGCTCCCGATCTAGGGATCATTGCGGGTATGACTCCCCATTGGCGCAAACTTATCGGGTTTGCGGTACAGGCCATCGTGGCAGGCTTGGCAG
>CBDUQI010000117.1:0-17954 GCA_965369325.1 uncultured Gammaproteobacteria bacterium
GTGCGTGGACTGTGGTGCGCGTTCGGGCAGCGCGGTGACTTCGGCCGATCCGGCGGGCGTGGTGTTGCCCTGCTGTGCGTCCGGCTGATTCATGCGGCGGCGGGTCTAAGATCGAGTGCTTTGCCGGCGCTCAGGGGCGGCAACCCGAAATGTTGAGCCAGACTTTGTCCGATATCGGCAAAGCTGTCGCGTTGGCCTCGGCTGCCGGGCACGACGTTTGGGCCAAAGAAAATAACAGGCACATGCTCACGGGTATGATCGGTCCCCGCGAAGGTGGGATCGCAGCCGTGATCGGCGGTGAGTACCACCACATCGTCCGGGCGCAGCGCTCGCTCCAGCTCCGGCAGGCGGCGATCGAACGCCTCCAGTGCGCAGGCGTAGCCCGTAGTGTCGCGGCGATGCCCGTATAACATGTCGAAGTCCACAAAATTGGCAAAGACCAGCGTGCCATCGGGCGCCTCGTCCACCTGCGTTAACAGGGTGTCGAATACCGCCTCATTGCCCACCGCTTTCAGATTCTGACTAATGCCACTATAAGCGAAGATGTCGCCGATCTTGCCGATGCCGATGACCGCGTGCCCCGCCTTGTTCAGGTGATTGAGCAGGGTGGCCTGGTGCGGCGGAGTGGCGAGGTCTTTGCGGTTGCCGGTGCGCACGAATTTGCCTGCGCGTTCGCCGACGAACGGGCGCGCGATCACCCGGCCCACCTGATACTCATCGACTAGCTCGCGTGCGAGTCGGCACACCTCATACAGCCGCTCCAAACCAAAGTGCTCCTCGTGCGCGGCAATTTGGAAGACCGAGTCGGCTGAGGTGTAGACAATCGGCTGACCGGTCGCGATATGGGCTTCGCCCAGCTGCTCCAGAATGACAGTGCCGGAGCTGTGCAGGTTGCCGAGTAAGCCGGGCAGGTTGGCGCGTGCAATCAGCGCGTCGGTGAGCGCTTGCGGGAAACATGGCGTGGTTTTTGGAAAATAACCCCAGTCGTACTCAACCGGCAGGCCCATCATCTCCCAGTGCCCGCTGGGCGTGTCTTTGCCAAAACTGCGTTCGGCGGCCCAGGCGTAGGCACTATCAATACGCGAGGGTGATGGCGCGACGCGGCGACCGGTGCTGCCCTGGTGTAGCGCGCCAAGACCCAGGCGCATCAAATTGGGCAACTGCAGTGCCCCGCTGCGGGTGCCCGGCACCTCGCATTGCCCATTGGTGCAGGCGCTGGCGATACTGCCAAAGGTATCAGCACCCGCATCGCCAAATTTCTCGGCGTCTGCGGTGGCGCCAACGCCAAATGAATCGAGTACTGCAATAAATGCGCGCATAAGAGGTTCAGATTGGTTAAATACCGACGCGCCGTGTTGAGCGCATACTGTCGCCCGGAGTGAGTTTTGATGGTAGCACAGCTACAATCCTCAGCCATCGGCATGAGTAAGACAGAGAAGGTGATCGAAAAATGAAACCCTATGTAGAAGCGGCCGAAGCGATCAGCGCCGGGCTGGACCGCCCGTTTCCACACACCGCCATTGTTCTGGGCAGCGGCCTTGGGCGTTTTCATGAAAACATGCAGCTCACCGCCACCATTGATTATGCAGATATCCCGCACTTCCCAGTCTCCACCGTTGCCGGACACGCAGGACGCCTGCTGGTGGGGCGCGTTGGCGGCTTGCCGCTGGCCTGCATGCAAGGTCGCATGCATTACTACGAAGGTTATTCGCCATCGCAACTGGCGGTGCCGGTACGCACCCTGCACCAGCTTGGCGTTAACACGCTGGTGGTGACCAATGCCGCTGGCGGCATCGCCGAGCAGATGGGCCCGGGTACGCTGATGATGATTGACGATCACATCAACTTAAGTGGACGCAATCCGCTGAGTGGCCCCAATGACGATGATCTGGGCGTGCGTTTTCCGGACATGAGTTGTGCATGGGATAAGGGGTTGCGCGAGACCCTGGTGCAGGCGGGTGTCAGCAGTGGCGTGGCCCTGCAGCACGGGGTGTACATGCAGATTACTGGGCCAAATTTCGAAACCCCTGCCGAGATACGTATGATGGGCAGGCTGGGGGCCGATGTGGTGGGGATGTCGACGGTGCCGGAGTGTCTGGTGGCCAGGCATGCGGGCATGCGGGTGGCCGGACTCAGTGTGATTACCAACTGGGCCGCCGGGCTGCAGCCCGATCACGAGCTGACTCACGAGGAAACCATCGAGGTGGCGGATGCTGCCTATCAGGATACTCGTCAGCTGTTGCTGGCGTTCTTTGCCGCACTGGCTGCAGAGTAGGCCGGGCCGGAACATCTCTTGTTCTATGCGGGTCGATGCGGGCCAATGCTGGCGGGTGCCGGCGAGCCGGCCGGCTGAATCGCATCGCTTGCACCTTGGGGAAGCTGTTTGATCGCAATACTCGGAATGTTAACGCTGGTCGCCGTCGCACTCGCGTTGTCGGAGAATCGCCGCGCCATCAACTTGCGCGTTGTGCTCAGTGCGTTCGCGCTGCAGGCAGGCCTTGCGGTGCTGGTGATCTACGTGCCCGCCGGCAAGACCGTGCTGGCGGTAATGGCCAGCTATGTGCAGAAAATTATCACTTACGCCGATGAGGGCACCGCCTTCCTGTTCGGCGAAATGGCAACCAATAGCGATAAGTTTGGTTTCATTGTCGCACTGAAAATTTTGCCCGTAATTGTGTTTGTGTCCTCGTTGGTGGCCGTGCTCTATCACCTTCGTGTGATGCAGTTTCTGATCAACTTGATTGGCGGTGCCTTGCGCTGGGTGGTGGGCATTTCACGCGTCGAGGCCATGTGTGCGGCGGCCAACATCTTTATCGGCATGGTCGAAGCGCCGATGGCGGTGCGCCCGTATCTGAGGCAGCTCAGCCGATCGCAGTTTTTCACCGTGATGGGTGTGGGGCTGTCCACGATTACCGGCGCCCTGGTGCTGGCCTACGCCAGCCTGGGGCTGGACCTGAGCCTGCTTATCGCGGCTGCCTTCATGTCGGCGCCCGGCGGCATCCTCATGTCCAAGCTGTTGATTCCGGAAACCCCAGGCTTTGATGGTGATGCGACGCTGGTGGAAAGCACGTTCGAAGAGCAGAAGCGGGCCGTGAATGTGATTGAGGCTGCTGCCGACGGCGCCGCCTCCGGGCTGCATATCGCGCTGAACGTGGGTGCCATGCTGGTGGCATTCGTCGCCTTACTGGCGTTAGCCAACGGACTATTGTCCGGTGTGGGCAATCTCATCGGTATCGAGGGGCTCACCTTTGAGTACCTGCTGGGGTTGCTGCTGTCGCCGCTGATGTATCTGCTGGGGATACCTTGGAGCGAGACCATCGCCGCCGGCAATCTGGTCGGCCAGAAGACGATCCTGAATGAGTTTGTGGCATATGTGAGCTTCCTGGAAGTGCGCGACACGCTGTCGGTGCATACCCAGTCGGTGCTCACCTTTGCCCTGTGCGGGTTCGCCAATCTGAGCGCGCTGGCGATCATGCTGGGCGGGATTGGCTCGCTGGTGCCGGAGCGGCGCGCCGATGTGGCAGCGCTGGGGTTGAAGGCCGTGCTGGTGGGGACACTGTCCAATCTCATGAGCGCCGCACTGGCCAGCCTCATTCTGTCGTTTTAATTCTTCTGACCGCTAATGCAACACCTTAATATAGAAATCAAAGCGCGCGTGAATACCGCCCGCCCGCGCGAAATCCTGCGTGAGCTGAACGCCGACTTTAAAGGGGAAGACCATCAGGTCGATACCTATTTTCGCGTGCCGCAGGGGCGTATGAAGCTGCGCGAAGGCACAATCGAGCACAGCCTTATTTACTACGACCGGGTGGACCAGGCGGGTGCGAAGGCCTCGATGGTGCATCTGTACCGTCCGCAGCCCGATCCGGCGCTCAAAGCGCTGCTGGAAGCCGCCCTGGGGGTGTGGCGGGTGGTAGATAAGCGGCGCGAGATCTACTTTATCGACAACGTCAAGTTCCATTTGGACCGGGTGGTAGCCCTGGGCGAGTTTGTAGAGATCGAGGCCATCGATATGGACGGATCGATAGGTGAGGCCAGATTGCGTGAGCAATGTGCGCATTACCAGTCCGCGTTTGATATTCAAGCGGAAGATTTGCTGGCGCTCTCCTACAGCGATTTGCTGGGTGCGCAGCCACTGTAATCCCTGCAATACACCCCGGACCCGGGGTCCTGACGCGGGTTGGCAAAAACGCTGTTGAAGCGATGCTTGTTGCCGTGCTGGGGGCGCTGTTATCCTTCCGTCCACGCTTTGCCAGCACCACGCTTGCTGAACATGTTGACTGCGGGGTACAGGACACAAGTTCAGGCTGTTGGCTTTATACGCATCGGGTTGGGAAGGAGTAAGTAATGGGTAGATTTCAGGTTATCGCGTGCAGCGCGGTCGCTGTCGTCATTTCTTTTGGGGCACAAGCTCAGACGATACTTGAAGAAGTGATCGTGACCGCCCAGAAACGCGAGCAGAATGTGCAGGATGTGCCGATCTCGGTCAGCACGCTGGCAGACGAGCGGTTCGACGTGCTGTTTGAAGGCGGCGAGGACATTCGTGCACTGGCCACCCGGGTGCCGGGGCTGTATGCCGAGTCTTCCAACGGCCGGCTGGCCCCACGTTTTTACATTCGCGGGCTGGGCAATACGGACTTTGACCTTGCGGCATCGCAGTCAGTCTCGATTATTGTGGACGAGGTGGTGCAGGAAAATGTACTGCTTAAGAGCTTCCCGTTGTTTGATATTGCGCAGGTGGAAGTGCTGCGTGGTCCCCAGGGCACCCTGTTCGGGCGTAACACCCCGGCCGGTATCGTCAAGCTGGATACCGCCAAACCCACCCAGGACACCCAGGGCAAGCTCAGCGCTTCTGTCGGCTCGCTGGGCACGCTGAACGTTGAGGCCGCGGTTGGTGGCTCTATCGGCAGTGATGCGCTGACCGGCCGTGTCTCAGTGCTTTACCAGAACCGCGACGACTGGATTGATAACGGGTTTACCGGCCAGAACGACGCGCTCGGCGGGCATGAAGAAAAAGCCTGGCGTGCGCAGCTGCAGTACGAGCCGTCGGACAACTTCCGCGCCTTGTTCAATCTGCATGGCCGCGACTTTGAAGGAACCGCATCAGTCTTCCGCGCGAACATCGTGGGCCCGACCAATGAGTTGAACGATAACTTCGACCGCAACGTGGTGCTGTTTGACGAAGGCGACAACAATCCGGCTATGGCCGAATCACTGGGTGGTTCGCTTCGCCTGGATATCGGCTTCGGCAATGGTTTGACCTTTACCTCAATTACTGCGCATGAGCAGGTGAACAACTTTAGCCTGGGCGACATCGACGGCGGTTTTGGCGCCGTGTTCCTGCCTGAGAGCGGTCCTGGGTTTATCCCGTTCCCGTCGCAGACCAAGGATGGCATCGACAATCTGGATCAGTTCACCCAGGAGTTCCGCTTGGCTTCCAGTGGTGATGAGCGGTTTAACTGGCAGGCCGGTGTGTTCTTCTTTGATTCTGAGTTCGCTATCACCACCACGCCGTTCTTTGTGCCGCCCACCACCGTGTCGCATTCCAACGAAACCTGGGCACTATTTGGTCAGGGCAGCTATCAGCTGAACGATATGGTGACGCTCACCGGTGGTATTCGCTACACCGACGATGAGAAGGACTTCGCCGCGTTCAACGCACCTATTCCGACGGGCCCCGTGAGCGTGTCCGATGATCAGGTGAGCTGGGACTTCAGCGCATTGTTTGCCATGAGTGATGAGGTCAATCTGTTCGCACGCATCGCCCAGGGTTTCAGAGCGCCCACGATTCAGGGCCGCGATGTGGCGTTCTTCGGCGCACCGTCCACGGCCCAGTCGGAAACCATCACCTCGATTGAAGGTGGCTTCAAGAGCACACTGGCAGACAATCGCGTGCGCCTGAACGGCTCCATCTACTACTACACGATTAAGGACCAGCAACTCTCAGCAATTGGCGGCGGCGGTAACTTTGTGCAGCTGGTGAACGCCGATGAGGGTGTTGGCGTTGGCTTTGATCTGGATGCGGAGTTCCTGCTCTCAGACAACCTGCTGGCCACCGTCGGAGTGAGCTACACAGATACGGAAATCAAGGACGATGTCTTGGTCGCTGCCCCGTGCGGTTCCGGCCTGTGCACAGTGACGGATCCGCTGGACACCAATGGCAATGCCTTTATCGACGGTAACTCCTTCCCACAGGCGCCGCAATCCATGGTAAACGTGACCCTGCGTTACGGCCATCCGGTGAGCACGGGCGAAGTGTTTTTCATGACCGACTGGGCCATCCAGGGCAAGACGGAGTTCTTCCTCTACAACAGCGAAGAATTTTTCAGCGATGGCAACACCGAAGGTGGCTTGCGTGCCGGGTATATCAGCGATGAGCACAACTATGAGATCGCTCTATTCGCTCGCAATATTACCGATGAGGAAAACCTCAAGGGCGCGATCGATTTCAACAATCTGACCGGCTTTGTGAATGAGCCACGGGTAGTTGGCTTGTCCTTCAGCACCAGCTTCGAGTAAGCAAGAAAGACACCGGCGGGCGTGCGTCTGCCGGTTGCTTGTCTCGATGCGAGGCGAGCACGAAAAGGCCCGGTCTGACCGGGCCTTTTCTGTTGGGCCGACATGCGCTGGCACGCGTGGAGCGCTCTTCGTATTAAGGGGGTTGCAGTATTCGGGTTGATGACCCTGATATTGAAATTCCGCACCGGCTCGGAGTGTTTCTCGCCGCCGTCGATGCTAATGTATTAGAAATGCTATTGTTTCGAGCGCGGGCTTTGGTGAAAGAATGAAAGCGACAAAACGACAATATGTGATATCAGGGTCATTGACCGCCGGTCAACGACCCTCTACTCAGTGTTAGGCGACCCCGATGTGTGTCAGCTAGAATCGCGGGGGAACCAACCACGACTCCGCCCGCAATTGAGAGCATTGGACGGAGATCGATTTGCTGAATTTCGAAGATAGGCCCGCTCCGTGCTAGGCAAACGCTAAGAACGAAGAGGAAGGATCGTCATTTGGGGATTGTGAACGCTGACTATTTCGATGCGTTTTTCAGCTATGCGTGCGATGACAACCTCTTGCATGATGATGCAGTGTGGATGCTGTACCGATATCTGAAGCCGAGGTTTGAAGCTGCGTGCCGGCTTCGACAGTATCCCGGAGGAGAGGCTTCAATGTTCATCGACTCGGAAGGGCTTCCCGCTAACGGCGATCTGAGCGTCGAACTCAAAAAGGCAATCTCAGTGAGTGCCTATCTGATCATCGTTGTTGGCCAATCTTATCCAAACTCGAAATGGTGCGGCCGGGAGCTGGAATGGTTCGTGCAGGAGTGTGGGCAACCTCGCCAACAACTCCTTGAGCGCGTCTTTGTTGTTGTGCTTGACCGGGATGTTGAGGGAGTGAGCTGGGGGCCTCATCTGGATCGACCAATTAGGCCGATCCTGCAGAAATTCTACGACCCAGAATCCGGAGAGCATTTTGCGGCGAATCTAGAGGACAAGTACGGAAAGGTTATTCCAGGCCCAAGGTTCATTAAGGGCGTACGGGAGATTGCGAAAACGATGGCAGAGCGCCTACGAGTGGTTAACGAAAGCCTCGAGCCTGTTACAGATATTAGATCCACTACTCGATCGTCGGAAGGGCGCTAGTGCATTTTTCAGTATTTCGAGCGAGCGCAAGCAATGAGTGATGTGTTTATCAGTTATGCGCGTCAGGAAGAGTCTCGCGTTGAGCAACTCATCAACGCTTTGGAAACAAGCGGATACTCTGTATGGCTAGACCGACAGGTGACCGCGGGCGCGCGATACGCAACTGAAATTGAAAAGGCATTGGATGAAGCGAAATGTGTTCTCGTTCTATGGTCGTCAGCTTCCGTGAAGAGTGACTGGGTGCTGGATGAGGCCGCATACGCACGTGATGAGGGGAAGCTAATCCAAGTATTGCTCGACGATGTGGAGCTCCCGGTCGGATTCCGTCAGCGAGTTTGGTTAGATCTGAGGGAGGCATGTTCTAAATCCGAGGCAACCGCCATGAATCCGCTCCTTGCGGCAGTTAATGAGGCCGTGAATAGGTGACACCCTGAGACTGTCCACTGAGCGCCTCATGTTAGGCGCGGAGGTTAGCGTGCAGCTCGCCTACTCAGTGGTGGGGTTTGCACATGCGCCCAATAGACAATCCGTCTTACTACATGCCGCGGCAGATGCCGCTCGAGAAGCGGTGCCGTCTGCGTACAAAGGCTTTGATCCTATTGTGAGAATGCGTGGCGTCCATTACAACGGGGAGGCCCATCCCGTTCGTTAGGCGGATGTAGTATGCGAGACAAACCAACCGGTGGCCTATGCATTCCTTATGTAGTTCGCCACACAGCAGACAAAGGCCGAGGCGTTTTCGCTGAGGCGAAAGTATCCCAAGGAGCCACGGTATGGAAGCATGTGCCGGGCCATTACACTGTGCACAATGAGCAATCGCTAAAGGCCCTTCTAGCCGACTTGTCGCACGAGGATGCGGTGTACGAACTGACGCACATTCACTCGGTTGCCGAGTTCCCTGGGCTAATGGCTCGGGTTTTTGACGACGGTGAACTGATCAACCACTCGGCCCAACCCACCTTAGTGGTGAACCCGGATTCAGCAGGCTATCGAGCCCCAGCGGCCGCGACGGTGCTGGAAGTATCCGATGCGCTGCTCGACACACGATTTACCCTGATCGCCGCAAGCGATATAGACGTCGGTGAGGAACTTACCTTGGACTACAATAAAGATCCGGCGAAATCTGCGGGTTGTCCCAACGTAAGGCAATACGCGGATATCTGGTATTGTCGATGAGGTAGGGGAAGCATCGCTGGCGTCGGAGGCGACGAGCGAGCCTGGCGAGGAACCAAGTGTTGGCTCCCTATCTAACAGGTCGCTGAAGATGAGGGCGGTGACTCGCGACTCCGTTCGCTGCCACTCCAGTCCCCGTGAGTCAAGTCCGCCGAGCTTGGAATTGAGCAACACCACATGTTAAGACACATCGAGATCTCGATAGTTGAAGGCGATGCGTTGGAAGCGCGCGGAGACGTACTTGCTCTTAAACACGCAGACGGCTTGTATGGCCTTGATGCCCTCGTATGCAGAGAGTTGGAGGCACACGGCGTTGATGTTCGTGGCCGGCTGCCTGAGCGCGGAAAGACGCTGATGATCGAATCGCAGGGACAGCTATCGGTGCATTCTGTGCTCTTTCTGGGTGTTGGTGATCTTTACCAGTTCAAATACCGAGGCATCAGAGAATTCGCTACCTCCGTATTGGCCGTGTTAGCGCAGGAAGCGCCAAAAACAAGGGAGTTAGTCGTCACCGTTCATGGCGCGAACTACGGTCTTGATGAAACCGAAGCGCTTGAATCAGAGGTGGCAGGATTCGTTGACGGCATCTCTGTCGGAGAGTGCCCAGCTGCGTTGGAGAGAATCCGAATTGTAGAGCACAGTCCCGGGCGGGCCACTCGAATGGCTGTAGTTCTAGGTGGATTACTACCTCAAGGGCGTATTCCGCTGGGCCAGTCCGAGAAACTCGAGGAGATTGGATCTCGAGCAATATCACGGCTTCGGGGCGTGGGTTACGATTCTGACGCGAAGCCCCATGTGTTTGTCGCAATGCCGTTCGCTGAGGAGATGACGGATGTCTACCACTTCGGGATTGCTGGCGCAGTAAACGCTGCTGGCTTTCTATGCGAGCAAGCGGACCTATCTACTTTCACCGGTGACGTGCTAGCTTGGGTCAAGCGGCGCATTGATAGCGCATCGATAGTAATCGCCGATCTTACCGGTGCAAATCCAAACGTCTACTTGGAGGTGGGGTATGCGTGGGGCATGGACCGACCTACGATACTCCTGCTAAGGCATGGTGAAAAGTTGAGGTTTGACGTTCAAGGCCAGCGTTGTTTGATATACAAGAACATTCGCCACTTAGAGAAAATGCTCGCGAAGGAGCTCAATGGTCTTGACGTCTCGGAGTAGTTGCCGACGGACGCCAATGCCAGTCCACAGCCCCTGTGCGTTACGTGTTAGGCGGCCAACAATCATCGATTACAAAGGAGTTCAGTTATGACAATAACTAAATGCCGAGTCTCCTATCTCAGCACCCTGTTCGTGTTCTTCTACTCGAACACCGGCTACGCGCAATCCGCGTTCGACTTCGAAGCCACGTTGGTAGGAGCGGAAATTTCCGGACTAGTCGACTTGTTCGGTCCCCCGGTCGATCCAGAGAACTATTCCAGCGGATTTACTCTGTTCGACTACCTTGATGATGACGGTGTAACCGAGGAGGGTGCTCTCCCGATATTCGTGACTGACGACGTTGCTGATTTCGTCTCGCCATCGCTAGTTGGAACTGCTGAGTACAATTGGTCGGATGCCGATATGGACGAAAACTCCGCCATCTCCACTGATCCACTGGATGCCGTGTTCCAGCTTGATCTGTTTGCACTTGGTGCCCAGCTCCCGATAACCGATTCCTTCGGCCAGCTGCGCACTAGTTTGTACGGCGATGTAGCAGAGTTGGAGCTGCACAACCGATTCGAGGAGTTCGAGAACAGTTGGGCTATCGATGTCATTACACGGGAGTACCAGGTCGACTGGTCTTCTAGCTGCTGTGGTAGTCCGGAGAGTTACACTATTCAAGGATCAGCCCTGACGACGCATCAGTTTGTACTAAGTGCTTTCTTCATCGATCTAGAGTTTCAGAACGACGATGTAACTGACCCCCTCTTGGATGCTCTGGACCCCGGCCTTCAGCTGGTTACCGGGACTCTCACACTGGTTTTCGTAGATACGATACCGGTCATTCCACCGATTCCCGGTTACACGGGCCTCGCGAATCTACTAACGCTCGATTACTCGATTACCGCAATAGCGCCCCAAGGAAGCTTGACCGCCGTGCCAATACCCGCCGGCTTTTGGCTGCTGTTGTCTGCGATCACACTGTTGGGCCGTCGCGGGCTCACGTTAGGTGCTCGTTGAGAACCCGAGCGCACCGGAGGGCTCGAAGTCATGTTAGTAAGCATCAATGCTATTCGCTCGATATTCGTAACCGCCCGGTGCGTGCTCCTGCCTGGTGTTATTTTCGCGTTTGGCTTTGACGTTGGAGTGCTCTTGACGATTATGACGTCAGAGATCAAGGTTGTCAGCCTTCAGGGAGAGCATTTTGGCTAGCTCAAGATGAACGGTACACCATATTCCCAGACTTGGAGGCTTTGGCAATCAGTTGGTCAAAGATATTCCCGGTAATGCGGGCGCTTTCACGGGGCGCTGATGGCGACGGTATGCAATCTGACGAACAACGCGACTTCGATCGACGCCTTTGTGCTGTCGAATGGGAGACGTACGAAACCGCTTATGGTCCTGCTACCACAGTTCCGCGATTGCTCAAGGCGCTGAGATTCGGTAGTCCTGCGGAATCAGAATCGGCTTCACATGAGCTATGGTGTGGGTTGTGTCACCAACATGCCTATATTTCGAATGCAGCGCTTCCTGCCTATGAGTTTCTGCTGGAGGCGCTCAATTGTTGTTCCAAGACGTTGGAGATAGAGTTGCTAGATATATTCTTGGGTTTTGCCGTCTGTAGCCGAAGTAGTATGCCTGATACGGACACCGTCTTGTATCGCAAGATTCGAGAGAGGCTTGTTAGAGACCGAGCCGTTTTTGAGAGATTTTCTCTAGTTGACGATGACGATGAGTTTGCGAGTCGCATCCTCGAGGAGTTGGCCGCGCATGCATAAAAAAAAGATGCAGCGATTGGTAGGGGAGTCTTTTTCTCCGTGGTCTAAGAAAGCGCGATGGGCACTAGAGCAATGCGGCCTGGCTTACGGCTATCGGGAATACATTCCGACTTTGAGTGAGCCAGGGTTAAGGTGGCGCATGCGGCAGTGGAGGGGCTCTGTCTCCGTTCCTGTACTTTTCGCCGGCGATCGGATCTATCGTGGGTCGTGGGAGATTGCGTGCTACGCAAACGAGATGAGTGGCGATGCACGTTTGGGCGATATGGCGGTGATTAAGTCTTGGGACGAACTGAGTGAAAAGGCCCTCGCCGAGGGCCGAACGCGCGTTGTTCGTGGCGTCCTAAACAATCACCAAGCTCTCGAAGAGTCGCTTCCAGGCTTTGTTCCATCTTTCCTGCGCCGGCCAATGCGTTTCCTGTCGCGCGATGCTGCAAAACGGCTCGACCGAAAATACGCTCATTTGGTGAGCCCGGGTGCGCTGCGTCAGGCACTCGAACGCACTCGGGAAGGGCTGACCGAGGCCGGTGGTAACTATCTATTGGGTCGTTTCAGCTATGCCGATATTTCTATGGCTGTGGTGTTAGAGGTCGTCGCGCCAATTGCCGATACGGAGCCGCCGCTGGGGCCTGCCACCCTGCAGTGCTGGAACGACCTAGATATGGCTAGCGAATTTCAGGATTTAGTGGAATGGCGCAACCGCCTAGCAAGAACGGACGCGACATCGTTCACGCAGTTCAGTGCGGCATGACGTAATTGGATGTGGGGTGAGCTATTATCCATTTTTTTGCCGCCGGCATAATCGCAATGCCGGGCCAGTCGTACTGGCGCGGGGCGGCCCCAACAAATCAATGTACACCTGACACGAGACTCTTTCGCCGCCACTGTAGTCGTTTCGCGTCAAGTGTCACCGAGCTTGAGTGTTACGTCCAAGGAGTTAAAAGTGCTGAAGATACTTCAAGGGATTAACGTGCTGATCGCCGGTATGGGAGTTCTACACATTGTGATCGGAATCATGGCGAGCGCTCCGACCGAGGCCGCCCGAGTTTGGTTCATTGGCAGTGGCATCGCGATACTGGTCCATTCATTGTCGAACTTCGCGGCCATTCAGCAGCTACGCGATTTTGGCGTCGTATCCAACGGTTGGCTGGCCAGTGGCGTCATCGTCCTCGGATTCGTCTCATATGTTTGTTGGGTTCTCCCGGAACCACAGAACTTTCTGCTCTTGGTTCTTCTTGTAGTACAAGTCTCGCTCTCGGCCGCCATCGTGATGAGTCGCCTCAAACGGCAAGCATGTCGACGCATCGCTGATGCGCCAGCTTTACCTAGCGGCCGAAGGTGATTTAATCGCCCACGTTCAGCGCAATATCCAATGTGCGTCTCGGTGAGTCCAGTTGAAATTTCACCTGGTTAAACTTGGGCGGCCCCATGCGCGGCGGTGGATTATTGGATGCGCCGGTGGGCTCTTTGGGTTTTCCGTACCAGTGGCGCTCCATGGTGCCGCTGGCGTTCGTGTCGTGGTGTACGAGTACCGCGTAGGTGCCGTAGCTAAGCTCTTCGACCGTCCAGCTTGCCTGTCGATTCTGGATGTCCACCGCCTCGGCAAGCACTGGGCGCTTCAGGAAGTGTTTTTTTGAATCGAACAGCGTGAAGCGCAACTGGCCTTCGTTGCTCGCTAGGCTCTGCACTCGCACCACAAGCGTGCCAGCGGTCGATACCTCGCTGGCAGTGGCTTTGTTCAACATGCCGATACGCTGCAACCATTGTTGTTGGCTGGGGAAGTAGGACTCAACGAACGGCCCGCCGTGGCCTTCGGTTCTCATGCCGTGTCCAGCATCGTCGAGGACCTCCACCCGGTTGTGCTCAATGCCGGGACCCAGTGATTCACGCCAGGCATTGGCCGTGCGCTCCGCTGGCGTGAGCGGATCCTTGCCGCCCAGCAGCACCAACACCGGCACGGTAAGCTGCTGGATGGAAGTTCTCGGATCGAAGGTCGCGACCCACGCCCAGTTGTGGCGGTTGTTCTCACCCGGTATCACCCGCTCAATGCCGAGTGCGCTGAGCCACGCCTCGCCGCGGTAGCCTTCGATCACCGCCATGAGCGATTTGCGACTCCGGTCGCTTGCCAGATACTCGAAGTATGCGTCGAGCACGAGTTGCGCGTCTCGCACGGCGCCGTGCGAGCTATCCGCAGCCTGCGCGAGCTGTCGATATCTGGCGGTCTCGACTTCGCGCGGTGTCAGGCCACCGCCGGTGACCGCGATCGCAAAAGCAGGTGAGGTTTCACCTACTGCCAGCGGTAGTACCCATCCACCCTGTGATATCCCCCAATACCCAGCCCTGTCGGCATCGACGGTGGGTTGGTCGGTCAGAAATCGGAAGGCGGCTGCGGCGTCGTCGGCCAGGTCGGTTAATGAGCTGGTGATCCAGTTGCCACCTGACTGGCCTGAGCCGCGTTTGTCGTAGATCAGCACGGCCATGCCCATGTCCACAAACCGTCTCGCCACCTCATGTAACTCGGATCGCTCGCCTGGACCGGAGCCCGCGACCAGTACCAGCCCCGGGTGGGGTGCGCCGTCGGGTGGTTGCATCAGCGTGCCAGCCAGCACCACCTCGCCGTTCGTGACGCTCACTTCGGTGAGATCAATTGCCGCTTCGGCAGCACAGGTTGCGCACACGGTGCAAGCCGCCAACATCGCGCGTGTAAGAATCTTCATCGTCTTTCAACGCTTTTGACCTAGGGAGCATCAAATTGCCAAGGTGGGATAGAACTTACAAGTGAAGTAACGTGAAAAGACGATGAATTCTCAATACCTGCGCGCGGGTGACCTGCGGCTCGACCTGCGGGCGCCAGCGGTGACGCGTGGGCGCCAGCGGCTTGCGTTGCCTGGGCTTTCTTATCGTCTGCTCAAGGTGCTGGCCGAGCGATGGCCTGATACGGTGAGTCGGCGCGAGTTGGTGCTGGCTGTCTGGGGCGATGTTGTGGTGTCTGATGATGCGCTGCGGCAGCGGGTGCGTTTGCTGCGCCGGTTGCTGGGCAGTTCGCACTACGTTGCGTCGGTGAAGGGAGTCGGTTATCGCCTTGGTGTGCCGGTCGATACTTGCGATTCGCCCCCGCGTCGATTGCGCTATGGGATCGCCGCGTCGTTGTTCGTATTGGCCGTCGCATCGATTCTGGTGATTGGTCGTGCGGAGCCCGGTGAGACGTTTGCCCACGGCATCAAACACGCCATTCGTCATTGACCACGCGACCGGACGGGTAGATGACCTATGCGGGAATAGGTGTTGGGCGGAATAGGTGTTGGGTGATAGTCGTTAGCTTGCTCAGTCTTGGCGCAGGAGACCTAGGCCTTGTTTTCGTACCTGCTCTCCTGGCCGCGCTTGGCCGAAGAGCTGCCTTCTACGCGTTGCGCCGACGCCCCCATCCAATCAGGCCGATCAGGCCCGACCCCAGAAAGTATAACGAGGCGGGAAGCGGGATGACGGCGTTACGTGCCTGCACTTGCGCGGAGGCGGCGAATGAGAGCATGTCGCCCGCTTGTAAATCGATCTCATAGGTGAGCGTGCCCGAGACGGTCTGCGAGCCATCTGCTACACGTACTTCGTTGAACACTCCGTCAATAAATACAAAGCCCCCATCCGGGGTGCCGATGACCTGGCCAAAAAACACGCCTGCGATGGCGCCGATGTTAGCCGGGGAAGGGCTGGAGCCTACTACCTCGCCAGACACCGTGAAATCCAAAGAGATGAGGAGCGTGCCACTGCCTTCGGTTGCTGTCATCGCTAACAAACGAGAGACCGCGGAGGAGCCGAAGTCGAAGGCGTTCGGTGTGGGCGTAGTCGCTTGCGTGGATGCGACGATGCCGCCACTACCCAGCGGGTCTGTGCTGCCGCTAGAGGTCACCGAGCCGCTAGGGCTCGTCGCCGACTGTGAATCTCCCAGCGATGACAAAGTCCCCACGGGGGCGGTTCCATCAGAGGCAGAATTGGCGGTAACGGTAATGACATCAAGTCCATCTGGTGCTATTTCCACCATCAATGAATCGGTTGTCTGTATTGTTAAGGAGCCCCAATCGATCTCCGCGCTCGCGAGCACTGAACTGGCGGCATGCGCGTTAACAGCGAAGACACTGAAGAGAACAGAAACTAGAACGGCGAATGGTATGCGCTTGGTTGGAATCATTGTACTGCCTCCCTGGCAATCATTGGTTTTAGCGAAACGCCCATACCAGCACAGGGCGAACCACGCTCCAACTTACGTGAGTTAGCCTAAAGTAATTTTCCGCCTACCGCCAATCGTGAAAGTTGCGATAGTAATTAATACGCCGCGCGGCAGGGTTGTCTTCGCTTGCGGTCCCGCCATTTCGCTTCATTCAATCCCAGTCGAGCTGTTTCAGATATTGTTCGTAGGTCAGCAGGTTTGGATGCAGGGTCCGTAGCGCCGAGACGTCTACCTGATATCCGGTGTCGTCGAACCATCGCAACATCCCGGTCATTTGTTCGCCCGACGCGTCCTCGTAGGCGCGCCAGCTGATTTGTTGATGCCTCACATCGGCGCCGGTCGCACGCGACAGGGCGTCGACAAACTCTGCAATGGTGAGCTGGTCGCCGGCGATATCGATGGCCTTGCCGAGCCACTCATCCGGATTGTCAAAGGCCTCGCCGACAAAGTAGCCAATGTCCCTGACGGCAATCCACTGATGGCTTCTGCCTGAAGCGCGTGGATCAAAGTAGATTCCGGACAAGACGCTATCGCGAGAAAACCGGATGTTATCCATGAACTCGACCGGGCGTACAATTGAGAATCTTATGCCGGAATCGCGTAAGTAGATTTCCACCTCCGCCTTGCTGTCGAAGTGCGGGATGCCAGTGCCCGTGTCCGCGCTGGCAACTGATGTGAAGACGAAGTGCTGTACGCTGGCGGCTCGCGCAGAATCGATCAACTGCTTGCCGTGTTGTACTTCCTTGTCGTAGCCGTGTTCCCAGAAATCTGTCACGGCAAAAACGCCATGCGCCCCGTCCATCGCTGTGACCAGGCTTTGCGCATCGTCAAAATCACCCCGGATCATTTCGACACCGATGCTCGACATCGCCTTCGCGCGGTTTGAATTCGGGTTTCGTGTAAGGCCGCGCACGGCAAAACCACGCCTGAGCAATTCGCGCGCCACCGCGCCACCCTGGCTTCCAGTCGCGCCGGTCACTAACACAATTTGCGACTCAGCATGACTGGATGCACTGTGGTCCGCGCTTTCGCAGCCGAGCGCCGTCACGGCCGCCAGTAAGATTAACGCCAAATTTCTCATTCAGGACGCTCCCTTAGGACTCCGGGCAGTCGATCAAAATACGCCCGTTGGACAGTCTTTAAGGTCTGATACTGTCGTTCCTGCTGGGCGCGGCGCTATCCCGAATTCTTCAATCCGGCACAACAACTCGGGAACTGAGGTTAGCGGAACTGGTCCAGAATGCCGCCCAGCGCGCCTGAACCCGGGCACAACTTCTCAAACGGAATCGCCCGCAGCGCGCAATCCGGCGTGTTGTTCACCGTGTGCATATCCGGCATCCCTGGTTGCAGGTACAGCAGGCCGGTGATGATCTCATCTGCGGCTTGTGCGTTGTGCAGGTAGTTGTAGGCTGCGCCGCGATCGGTCGGGTCGTACAGCTTGTCCAGCTTGCGCAGCACAATGGTGCTGCCGTCATGCAACTGTACCGGCATCGCTTCGCCCTCATCGTAAGCGGCACGAATCTCCTCGCGCGGCGGGATGTAGTCGGCGAACACGGCAGGCTTGTAGTGGTCGCGGGTATAGGAGTAGCTCTTGGTGGAGCCTTCATGATCGTTAAAGGTGACGCACGGGGAGATGACATCCACCAGCGCAAAGCCTTTGTGTCGCATCGCTGCCTGCAGCAGCGGGACCAGCTGGGCTTTGTCGCCGGAGAAGCTGCGGGCGACAAAGTTGCAGCCCAGCGCGAGCGCTGTCTGGCACGGGTCGATAGGAGGCTGCTGGTTGGCGGCGCCGCGCTTGGCTTTGCTGCCTAAGTCAGCGGAGGCAGAAAACTGTCCTTTGGTCAGGCCGTACACGCCGTTGTTCTCCACCACATACAACATATCCAGGTTGCGCCTTATTGCATGCGCGAACTGGCCCATGCCGATAGACAGCGTATCGCCATCGCCGGATACCCCGATGATGGGTAGCTCGCGATTGGCCGCGCT
>CBDUQI010000118.1:0-17730 GCA_965369325.1 uncultured Gammaproteobacteria bacterium
GCGAACGGCAGCGCGCGTTATTGTTCACGTGGATTGGATGACGCCGGGGGGCGCAGGGTTTAAATGGCAGCTTTAAGTGCTGCGCTCAGGCGCAAGCGAGGGCAGGCTGGCGCTACAGATCACCAAAGTTGGTATCGGGATCACATATACCAATCAAACCACTGGGGCCAGGCGCCTGGTAGAAAGCCGACTTGATCAGACCAACGTCCTGCAAATCTACCTGCGCATCGCCATTTAGATCATAGGCCAGCGGGTAACGGGCAAACAAGCGGTCGCGCAACAGCGCCAGATCGGCAAAATCAACGGTGCAATCGTTGTTTAGATCTGCATCGCAGGCATTGCCGAAGCCATCGCCGTTGGCATCAAGCTGGCGAGGGTTGGCTACAAGTGTGCAATTGTCGACATCGTCGGTGACGCCGTCGCCATCCTCGTCGGTGCTGGCGGCGGCGGTCCAGGCGGGCAAATTGATGAGGGACAGCTCTTGAGGGGCGACATCTCGCTCCGAGACATCGCCGGGGCCCTCGCCCCAGGCAAGCTGTGCGCAAATGCTGCTCAACAGCACCACGCCAATCAGACTGCGACGAAACAAGCGCTTCTCCCGTGAACCTGCGTGTTCGCAATAACGTCAGCCAAAACACTACGGAATCGGCCCGATCATTCTCCCCCTGGGGACGGCACCCCGAATCCGTGAAAACGCATAGGGGTGTAGGGTTCCGACCGGCGCGTTGCCGTTCAGTTCAGTCATAGTAAGCGGTTTGCATCGAAATTTTGTAGGCGGCGCGACATATGCCCCGTTTATTGCGACGAATCGGGTTCCAGATCACGGGACTGGCGAATGACACGAGCCAGATGCAGCACGGGCTCCACCCGATCGGTCAGTACCCGGGGATCGTAGAACGGCCCGTCGCGCGTCACTGCCATTTGCAGTACCGATTGCATGATGGTGGTGAGACGTAAGGCGACACCGCCCTCCAGACGACGCAGCCGCGCCTCATCGTTCTCACCAGGCATACCGGGCGCGGAATGCACATAGGCCATCAACTCGGGCAGCCACTCCACCATGCGAGTGAGCAATTCCGAATGCACGCCCAGCTCGCGCTCAACCTGGCGGATGCACTGAACGGCGGGCGCCACGGTGTCTTGCGCCAGCGCGAGCGCGCTCGGGTAGTCCTGGGCGCCGTCATGGCGACGGCGAGCATCACGCACGACCTGCCGGAGTTTCTCGCTTGGCGTTTGCGCCCCCTCGACCTTCATTTTAGTAAGAAAATCAGCATCTTCTTGGGAGACGCGAGCACTCAGCGGAACGGTTTTTTCGGGCACAACAACACCTTTATGAAGACACAAGTCGATATTTCTTGACAAAATTCTACAAACGTATACAATTGAATGCAACTTTATTATACAGGAGGGGCCAAAAACTGGACGTACAACCAACGAACGTCAGCAATATTCACAATCGGGTACCTGCGTTTATAAGGAGCCGAATGGAGCGCAGGCGTATACTTGCAAGCTCAGCCGCTCCAAGCGATCACGGAATCACCGGCAACCTGCCGGCACACAGTGACTCAGGGCGCGTGACAGACAGTGTTTTAGGGGAAAGCGTGTCTAAAGGCCAGATTATCCGCCGACTGCTGGGCGGTCTGCTTATCTTCCTGGTGGTCGGACTGACCACCTGCCAATCGCTCAATGCGGTATCGATTGTCCCGCTGACCAGCAGCGCGCCGGTCGCGACAGGCGATGCCGACTGATGGCGCAGATATTTAAGCGCAAGCCGGGCAATTGGCCTACCCGTGGGTACCTGCTGTACCTGAGCGCGATGCCGCTGATTCCCGCGATCGCGTTCTCATTGGCACGCGGCAACACTCTGCAGGTGCTGGCCGAGCTGGCCGGGTTGCTGGGGATTGCTGGCGGCGGCTGGCTGATTCGCCGCGGAATTAAAGCCAATGCGCGCCGTTCGCGCTACAGCCTGGCCACTGGGCCTTCGCCACTTATGACAGCAGGCAGTGTCGCTGCGGCCTTTGGCACGTTTATCTGCAGCTACTTTCTGGTGGGCAATCAACTTGTGTTTGGTTTACTGATGGCGGCGCTCACCCTGCTCGGCTGTCACTTGGCCTACGTGGATCCGCGCAGAGCGCAGGACTTTACAGGCGCTGGCACGTACTCACCCGCCGAGGTAGCAGAGCTGTTGGGCGAGGCTGATGAGAAAATCACCGGGATTGAAAACGCTGCAGGTGAACTGCGTCAGGTAGAGCTCTCTCAACGCTTGCGACGGATCGCCGAATTAGGCCGGAAGGTGCTGCAACGCATAGAGCAGGATCCACGTGATCTGCGGCGGGCCCGTAAATTCCTGAATGTGTATCTGGACGGCGCGCGCAAAGTCAGCCAAGGCTATGCAAAAACCCACAAAGAGGCCAGCTCTGCCGAACTTGAGCAGAACTTCCGCAACGTGCTGAGCACCATTGAGGAAGTGTTCGATGAGCAGCATACCAAGCTGTTGGAGAACGACGTACTGGATCTGGACATTAAAATTGAAGTGCTCGACACCCAACTGAAGCGCGAGGGTGTCGCGTAACCCACGGCACCGGGCTCATCGCCCGTTGATCTTACATATTCGTTGCCGCGCACCGCGTGCCGGGCGCAAGGACAAGACTGCTGGGAGCTCACAATGTCGAAAACTACCACCACCACGGATATCGCGTTAAGCAAAGCCACGCAGGCGCTGCCTGATCTTAAGGACCTGCCGGTTATCTACGATCAGGCAAACGAAGAGGACCGGGTAGAGATCGATCGGCTGGTTGCCGAGATTGATGTCAGCGACACCAACTCAATTATTTTCTTCGGCAGCAAAGCGCAGGAACAGCTCACTAACGTCTCGGACCAGATGCTGGAGGGCGTGCGCAACAAAGACGCCGGACCGGCTGGCGAGTCGTTAAGCGAGATGGTCTCGACACTCCGCGGGTTCGACGTCGACGCACTAGACCCGAACCGCAAGCGCTCCTTTTGGGCGCGTCTGTTTGGTCGCGCTAAACCGGTCGTAAAATTTCTGCAGCGCTACGAGACGGTCGGACGTCAGATCGACAACATCACGGACGATCTTGAGACCCACAAAACCCGTCTGCTCACCGACATTACGGCGCTGGACCGTCTGTACGATGCCAATCTCGAGTACTTCCATACGCTGGAGCTGTACATTGCTGCTGGCGAGAAAAAACTGGAGCAAATCGACACTCAGTACCTGCCCATGCTGGAAGAACGTGCCAAAGAAGGCGACGAACTGCTGCATGCGCAGGAGCTACGCGACGCGCGTGCCGCGCGCGATGATCTGGAGCGCCGGGTGCACGATCTCAGGTTGACCCGCCAGGTGACAATGCAGAGCCTGCCCAGTATCCGCCTAGTACAGGAAAACGACAAAGGCCTGGTGACCAAAATCAACTCTACCCTGAAGAACACCGTGCCGTTGTGGAAACAGCAACTGGCTGTGGCCGTCACCATCTACCGCTCCGGCGATGCCGCGGGCGCGGTGCAGGCCGCCTCCGACCTCACCAATGAACTGCTGGAAGCCAATGCGGAGAACCTCAAGACCGCCAATGCCGATGCGCGTAGGCAGATCGAGCGCGGCGTGTTCGATATTGAGTCGGTCAAGCGCTCCAATCAGTTGCTCATCGACACCATTAAAGAGAGCTTGGAAATCGCCGACGAAGGCAAGAAAGCCCGCGCGGTGGCCGAGCAGGAACTGATCAAAACCGAAGCGCAGTTGCGCGATGCGCTGGCAGCCAGCACCGCTAGCGAAGTTCGCAGCGGCGGCAGCGAAGGAGCATAAAGCATGAGTTTTTGGGACAAGATATTCGGCGAGTTCGTCGATGTCATCGAATGGACCGACGACACCCCGGACACCATGGTGTATCGCTTTGAGCGCTATGGCAACGAGATCAAGTACGGTGCAAAACTGACCGTACGCGAAAGCCAGGTGGCAATACTGGTCAACGAAGGGCGGATCGCGGATGTCTACCAGCCCGGTATGTACGAGCTGGAAACCAACAACATGCCCATCATGACCACGTTGATGAGCTGGCCGCACGGATTCAAGAGCCCGTTCAAGGCAGAAGTCTATTTCTTCAGCACCCGCCACTTTGTGGATCTGAAGTGGGGCACCAAGAACCCGGTGATGTTACGCGACAAGGAATTCGGGCCAGTGCGCCTGCGCGCCTACGGCACCTACACGGTGCAGGTGGCCGATGCAGTCACCTTCCTGCGCGAAGTGGTCGGTACTGATGGGCGCTTTACCACCCGCGAGATTACCAGCCAGTTGCGTAATCTGATCGTCTCGCGCTTTACTGAGATGCTGGGTGAAGCGGCCATTCCGATTTTGGATCTGGCGGCTAACTACGACGATCTTTCCAATTTCGTTACCGCCAGAATCGGACCAGAGTTTGGTGAATATGGCCTGACGCTACCCAAGTTGCTGGTCGAGAACATCTCGCTGCCACCAGAAGTCGAAAAAGCGCTGGACAAGCGCACCAGCATGGGCATCGTCGGCAATCTGCGTGACTACGCCAGCTACCAGGCGGCCGAGGCAATGACCACGGCGGCCGCTAATCCCTCAGGTGGCGCTTCGGACGGCGTCGGCATGGGCATGGGGTTCGCGATCGCCCAGAAAATGAGCGACGCGCTGGGGCCAAGCGGTGGCGGTAGCTCACCGCCACCGGTGCCTACCGAAGCACGTATCTACCTCGCCAAGAGCGGGCATCAGACCGGTCCGTTCACCAAGGCCGAAGCGCGCGCGAAAGTACTGGCCGGTGAACTCACCAAAGACTCAATGGTGTGGCTGCCAGGGTTAGAGCAATGGCAGGAAGCTGGCACAACGGGCGAACTTGCATCCCTGTTTGAGGACCTGCCGCCGCCGATCCCGAACGCTTGACCCAGAACCCGCCAGACAGCTACCAGTTTACTTGCGAGCAGTGCGGTGCACTGCAAGCGTATGTGCCCGGCAGCCAGGCGTTGGAGTGCCCATTTTGCGGGCACTCCAACCACATCGAGCACAACCCGATCACCATTCGGGAGTATCCGCTGCACGATGCGCTGGAGCAGTTGGCCAGCGCCCCGCCTGCGGAGGAGCGCATTGTCACCCAGTGCCAAAGCTGCGCGGCGGAATTCGGCTTTGATGAGCATGTACACGCGGGCGAGTGTCCATTTTGCGGCACCCCGATTGTGACCGGAACCGGCCACACCCGGCATATCAAACCCAAATCACTGCTGCCCTTCCATATTGATGAGCAACAGGCGCGCGAGGCCTTTCGCAAATGGCTCGGCAAGCTCTGGTTCGCACCGGGCAAGCTGCGCGAGTATGCCCGCTCCGATACCCGGCTGACCGGCGTATACGTGCCCTACTGGACTTACGACAGCCATACAGAAAGCAGCTACTCCGGCGAGCGTGGTGATGTGTATTACGTAACCGTGCCGGTGACTCAGACGGTCAATGGGAAAACCGTCACGCGAATGCGTCGGGTACCTAAAATCCGCTGGAGCCGTGTTCGCGGCACCGTGAACCGCGGGTTCGACGATGTACTGGTCGGCGCCACCAAATCGCTGCCACGAAAAATCACCGATGCCATTTCACCCTGGGATCTTCAATCGCTGGTGGCCTACGATGAGCGCTACCTGTCAGGATTTCGCAGCGAGGTCTACCAGGTAGGCTTAGAGCAGGGTTTCGATCTGGCGGCCGAGATCATGGAGCGGGTGATCCGGCGCGATGTAGCGCGCGACATCGGCGGCGATCAGCAGCGTATCCATCAAGTGAACACACGTCACTACCGAACCACCTTCAAGCATATGCTGCTGCCGGTCTGGTCGGCGGCGTTCCGTTATCGCTCGGAGATTTACCGGTTCGTCATCAATGGACGAACCGGCAAGGTACAAGGCGAACGCCCCTACAGCATCGGCAAAATTGCGCTGACTGTCATCGGCGGCCTGATTGCCGCCGGTGTGCTCATCTTTATCGCCGAGCGCACCGGCCTGCTCGAGGAACTGATGCGTGGCTACTGACGATGCCTGCGTGCACGACTGCCTGGGCGTCTAGGCGCCATCACACGCGTTGGGGGCATCACTGGGACCGGGCGCGTTGAAGAACAACCCTTTGGCAATCGCCAGGTCGGCAAAATTTACGTTGCCATCGCCATCCAGATCTTCATCCGCACCGGTACCGAAGAAGGCAGCCTTCATAATAGACAGGTCGGCAAAATCGGTCTGGCAATCGTTGTTCAAATCCGCATCACACAGGTTGCCCAACCCGTCGTTGTTGCTGTCGCGCTGATCTTCGTTGGGCTGCAACAGGCAGTTGTCGGCCACATCAGGCACGGCGTCATCGTCAGTATCCTCGGCCAGATCCGGCACCCGGGTAAAGGTGAACGTCCCCAATGGCAGCACTACGCCGGCGTTCAAAAACGGCGCGTCCTGGATCTGGAAGATGTCTTGCGGTGGGTTGGTCGCCTGATTGGGCGAGGTAAAGGTCGGGCCACTGTCGGTACCCGCATCGTACGGATACAACTGCACGATTAACTCGTCTATCCAGGCATTATCGACAAACAAATCGGCCCCGGCGACACCAACAAACCAGTCCGGGCTGGGCGCAATCATGCTCACAACCGTGACCAGATCAAAATCCTGAGACGCCCCAAAACTCATGGCGACGCTCCCTGGCGAGATACCGATGGAGCCGCCAGACAGCACGAACTGCGCGGTGCCGTCATCAATCGCATCCTCCACCTCGCTAATCAACGCGGTCTTGGAGCCGGATTCAGCCACCCGCTCGATGCCGGTACTCGCCAACTCACCGGCGGCCCAGAACTGCACGCCGCCGTTGTGCGTGCCCCCGACAAGTCCGGAAAAGTGAGCGCTGTTACCCGGAAAATCAGTAGGATGGGTCTGCGAGCTCCAAGCTGCCTCAAAAGTGAGAGTGTATTGGGCGGTATCGGCAGGGCCGGCGATAGCCAGCGCCGGCAGGCAACACATGGCCACAGTGGTGAGCGCAATATGGCGAGCGCGAGAGTTAACAATATACGACATTAGTAATCCCCAGTGGGTTAGGTTTGCCGCAAGCCTCACACAAAAATTTCACGCAAGTCTCCCGAACGCGCGCGCGCGCGACCTCTGCGCTTTGCGCAGCGCAGAGAGCTTGGTAGGATGCTGCAACTTAACACCACCAAACTGGCGGGTATCACCAATGGGTAGCATGCAGGATCAGTTGCTCCAGGCAGGGCTGATCACTGAAGACAAACTGAAGCAGGCAAAGGCCAAGGACCACAAAGCCCGAAAGCGCGCGGGCAAACCCAAAAAGTCCAAACGCAAACCGCCTAGTTCCGCGCCCGCCGGCAACACCGCCGAGCAGGCTGAGAAGCGTGCTCACGACCGTCAGCTAAACCGTGCGCGAGACAGCGAGCGGGGCCGCAAATCACGCCTCACCGCGCTACGCACACTGCTGGACAAACACCGTAAGAATGATCCCAAAGGGGATATCAAGCATTACTACCAGTCCGGTAAGAAGATCAAATACCTGTACATCACGGCCAAGCAGCAGACGTTATTGCAGCAGAACAAATTGCTGATCGCTATTCTGGAAGGACGCGGACACATCCTGGAACAATCACAGGAGAAGCAATTGCAGTCGCTGGACCCGGACCGTCAAGACATCCGGATTGCCAAGGTGGCTGATAAGGCGGGTGACTCAGGCGATGAGTACGGCGAGCATCCGGTGCCCGATGACCTAATGTGGTAACACCCGCTCGGCTGGCGTTGCAAAGCACCGCCGGATTCAGCGGCGCCTCAGCCCACCTGTGGCAGGCGCTCTCGCGAGGCCACTTCATCCACAAAGCTCAGCACCCGCTCATTGAACACGCGCGGCTGATCGAACGGGGTCGCGTGTCGGGAGTCCGCAATGGTCTCCAGCCGCCCGTCGGGCATGCTCTGCGCATACATACGCCGGGCCGATGCGGGCACGAAATCATGCTCCGCGCTCAACATCAACACCGGCATGGGCAACTGCCCGATACGATCTCGCACCGACCAGCCCGCCAGCGCCTGTACAGCGGCCAGGTAGCTGGCTTTGTGGTTGCGACTGTGGCGTTCCACCATCACTTTGCGCAAATGTTGCTGCTCGGCCAGCGGAAACAGCTGCTTGGCCAGCAAGCGGCTCATGCGTTGCATACCAAGCACGCTCGCCATCCCCACGCGCGAGAGCACTAGCAGGTGCTTGCGCCAATCGTCCAGTTCAAACGTGGGCTGGCTGTTGACGGCAATCAGCGAGCTTATCCGCTTGGGTGCACTCACGGCCATCTGAAAACCAATGGCACCGCCCATTGAGAAACCAACCACATGCGCGCGTCGCACATTAAGATGCGCGAGCAATGCCAGCGCATCATCACAGTACTCGGCAATGGAGTACGGCCCCTGAGGCTTTTCTGACGCGCCAAAGCCGCGCAGGCACGGCGCGATAACCCGGTACCTGGCGGAAAACGCCGGCAGTTGATACTCCCAGTCGTAACTACTGCATCCCAGCCCGTGTAACAGAAGCAACGGCTCACCAAAGCCCTGCTGCAGATAGTGAATTTGAGTGCCGTTAAGGCTCGCGAATGGCATCGGCGGATTATCACCGCGATCTGCACGCTCGGCGTAGCGATTACATCACAGCGTGTATGTGCCGGCGGCGGCGCGTTTACCTAATGCTGCGCCAACACCCCGCAGGGGCAGGCAATAGGCCGTTTCTGTGATTGCTGCGCACTTTGCGGTGAAAAAATTTGCCGTTGGTCACAGCAATGGGCAGGGCTTACAGGCACAGTACGTTTCGGATTGGAACAACAGCACGGAACGCTATATGAAAGTCCGCTCAGCATGGATGCTGCTGGTATTGCTATTGCCCGCATACGCCAGCGCCGGTGGCACGGCTTATCGAGCCATCGCTCAGGACGGGCGCGTGAGTTTCGCCGATCGCGGCGCGCAGCACAGTGCAACGCCGATCGAGCAAACCAAAGTGACCGCGCAAGCGCTTTATGGCAAGTGGCAGGCCATCGGCTCAGACGGGCGTGTGACCGAGCTTAAGTTGAGCGAAAGAGGCAGCTTCATTTTCGACCAGACCGATCCAAACTCACCACATCGGGTCTACATGTGCGGCGCGTGGACCCACGGCGAGCGCCATCTGGCGCTGGATGTGGTAGCTCACAAAGCGCAACTCAGCAGCGGGAAGATCATCGACACCTCGCACCCGGCACCACAGGAGCTGAAGGTGCTGGCCGCCCACAGCACCACAATGGTGCTGCGCCTGCCTGACGGTGACGTCCTGAATTTCGCACGTTTGATACGGCACCCCTGACACTCGCGGGAACCTCCTGGGCACCACCCGTTCGGGCCCGCGCGCACATTCATCAGTCCATCGTGTCACCGCGCGCTCGCGCGTGCGTGTTAGCGCGCAAATCTCTATGATGTTGGCGCATGAGTACCGTCGCCGTCGCCTCCAGCTCACAACTGTCTGCCCAGGCAGGCGCCCGCATTGGTGAACTGGGCGGCAATGCAGTAGATGCCGCCATCGCCGCCTCACTGGTCTCGATGACTACCGAACCGGGGGTGTGCTCGTTGGGCGGCGGCGGATTTGTCACCCTATGGGCCCCAGATCAGGCGCCCGTGACCATTGACGGCAGCATTGCCATGCCCGGCACCGGCCTGCCGCAGGAGGCCCTCGGCCAGGGCGCGTTTGCGGTCAACATGGCCTACGGGGGCGACCTGACCACACTGGTCGGTCATGGCTCCATCGGCACACCCGGCGCGCTCGCTGCGCTTGGCGCCGCCAGCGAACGCGCCGGCAAACTCCCCTGGAGTGAACTGGTCCAGCCCGCCTACGAGCTGGCACGCGATGGCTTCCCGATGCCCCAACCCTCGCATGAGTACCTGCGCTATTCACACAATTGCGTGTACGGCTGGCAAGCCCTGAGCCACGCCGCATTGCATGATGAGAACGGTGAGCTTATAGACGTCGGCGCCCTGGTGCGCGTCGCCGATCTGGACATCAGCCTGGCACAACTGGCCCGTCACGGGCCACAGGATTTTTACCGCGGCGATATCGCGCAAATGATTGCACAAGACAGTCAGGCTAACGGCGGCGTATTAACGCTAGCCGACCTGCAACAATACACCCCAACCCTGCGCGCCCCGGTACAGATGAAGCTGGGGCCGTGGACGTTGGCTACCAACCCGCCGCCCGCGGTAGGGGGCACCACCCTCAGTGCCATGCTTGAACTCATGGCGCGGCGCCCGCCCTGTTCCAGCGCGCGCTGGCAATGCGCGGACGTTGAATACCTGATTCGTGTGCAGGAGACAGTGCTTGGATTCCGGCGCGGACATCTGGATTTGAGCGACACACTGGAACAGGACGCCAACGCGCTGCTGCAGCGCTGTCGAAGCGGCGAGCTGGATCACGCGCTAACCGCGCCATCTACGGTGCACACCTCTGCGGTGGATCAGCAGGGCCTGGCCTGCAGCATCACCATGTCCTCCGGCTACGGCGCTGGCGTGATCCCCCCTGGCACCGGCATCTGGATGAACAACTGCCTGGGCGAAATTGAGCTAAATCGGCGCGGCCTGATCGCGGGCCCGCCAGGTACCCGCCTGAACTCCAATATGGCCCCAACCGTCGCACGCGCAGATCACGCCGTGATGGCCATCGGTTCGCCCGGCGCTGATCGCATCACGAGCGCGCTGGTGCAAACCCTTACCAACTTGATGTTGCTTGAGATGCCATTGCAAGAGGCGGTGGACCATCCCCGGCTGCATACCGAACTGCTGGAGGACGGCATTCGTGTGGCCTACGAGGCCGGCATGCCGGTGGATCGGGTCGCCGTACGCGCGCGGCGCTTCGAGGAGCCTTCCATGTACTTTGGCGGCGTTGGCGCCGCGCTAGTTCACCGCGACCAGCGCTTTGAGATTGCCGCCGACCCACGCCGCACGGGCGGCGCAGCAATGGGGCATTGCGCCGATGCCCGTCAGCGCGATCAATAGCTGCCGCCCATTTCTGCCCTGGGCCCGGCAAGCCCTCACTGCCCCCCTGATCCGGAGTACCACCTGATGCCCGCAACGTTATCCGACACTCTACCCAAGGAGCCGTTTGACACCCTTAGTAAGTGGATGGTGCAAGCTGCTAACGGCCCGTTGGTTAATCCCAACGCCATGACGCTGGCAAGCGTAGACGCCCGCGGCAAGCCCGCTGCACGCATTGTGTTGTGCAAACACATCGAACCGGAGCAGGGCTACCTAGTGTTCTATACCAACTATGAATCGGACAAAGGCACGCAACTCACGCAGACGCCGCAGGCGGCGGCAGTGTTTTACTGGGACTCTCTGGGCCGGCAGGTGCGTGTGCGCGGGCCGGTACACAAAGCGCCGGCACAGGAAAGCGATGCTTACTTTGGCTCGCGCCATCGCGGCAGTCGACTGGGCGCCTGGGCTAGCGCGCAAAGCCGCCCGATCGATTCACGGGCTGAGCTGATAGAACAGTTGGAGCAGGTACAGTCACGCTTTCCAGACGACACACCGGTGCCCCGCCCGCCGCATTGGGGTGGCTTTCGCCTGTGGGCCGAAGAAGTAGAGCTGTGGTCAGACGGCGAACACCGTATCCACGATCGCGCCCGCTGGGTACGCACACTCACACCGGCCGGGCCGGCTGAGCAGACTCAGTACACTGGTGGCGCCTGGCACGCCACTCGCCTGCAGCCCTGAGGGCGTACTGCATAATGCACGAGCTTATTCAGGAGACTGCCATTACCTGCCCTGCCTGCTGGGAGAGTATTCTTCTGAGCATTGATCTGTCGGTAACAGGTGACGATCAGGTCTACGTAGAGGATTGCCAGGTGTGCTGTAATCCCTTTACCCTTACCCTTGCCGTGAGCGACGGCCAACTGATCAGCCTGTCGGTGGAATCAACCCAATAGCCGATAATCCCGAGGCGTTAGCGCATGCGAACGGCTGCAGCAGCCCCCAAAAAGACCGGTCTATGGCGCTTGCTGCGCGTCAGCCTGCTGCTGTACCTGTTGCTGTTTGTTGCTGTTGGCACCTGGCTCGCCGGCAGCCGATCGACTGACTGGAACAACACACTTTACATGGCCGTCTACCCAGTCAACGGCGATGATTCCGAACGCTCCTCAAGCTACATCAAGACACTGGCCGCCAAAGACTTCCGGGCGATTGAGGTGTTTATGGCGCGGGAAGTGAAACGCTTTGGCATCTCGTTAGAAGAGCCGATCAAAATAGAACTGGGCCTGCCGGCCAGCGCGCCGCCCGCACCGCCCGAGCGCCAAAACCCACTAACCATCGCGTGGTGGAGCCTAAAGCTGCGCTACTTCGCTTGGCGCACCGAGCGCGCACAAAATTTGCCTACGCCAGACATACGCATGTTTGTGATGTTCTACGATCCAGATCAACGCCAGCGGCTGGCCCACTCACTGGGTCTGCGCAAAGGGCTCATCGGCGTGGTCCACGGCTTTGCCGGACGGGCGCACGCAGCGCAAAACAACTTTGTGGTGGCGCACGAAATGCTGCACACTCTGGGCGCAACCGACAAGTACAGTCGCTCGAGCAATCTACCCGTATTCCCGCAAGGCTACGCCGAGCCGCGACGCGAACCACTGCACCCGCAACGCTACGCCGAGATTATGGGCGGGCGCACCGCCATCTCCCCCACGCACGCGAAAATGCCGATTGGCCTTACCCGCGGCACCGTCATTGGTATGTACACGGCGGAGGAGCTCAATTGGGTGGAACGTTTGCCTCCCGGCAAGTAAATTCACGCCATTGGCATCTGCGCCAGCGCTGGGCGCTGCAGCATCACCAGCCAACCACCTTCCATCAGCATTACGCCTGACGGGCGAGACCGAGCCCTATTTCGCGCCAGCCAACTGAACCGCCGAAAACACCTTGGATGGATCCATACGCTCACCATTTCTTCGCGTTTCAACGTGAACGTGCGGGCCCGAGCTCACGCCCGTGTTGCCGACGCGGCCAAGTACCTGGCCCACTTCAACGCGATCGCCATGAGTAACACGGTAGCTTTGCAGATGCGCGAACATCACACTGAGCCCGTCATCGGCGTCTATGACCACCACTTTGCCCCAGGCGGCGGTATCGTTGAAAAGATCGGTCGCTGCCGTCACTGTGCCCGTGACCGGGCTGAGAATGGGGGTGCCGAGCGGTGCGGCAATGTCCACGCCGTGGTGAAATTTGCCCCCCGCCTTCACCGGGCCAAACGCAGAGGTTATGCGCCCAACCAACATCGGCGCCCCATCTATGGAACCGGCCCAGGCCAATCCGCCCAGAGCCCCGCTACCTAGCGCCAAGGCGCCCAACAACAAGCTGACGCGGGCAGCTATGGGCTTGCGGCGCACACCAGCGCCTTCCAAAATACAACGGACTCTCATTTGCACACTCCTGAAGTGATGGTTGATGAGGGTGGCGGACGGGCATGGCAGTGCCCGTCCGCTGTTAATTCGGGCCACACTCACCAGCGTGCTAGCGTAGTGGCTCGCAGTAAAAGATTCGTTCGCATCAACGCCGTGCCCGCGGTTGCTGCCTGGCGAACCAACATCGAAATGCCGCAGGACGGCGGCATCGGCCTGCATCTCGCAGGCCAGCGCCCAGCGCCGTACCATTGCGCGTACAGCCGGACTCGGCCAACACAGTGCCCTCACAAGTTGAAGTAGCAGCGTGGTCTGTGGGTCGTGACGGTTAATGTGCGCGGCTTCATGACGGATCACCAATTGTAAGCGGGCGGGGCTGAGCGCGTGCGCGACGTGCAATGGGATAACAATCAGCGGCGAACAGACACCCAGCGCCAGCGGGGGCAGGCGCCAGCCCGCAATCACCACGCGATACCCCAGCGCAGCGGCCAGCGCTTCGGGCGCCACCTCATCGGGCAGCCTGCAGTCGCGCAAATTCCGGCGCAGACACTGGTATTGATAAACCACGCGCGCAGCCCCAAGCAACGCAACCACCAGATACAGCAAAGCGGCCGCTGTCATCGAGCTGGCAACCCAGGCGGAGGGCGGCGCCGCAAGTGCTTCGGATGGGCCATCCGCCAGCAGCGGCGAAGCGGACAGGACCGGCATCAGCGCGAGCGGTGCGCCGTCGCTGCCATTGCCAAACACGCCACCTAGGGTCCCCACCGCCGGCAACACCGCGACCGCAATTGCGGCCAGCCAATAACCATCCCAATCCGGGCTTGGGTAGCGAGACTGGATAAGCATTGCCATCGCCCAGACCGCCAGGCTCCACGCCCACCAGGCGCAGGCAAGCGGCAGCCACGCGGCGGCAAACTCGCTTACTACCCCCTGCATCAGCGATCGTCCTTTCGCGCCGGCGCTTGCTCTTGCAACAGAGCTTCCAACTGCGCGAGCTCATCCTCATCCAGCAAGCGACTGTCAACGAAAGCAGAGGCTTGCAGCGGCGCCTCGATCTCCAGCACGCGCTGCATGAAATCGCGCGCCATCAACGCCAGCGTGGCCACTTTGGCAACCGTCGCAACATAGACGTTCACGCCATGCAACTCCCGCACCTGCACCAGGCCCTTATCGCGCATACGCTCAAGCGTCTTGCGGGTGGAGGAGTAAGACCATCCAAGACGTGACGCGGTGCGCTCGTGAATTTCCCGTGCGCTAAGCACCGGGCAGTCCCACAACGCCTTGAGCAGAATTAACTCGGTGTTGGATGGACGCCCCACAGAAGGGCGGCCCGTGGCGACCTCGGCGGGTATTTGTGTGGAATGCTGATCAGGCTGCTTACGTGACATATGTCACTATCATGCGACACTTGTCACGTCGGATCAAGTCGCACATCTCCACCCACTAACAACAGGGCAGGAAAGATACAACTTAGTACACTGATCAGGCAAAAACTGCGCTAATCCGCCATTTTAGGCTGATTTTGTATACAATCCGGAGAGGATTAAACAATAACGCGGCTCTGCTCGGGACGCACTCGCAGCAGCAACCAGGTGGCCAGTACCATGAGCAAAGCCAATGAAAAAGCGTATGAACTCATTCGCGATGCGATTCTCGATGGCCGTTTCAGCCCGGGCGAACACCTTGCGGAACAAAAAATCGCGGAAAGCACTGGCGTCAGCCGAACGCCCGTTCGCGAAGCCTTACGGCGTCTGGAGGCAGAGCACTTTGTAATCTTTCGCGCTCATCGCGGAGCCTATGTGGCCGATTGGTCGCCCGAGGTGGTGGACGACATCTTCAACCTGCGGGTTTTGCTCGAAGGCTATGCTGCCGCGCGCGCCGCAACCCGCACCACGCCAGAGCAATTACAACAACTGGAAGAGTGCATCGCGCAGATCTCCCAAGCGCTTCCCGCGCAATGCTTTGAGGATTATCAGGCGGTGATGGTAGCCAACAATCGCTTTCACAACATTCTGCTGGAGGCCGCCGGCAGCGAGCGGCTAAGCGCCCTGTTGCCCTCACTAATCCATACGCCGATGGTATTGCGAACGCTCAACCACTACGGCGAGGATGATCTTAAGCGCAGCAACCGTCACCACGAAGAATTAGTGGCGGCGTGCAAGGCGCGCGATGCTGAGTGGGCGCGCAATGTGATGGCTGCGCACCTGCGAGCCGCCCATCGCATCTATCACCGGCGCAGCGACCCCGCACCCACCCCTGCACCTAGCAAATAGGCCCGCGGGCAAGGGGCGGCCTGCGACTCGCTGTCAGGCTGGCGCACCATCAACCGGTTGCGCGAGCGATGCCTGCATCACCGCTCAGGTAGGCGATCACCTCTTCCAACGTGGTCACATCCGCGTAGCGGCGCCCTACATCGCGCAGATTGTCATCGTGTGGCCCGGACGCCATATCGCCAACACACGGCTCCGGCACAATCACCCGATAACCGTAAGAGAAGGCATCAATAATGGTCGCGCGCACGCAGCCGCTGGTAGTGCAGCCGCAGATAATCGTGGTATCGACTTGGTTTTTAATCAGAAAGGTTTTCAGTGGCGTTTCGAAGAATATCGAAGGCGCCGTTTTGCAAAACGTAAAGTCGTAATCGCCATCATGAATACGCGGCTCAATCTCGGTGCTGGGGTCGCCGTACCAGAACCGCTCATGCAGCACATCCAACTTCCAGTGCTGAATATCACGCTCGGATTCGAACGCGGTGTAGCACTTGGCGACGGGCACCTCGTGAGCCCGCGCGACCTCCAGCAATTTAACGGTGTTGTCCACCGCGCGCGTCACATGATCCGAGCGCCCCAGCTCAAACTCCGGATCGGTAAATGCACGCTGGAAGTCCACCACCAGTATCGCCGGGCGATTGCCGTAACCGATCTTGCGTGCGCCGTATCCAAAATCCTCATGCGTCGCCATTTTGTTCTCCTGCAAAGGCCAGCGGCATCGATGTGCGCTGGCGCCGGGTCATTGAACTGCGCTGCTATGCAGCGCCGCGTTTGAAGCGGGCCAGAAACTTCGGCGGAGACGGCGGGGCCAGGCCGGTTTCTTCCTGGCAACGTGCGAGCAGCTCCTTCAGCGTGCCGCCACGATCAAACAGCGCCTTCTCCGGACGTGCCTTGCGCAGTTGCGCGCGCAGTGCATCCGTCGCCGCCCGATCAACCGACCGATCCTCGTTCACCACCACGCCATAGCGCCGGGCACCCTCGGGGCTGACCAGACCACGGTCGACGTCCAGCGCAACCGTATCCGCTGGCCGCTCGTACGGATCACCCCAACCGCCACCGCCCCAGGTATCGAAGTACAGCAGGTCACCTGCGTTCACCACAATCCGATCGCACTTGGATTCCATCAGCTGCTCGCTGCCATCGGTACGCACCATCACTTTTTTGCTGCGCTCGCCAGGCAAGCCGCCGTTTACCCCCCACGGGTAGGTTAACCAGCGATCGTCATGAATGGAGATCTCCCCATCGGCTAGAAAACGGTAGCCAATACGCAAGCCGTTGCCGCCCCGGTGAGCCCCCGGCCCACCCGTATCGATGAGCGTCTCATACACATCAATCCGCAGTGGGAAGTTACATTCCAGAAACTCGTTCGGCACATTGGTGAAAGCCGGCCACAGCGAATGCCCATCGGGGCCATCGCCTGAGGGCTTGCCCGGAATACCGCCGAAACCAATCTGATACAACTGGTACCATTCGCCGTCAGGCTTGTACCCGGAGTACATAAAGTGCGGGCTGTCGGAAAATCCGGCCGCACACAGAAAGTCCGGATTACCCTGTCCGAACAGGCCACCAATTACATCAAAGATGCGCCCGAGCGCGTGAGTGCGGCACGATAGCGCCGCCGGATGTTTGGGTTTTAGCAGGGTACCTTGCGGGATACGCACTTCCATCAGATCGTAGAAGCCGTCGTTAAACAGTATCTGCGGATCGAACACCATGATCATAAACACGCCGCAGAACATCTTGAACATCTCTTCGTTCAAGTAAAAGTTGATCGAACCGATCGACTGCGGGTCGGTGCCTTCAAAGTCGAAGATAACTTTATCACCCTCGCGCCACATCTCGCACTTGATCTTGTACGGCCCCATGCCCATACCGTCATCGCAAATGTAGTCTTCGAAGGATTGCTTTTTCTCCGGGATCTGGGTGCTAATCAAATGCGCCATCGCGCGGTAGTTGCGGTCCAGCAACTCCTGCATCGCGCCCACCACGATATCGTCAGAAAACCGTTCTGCCAGCTCCTTGACGCGTTT